>DQTL01000240.1 GCA_015662775.1 Lutibacter sp.
CACAATAACTCGTTATTCCTTAAAATTTATTCTTCAAATCTCACCTTTTCTTTGCATTCTGTATAGTAAAGCTTAGGTCGAACTCAGGTTAATAGAAATATTCATGAAAAAGTGGGTTAACTCAACTCACAATCACTAAAAAACCCCACTTACTAAAAAGTGAGGTTCATTCAATCTATATTTTGGGTACTATAAATCTAACAAAATATTGTTTTTAAATAAACAACATTTGTATATTTTCTTGATCGGCTCTTTGATAAAAATCACCAATTGTTAAGATACCATCAAGGTCATCAATAAAATCTTCTTTTTTAAGATGGAACATTTCTATAGCTAATTTACATCCCCAAAGCTTAACACCAGAGGCTGATAATATTTCTAGAAACTCATCAATTGGTGGCATATCTAGTTTTTCCATTTCTTTTTTCATCATCATGGTAGCAAAGGCTTCCATACCTGGTAAACCTCCAAGAAGTGTTGGCATATGCATTGCAGGATTACCTACTGTTGCAACATGAAGGTTGCCAAGTTTCTTTTTTTGAATGGCTTCTAGACCAAAAAAAGTAAAGAATATTTCTGATTCAATGCCTTCAGCTCTTGCACCATTTGCCATGATAAAGGCTGCATATACACTGTCGATTGTCGCTTTTGATAAAACAAAAAGCATTTTTTTTACGGTTGATTTTCCCATGATTATTAAGTTTAAAGTTTATAAAGTTCTTAAAGTTAAAAGTATAAAGTGAAAAGTTAAAAGTTAAAAGTTAAAAGTTGAAAGTTGAAAGTGAAACTTACTTTTAAAACTTTTAACTTTACAAACTTTCTACTTTGCTATATGCAACCTTTTGGTTTTTCTACACCTGCTATTTTAGTCGATATTTTTAGACCTCTAGGGAAAAGTTTGTAAAATTCCTTGATGTCAACAACACCACTTTTTTTGATACTTCTTATTGAAAGAGCTTTACCTAATTTTATTTGCTCTTGTATCCATGTGATTACTTCCCAATGTTTATCGGTCATTTCAATTTCATCTTCTTTAGCAATTTCGTTACCTATTTCTTTATTCCAATCAGAAAAATTAGCTAGATATCCTTCGTCTGTTCTTTTTACGTCAATGCTCATAATTTTTATATTTAATTGTTTATAGTTGTTTGTTATTATTTACGTTCTTATAATCTCAAATCTCAAATCTCAAATCTCAAATCTTCAATCTTAAATTTTCAATCAATACTTCAATCCAATTTCTTCCCTTTCGTACTCATATTTCTGCCTACAAATGGTATAGGAATTCCTTTTAAGAGCATATTCCAATAAATCCATCTAAAGGCTAATTTTCCCCAGTGATTAATTACGCTTTCTTTTAAGAGTTGTAAGGGTCCAATTCCTGCAAATGGGAAAGTACCGTGTACAGGTTCGTGTTCATAATTAAAATCAATTAGTAAGGCTTTGTTAAAACCAGTTTCTATAAAGCAGTTGGCATGACCGTCAAATTCTTCTTTTAAAGGTTTGCCAGCTATATAAAGTAAAATGTTATCTGTTAAGGTTTCTGCTTGAAAATGAGCGACAGATCCTGCTTTAGAAGCGGGAACATCGGTTGCATCACCAATAACAAATACATTTTCGTTTTCAAGAGATTGTAAAGTGTTATGGTGTGTAGGCACAAAATTTAAATCGTCACCCATACCAGATCCTTCAATTACTTCATCGCCCATATTGGTAGGTACGGTAACTAAGAGATCGTAGTCAAGTTCTTTTTCTGCATAGTCAACAATCTTATTATTTTCATTGTCAACATGCTCTATGGCAAAATCAGTTTCAATATTTATATTCTTGTCATCTAATAAATAGGTAAGTGATTTCGAACATTTATCTTTTGTAAAAGCACCTGAAAGAGGTGTTACATAGGTAATTTCTACTTTGTCACGCATTCCCTTTTTTGTAAAGTAAGAATCAGCCAAAAAAGCAAACTCTAAAGGAGCAACTGGGCATTTGATGGGCATTTCGGTAATATGAATAAGCATTTTACCACCTTTCCAATCACGTAGTTTGTTTCGTAAGGCAAGTGAACCTTCATAGGTGTAAAAGTCAAAAATATTTTTTTGCCAATTTTTACCTTTCATCCCTTCAATTTCTTCAGGAGCAATTTTGCAACCCGTTGCGACTATTAATATATCATAATTAATAGTTTCATTTTCTAGTTTGACCTTATTTTCTTTTGGAAAAATTTGTTCAATTTTAGTTTGAATATAGTTTACACCTTTAGGAATAAACTTATTTCCTTTCTTTTTTACTTGATCTTCTGTATACGTGTCAAAAGGTAAGAATAGAAAACCAGGTTGGTAATAATGTGTTTTGTATTGGTCAATAATTGTGATTTTCCACTCATTCTTATTGAGTTTCTTGACCAAATGATTTGCCATCATAGTACCTGATGTACCAGCTCCTAGAATTAATAATTGTTTCATTTTAAGTTATAAATGTTAATTATGTTACAAAACTAATTATATATAACTATTATAAAGGTGACAAAAATCATATAGGTAAAATTACACATAAAAAAAATGTAACATAAGTAGCATAAAAAGAACTATTTTGTAATAATTTGCGATAGAAATAGAGGAGGCATTGTTGTTAATTACCTCATTAAAAAACAGTTAGTTGTATTTAAAAAAACTATTTTTATTTGCTAGATTGAACTATTTATCTAATGAATTATTTCATTTAATTTAGATTGATTATAAACTAGAAAAAACACTACATTTAATTGATAAAATGATATATGTCAGTTTAAGAGCCTAAATGAGGTAGTAAGTTTGCAACTTATTTAAAAGTATTTGTTTAAACAAATCAAAATTTAGATTATGCAAAACAGTAGAAGAAAGTTTTTAAAAATCTCAACTTTAGGTGCAACGGGAGCAGCTTTAACGTATCCAGTAGTAGCAAAAGGGATTAGCTTTTTCAAAAATGAAGAACCCTTATCAGATGACAAGCTTACAAAAGTAGCTACTGTCTGTGAGGTATGCTTTTGGAATTGTGCAGGTTGGGTATATAAAGATGAAGATAATAAGATTAAGAAAATTATTGGAAATGATATTGATCCGCATTCAAATGGAAAACTTTGTCCGAGAGGAACTGGAGGTTTAGGTATGTATACAGATGAGGATCGTTTAAAGCATCCACTGATTAGAGTAGAAAAAGATGGAGAACAAACCTTTGTTGAAGCAACTTGGGAAGAAGCTTTAGATTTGGTTGTCAAAAACATGAAAAAAATTGACAAAAAATATGGTAAAGAAAGTTTAGCTTTGTTTTATCATGGTAAAACAGGACCACATTTTAAACACCTATTTCAATACTGGGGTTCTGATACTAATGCAAAACCCGCAAGTGCACAATGCTTAATTACAAGAGAAGCAGGTTATATTGCTACTTATGGTGCAGGTTTAGCTTCACCAGAACCAACGGATATAAGAAATACAGAATGTTTAGTGCTAATTGGAAGTCATATAGGTGAAAATATGCACAACGGTCATGTTCAAGATGTTTCTGACCTTATAGATAGAGGTGGTGATATTATTACAGTTGATCCTCGTTTTTCTACTGTTGCAGCACATTCTTCACATTGGTTACCGATTAAACCATCAACAGACATGGCGTTGTTGTTAGCTTGGATACATGTTTTAATCAATGAAGATCTTTATGATAAAGAATATGTAGAAAAATACACACATGGTTTTGATGAATTAAAAGAACATGTACAAAAATATACACCTGAATGGGCACAATCAATTACGACCATTCCAGCAGGTGATATTTATAAAACAGCACGTGTTATGGGTAATGCTTCTCCAAAAGTAATTATTCATCCAGGTCGTCATACTGCTTGGTATGGAGATGATACACAACGTACAAGAGCTATGGCAATTTTAAATGCTATTTTAGGTTCTTGGGGTCGTAAAGGTGGTTTCTATTTTGCTGAAAAATTTAAATTACCAAAACACCCACATCCACCAGTTCCAAAACCAAAATGGACTTGGAGAGATATTTCTCAAGGAAAACACAAGTTGGCTTTTGCAGGAATTACCAATGAAATAATTGATCATGCGCTTCCAGAATATAAAGGTGAGCATAAAGTAAAAGGAATGTTCTTTGTAGCAACCAATCCGTTACAAGCAGTTCCTGATGAAGAAAAAATTAAAAAAGCCTTACATCATTTAGAATTTGTAGTTGCTGTTGATACCATGCCAAGTGAAATTACAGGATATGCAGATGTAGTATTACCAGAAGCTACTTTCTTAGAAAGATTAGATGATATACGTGTCTCACAACACAAAAGCCCAAATATAGCTTTAAGATACCCTGCTGTAGAACCAAAATACAATACCAAACCAGGTTGGTGGATTGCACGTGAAATTGGTATTCGTTTAGGCTTAAATGATTTTTATCCATGGGAAAATTTTGAAGAAGTACTAGACTGGCAACTCAAGCAAGTAGGTAGTTCTATGGAAGAAATGAAGGAAGTAGGAGTAAAGCATTTCCCAAGAACGAAACCCATGTACATCAATGAAGATGGTTCACATTACTTTAATACCAATACAGGTAAGATAGAATTAGTTTCAACTGATTTCCAAGAATGGGGCTATGATCCACTTCCTGTATATAAATCACATGGAGAAGTGCCTGCAGGTTATTTACGATTAATATATGGTCGTTTGCCAATGCACACTTTTGGTAGAACATTAAACAACCCGAATTTAAATGATTTAAAATCAGAACCTAAGCTATGGGTTAATCCTAAAAACGCACGTATTTATGGATTAGAAAATGATCAAGAAGTTTGGTTGAAAAATCCAAAAGGGAAAGTGAGCTCTTTCTCTATAAAAGTAAGAATTACAGAAAGAATAAGACATGATTCTGTTTTCTTACCACACGGATTTGGAAACAAAGGACGTATAGTAACTGCCGATGGAGAATTGTTTGAAATGAGTAGAACTTACGGAAGAGGTATAAGTGATGCAGAAATGATTACAAATGTATCAATTGATCCAGAAACAGGTGGTACAGGACTTAGAAATAATTTTGTAGCCATTTTAACAGAAAAACCAACTAAAAAAGAAGTAATATCATGAGATACGGAATGGCAATAGAAGTCAACAAATGTGTTGGCTGTGCTGATTGTGTAGTAGCATGTCAGACAGAAAATAATGTACCTATAGGTTACTCAAGAGATTGGATAATGGAAAAGGTAACAGGAAAATATCCAAATCTTGATTTACATTTTGAATCACAAAGATGTAATCATTGTATAGACACTCCTTGTGTAAGAACCTGCCCAACAGGAGCAAGTTTTGTGTCAGATGGAGGAATTGTAAGAGTTACTCATGACGAATGTATTGGTTGTGGAGCTTGTATTGAGGCTTGCCCTTATGATGCAAGATACTTTCATCCAGATGGTTATGTAGATAAATGTACATTCTGTGAACACAGAGTTACTGAAGGTTTAAACCCTGCATGTGTTAGTGTTTGCCCAACAGATTGTATGCATTTTGGTGATTTAGATGATCCAGAAAGTGCTATTTCTAAATTAATCGCAGCAAGAGAAAACTTTACCATTTTACCAGAAGCAGGTACTGCACCGCAAATATTTTATTTAAAATAAAGATAGAAACAATTTATTATGGAAGAATATATTTTAAGTACATCACGTGAAATATACGGTTTATATCCACACGTACATGTTTGGGGATTCCCAATATCAGCTTATTTGTTTTTAGGTGGTTTAGCTGCAGGGATATTACTTTTTGCAACTATTTATTACTTAAATGGGAAAGAAGATGATATGCCTTTTACCGTTAAAATTGCACCCATATTTACTTTTGGTTTAGTAATGGTAGGTTTAGTTTTATTATTATATGATTTACACCATGTGCTATATTCATGGCAATTATTTACAACTTTTAGAATAGAATCACCCATGTCATGGGGAGCTTGGACACTGATTGTCGTGAGTATATTCTCATTACTATGGCCTTTGAGTTATATTGATGATATTGAAGCTTATCTGCACGAAAGAGGATGGAAAAGATTAGATGGTATCACTAAATTTATCAGAAATGTAGAGCATAAATGGCTTCTTCCAAGATTTATCATATTAACATTTAGAAAGTATAGAAAAGTGGCAGCTTATTTAATGTTGTTCTCGTCAATAATACTTGGTATTTATACAGGTATCTTATTATCAGCATTTAACGCACATCCACTTTGGAATAATTCAATTCTAGGACCTTTATTCTTAGTTTCGGGGATTTCTACAGGTTCTGCTTTTGTAATGTGGCTTAGTAATAACCACAAAGAACGTGCTTTGATGTCAAAAATAGATATTGCATTAATTGCTGTAGAATTGTTCTTTATCATTCATATGATTATGGGTATGCAAGCAGGAACAGAAGCTTACAGACAAGCAGCTCATTTATTTTTAGGAGGTGAATATACAGTTATATTTTGGGTAGTATTTGTAGGATTTGGTTTGGTTCTTCCGTTTATTTTGGAAGCACTAGAGTTAAAAGGTTTTAAAGTACATCCTGCATTACCTGCTTTACTCGTTTTATTAGGAGGACTGTTATTTAGAATAATCATGGTGAATGCAGGACAAATTTCAGAATTTCCTATTTAATTTATAAAAAGTATAAAAAATGAAAAATACGAATAGAAATTTTTATATAAATCCTTACTTAGGAGGCGTATTTATAGGTTTATTAATCGTTGTTGCTTACTATTTTTCTGGTGAAGGATTAGGCTCAAGTGGTGGTTTTAGAGATATGGCTATAGGTGCTATTGATACGGTAGCCCCAAATTATGCTGAGAATAATGCATTTGTTTCACCACATGTAGGAGATGGAAAAAGTCCAACACATACTTGGTTAGTCTATGAATTATTAGGTGTCATCTTTGGAGCCATTTTATCAGCTGCTATTTTTGGAAGATTAAAATTCACAATTGGTAAAGCACCACATATCACCAATAAAAAGAGATTGATTTATGCCTTAATTGGTGGGTTAATCTGGGGAGTAGGTGCTTCATTAGGTAGAGGATGTACTTCAGGATTGGTTATGTCAGGGATAGCGGTTAATTCACTATCAGGTTATATTGGGTTAGTAGGAATATTTGGCTTTGGTTTTATATTTGCCTACATTTTTAAAGGAATTTGGATTAAAAAAATAAAATAATTATGGGACCACTATTTCCACAAGAATTATTATCGAGCGAGTACAACTTATTAATAGGATTTTTAATAGGTATCGCTTTTGGATTTTTACTAGAAGCATCAGGATTTACGAACACACGAAAATTAGCAGGTATCTTTTATGGATATGATGCAACTGTTATAAAAGTATTTTTCTCTGCATCGATAACAGCATTGTTAGGTATGTTTTTCCTTCATTATTTAGGAATGATAGATATTACAGCTACATTTTTCCCTAAAACCTATTGGATTCCTACATTAGTTGGAGCAGCTATTATGGGTCTAGGATTTGTTGTAGGAGGTTTTTGCCCTGGTACAAGCTTATCTGCTGCCGTTACAGGAAAGATTGATGCTATGGTGTTTATCGGAGGTGTAATGATTGGTATTTTTGGTTTTATTTTCTCATTTAAGTTATGGGCAGGATTAAGAAGCTCAGGGAATATGGGAAAAGTAAATATAACAGAATGGTTAGGTATAAACGAAGGGATTTTCATCTTCATTTTTGTAGTAATTGCTATCCTTACCTTTATTGGTTTCCAAAAATGGCAAGACAAATGGAAAGATAAATTAACTCAAGAAGATATTGACGATTTAGGACTTTAAAAAACAATAAATTATAAACACATGAAACGAGCACGACAAATTTTAACACCTAAGGAAATGACTAATGGCGAACAACATGTGTCACCTAAAAAAATTAAAAATTAGACACATGAAACGTATAGAATTAATAATATTCGCAACCTTATTACTCGGTGGATTTATTGCTATTTTTCTACCCAATACAGAACCTTTTATTCGTGTAATTGACGAAACAGAATTGGTCAATGAAATTAACAAAGAAGGACGTTATATCTCAACAGATGAAATTGCACAAGCAATTATGGAAAACGATCCTAGTTTTTTAATAATAGATGTTCGTGCCGAAGACGAATATGCTAAATATACAATTGACGGCGCTATTAACATTCCTTTTGACAAAGTAATGGACGAAGGAAATGCCGATTATTTCAATCAAGATATTTATACAACGGTACTCTTTTCAAATGGAAGCACTTTAGCAGATCAAACATGGCTTAGATTAAGAAGTTATGATTATCAAGGAAATAGAGTTTTAAAAGGTGGTTTAAATGAATGGTATAAAACTATTTTGAACCCTCAAAAGCCAAGTGATATTGAAATAACATCTAAACAATACGACCAATATTTATTTAGAAAAGGAGCCTCAATTTATTTTACAGGTGCTCAAGTGCTAGGAACACCATCAAAAGCAAAAAAGAGCAAAAAAACAACTAAACCAATAATCAAACGTAAGAAAAAAGAGGTTAGTGGTGGTTGTGGATAGCAAATGTTTTGAATAAAAAGTTTTTCCTGTACAAGTAGGAAACTTTTCAAGTTAAAACAAAAATATGATAAGATTCTCGCTTTCACGAGAAATTAAAAACAAAAAATGAAAAAAATAATCTTAGTAGTAGTCATAGCATTCATTTTTGCTTCTTGTTCTTTTAATGAAGGAATAAATGCAGATGAAACCAATCAGAATTGTGTTGCCAATGTGCTAACAAAACAACAATTAGCAGATTTGTTATATACCAAAGACTTGTCAGGTATTCAGTTTATTGATATCAGAACACCTCATAAATTTTCAATTGGGCATTTGCCAAATGCGATTAATATCCCTATTAGTAATTTCTTTGATAAAGAACGCTTTAAGGCTATTAATCAAGGTGATATGTTAGTTATTTATGGTGAAGATGCCTCTTCTCCTAAAATGATGGGTTTATTAGCCAGTCATTTTAACAAAGGAAGTTTCTATACTGCAGGCGGTGGTTATGATTATATTGTTGAAAATATTACTAATGGATTTGGACTTAATTCAAGTTTATATGATGATGAAATTCCATTAGTTGATTACCAAAAAGTGATTGATGAGATAAAAGCAAAATCAGGTGCAAGTGTATCTACAGAAGTTAAAAAGAAAGCAGTAAATACCAAGCCAATCATCAAAAGAAAGAAAAAAGAGGTAAGTGGTGGTTGTGGATAGTACCTTTGATTTAAAATTTAAGATTTAAAATTGAAACTGAAGAGAGAAGAAGATAAATTAATATTAAAATAGTAACAGCTTAGCGTCTTGGCGTTTTTGCGGTAAAAGTTAACAAATGAAAAGTATTAGAAATAGTATTGTTGTATTACTACTAATAAGTGTATTATTTTCATGTAGTAATACTAATTTTAGAAAACAACCAGTCGGTAAAATTGTTGATGTAGATAGCATCATTAAAAATAGACAAGGTGAAACATTAGCCGAATTATATGCTAATCATGGAAATTTAATTAATACTAAGACATTTCCTGCTTATGTAAAAGCACCTCAATTAAATGCGAATACAAATAACTGGTTATTGGTTGATATTAGAGACGAATACACTTATGAATCTGGTCATATAAATGGTGCTTACAATGTGCCAAAAGAACAATTAATTGATTTTTTAACAGAAAAGCACTATGCATCTGCTTATGAAAAAGTAATTATTATTGGTTATTCAGGTCAACTAGCTTCTTATGTAACAGGCGTTTTACGTTATGCTGGTATTAGTAATGTGTATGCACTTTTACATGGTATGGCAGCTTGGAATACTGATTTTTCTGGGGTTCTAAAAAAGAATTTTGGATTAAACTACCGAAATATGATTGTAAAATCATCAGCTAAAAAGAATGAAAAAAAGAATGATGCTCATGGTGTAAAAGAAGTAAAACCTATAGTAGGGAATTTGCCAAAACTAAAACAAGGTGCGACGATGCCACATGTTCTAGGGCGTGCAAGAGCGTTGTTAAATAGACCTATTAGTAAATATTTAATCAAAGCAGATACCTATTTTCCAACACTCAAAAACAATCCTGATAAGTATTATACTATATATTACATGAATCAAAAGAAATTTGATGCAGGTCATATAAAAGGAGCACATTTATATAAATCAAGAAAAGATTTAAGCTTTGATCAAAAACTCACAAATTTACCAACAGATAAACCAATTGTCATTTATTGTAAAAGTGGTACTACAGGTGCTCAAGCAACAGCTTATTTAAACATGTTGGGTTACGAAGCACAAAACTTAATGTTTGGTGAAAACTCTTTTTCGTTTAACGTGTTTGAAAAAAAGATAAGTGATTTAAGTAGCGATTTTCCAGTAATATATGGCGAAAAAAGAACGGATAACAAAGCAGTAGTTACAACTGGTAATTCAAGCAAAACAAAAAAAGTAACCAAACCTATTATCAAAAGAAAGAAAAAAGAAGTGAGCGGTGGATGTGGCTAATTTAGGAACAGTCTCAAAAGTTGTGGGATTTTAAAAAAGTATACTATTTGTTTTCTAAACTTGACTTTGTCATTTTTTTCACCGACCTTTGCTTAACATACGATAAATCCCATTTAAAACGAGGATTTATCTTAACGTTGAAACAAAATTCTCACCAATACGGGGTAGCTATGCTCAATTCTCTTAAAAGTTTATGAATTTAGTAAGATTTTTTTTTAATTCCACAGGTTTTGTACTTGTGTCCCCTAATTTTTAAATAACAAAGAAAAAAACACAAATTCCAAATAGGTTTTAATCATAAGTGATTATCCTATTTGGAATTTGTGTTTTAAAAGGTTTTGGAGCTTTAGTTTACGAATGTCCTTTAAGAACAATACGCATTACTTTAATATTCAACCTAAAGAATTGATAAATTTGTAAAATTAAACATTTTCTGGTGAATTTTACTAAGGCTCCTGGTTCTGTTCCAAAAGACATATTGCTATAGGGCTTTGTTAAAGCTTTACTTTTAGTTTTTCCTCTTGTATCTGTTGACATTTTTTATGAGTTTAAAGTTTTATGTTAAAAGTTTAAAGCCTAATAAGGGTTCTCAAATTAAACTTTAATTATTGAATAGTTAATTCATTTTTGTGAAGAAGTCAAAGTTAAGGATTTCGTAGTTTTTTAAATACAGGAGTTTACAATAGTAAATGACTGGATTTCAAAACAAGAAAACGAAAAAATTGGCTTCTTGTTACAAAAATTATTCAGGGATAAGCCACCATAAAGGTTTCGCCTTCGCTTTATATAAAAACATATAATGCATAAAAATTTTCATCCAATGTCCGGCTGTACCCACAACACCAACGGTATCTGAAATATTACGACCCCATTTAGGATATTTTTCCCAATCTTGAACAATAGGTCTTACCGTCATAACGGCTGCTTTTCCTTTAAAAATACCATATCCTGCAGATACAATACAAGCAGCACCCATAGTAGCCATTGATGCTTCATGCGGATGATCTTTTTTGCCCGTTTTAATTTGATGTGCAATGTTTTGTGCTACAACTTTCCCAATTACACCAGAAGGCATTCCCGTTCTAGGAGGAGTAGGGAATATGGGTGTTCCATTCGGACTTTTCATAGGTTTTGACATGGTATGTGGTGGTGCAAAAGCAATACCAGAAGCATACATGTTGTCATAAGCCTGACTTTGATAAACCTTTGGCCAATCAGCGGCACTCCATTCCTCATAAGGTTTTGGTGTGTAGTCTGCATCAACTTTCATCATGGTATTGGCTGCAAATACTTTATCAGAAATATCACTACCATCTTTGCCAAATGCTTTTAAACCTGCTCCTGCAAAACCAGGAATTAACATGGAAAAATCAAAATCTTTGGTGTGATATTCTCCTCTTAGGTTTTCATAATGAACTTTCCCTGCTTCTAATTTTTGAACAGCAGCTCTTTTAATCCAGCGAATACCATATTCTTTTAAAATAGATTCCGTAAATATTTTGGTAGGTGTTACGTATCCATTTCTTTTAACATAAGCACCGCCCATTCCAAAATCACCAAGCTCATATTCATTCGAAATCCACCAAATATCAGCTAAATGCGAAAGTTTACGTTTGTGTACTTCAAAAGCAATATTTAAAACATATTCAAATGCTGCTCCTTGACAAGTGGCTAAACCGTGACCTGTTCCAATTAAAAAAGTTTGCTTTTCACCATTTTCCATTTTCTTGTAAGCTTCTTGTAGGTTGCCCCAAGCATGCTCGGCATGGTCATACGTGCAAACAGAGTTAGAGTGTTCTCGAAGACCTTCTGTAGCTGCAAAATTTAACTTAGGACCCGTAGCATTCACTAAATAATCATAAGTTACTTTTTCTTCTTCTCCTTCTTTTTCTTCAGAAACATATTTTATGGAAACGTAACCGCTGTCAATCTCTGCATCGCCTTCTGGGTGAATGGAAACACCTAATGCTTGTTTGTATACAATTCCTAGTTTTTTATAAACTGGGGCTAGTTTAAATTTTACTTGATCGGGTTTCATCAAACCAACTCCTACCCAAATATTGGAAGGAACCCATTGGAAATTGCTATTTGGAGAAACCATAACTACTTCATGTTTCTTACCTAAATACTTGTTGAGGTAAGTAACAGCAGTGTGTCCTGAGATTCCTGCTCCCAGCACTAATACTTTTGCCATAATAATGTAAATTTAGTTAATAATTGTGTAGATAAAATCCTACTTTTGTACTTAAGTTAAGTAAAATCAAGGCAATAATACAAAATTGTTAATATTTGACTGTAACAAAAGATACATATAATCATATAAATTACTAATGTAGAGTAATTTATCATAAATAATTAATAAATCTGTAAAATAATGAGTATAATTTTAAGCATACACGCAAGACAAATATTTGATTCAAGAGGAAACCCAACTATTGAAGTAGATGTAATCACTGAAAATGGCATTTTAGGGAGAGCTGCTGTTCCATCTGGAGCTTCTACAGGCGAACACGAAGCAGTTGAACTTAGAGATGGTGGAAAAGACTATATGGGAAAAGGAGTTTTAAAAGCAGTTGCCAATGTTAATGAAATTATAGCAGAAGAATTGGTAGGTTTTCCTGTTTTCGAACAAGTAGCTATTGATCAAGCTATGATTGCTTTAGACGGAACATCTAATAAAGCAAAATTAGGAGCCAATGCTATTTTAGGGGTTTCTTTAGCCGTTGCAAAAGCAGCCGCAGAAGAATTAGGACAACCACTTTATAGATATATAGGAGGAGTTAGTGCAAATACATTACCTGTTCCGATGATGAATATTATCAACGGTGGTTCACATTCTGATGCACCTATCGCTTTTCAAGAATTTATGATTATGCCCGTTGGAGCTTGTTGTTTTTCAACGGCTTTAAAAATGGGAAGTGAAATATTTCATAATCTAAAGAAGATTCTAAAAGAAAGAGGACTCAGTACTGCAGTTGGCGATGAAGGCGGATTTGCACCCACTTTAGGTGGAACTGAAGATGCTTTAGAAACTATAATTAAAGCTATTGAAAATGCAGGTTACAAATCTGGTGAAGAAGTTTTATTAGCACTTGATGTAGCTGCTTCAGAATTTTATTCAGATGGAAAATACGATTACACCAAATTTGAAGGTGATAAAGGTGCAGTAAGAAATTCAGAAGAACAAGCTGCATACTTAGCGGATTTATCTAGAAAATACCCAATTATTTCCATAGAAGATGGAATGGATGAAAATGACTGGTCAGGTTGGCAAGCATTACAAAAAGAAGTAGGAGATAAGGTGCAAATAGTAGGTGACGATTTATATGTGACTAATGTAGAGCGTTTGGCAAAAGGTATTGAAATGAAAGCCTCTAATTCAATATTAATTAAAGTAAACCAAATAGGTACTTTAACAGAAACGATTGCAGCAGTTAATATGGCACATAATGCAGGTCATACATGTGTGATGTCTCATAGATCTGGTGAAACAGAAGACAATACTATTGCTGATTTAGCAGTAGCTTTAAATACAGGACAAATAAAAACAGGTTCGGCTTCACGTAGTGATCGTATGGCAAAATACAATCAATTATTACGTATTGAAGAAGAATTAGGTGATACAGCTTATTATCCTAAAATGGGAGCTTTTAAGGTTTCTAAGTAAATATATAGATTAAAAAAACCGTGACTGAGGTTTGCCATTACAAATCTCAGTCACGGTTTTTTTTTTATAGGTTTTTTCTAATTAAGTAACTAGTTTTTAATTACTTTTTGATGTATTACAAGTTCGTTTTTCTTAAAAGAAAGATAATAGATACCTGTTGTTTGATTAGAAATATCGAATGTTAATTTATTTTCTTTATTTTCAATTTTTTTAATAATTCTACCTGTACTATCAGAAATTGTAATACTAAATCCTACAGCATCTTCTATGGTAATAATTGAGTTAGATGGGTTTGGGTAAATTGAAAAAACAGGATTTAAAATAGTATCAATACCAAGACTTTCATGTCCAAAAACTCTAACATGCCCAGATGCAGTACCATTTGCATCATTTCCGGGTGCGCCAATAGCTACAATAAGTCCGTTTGAACTTAAACTAAGCCCACTACCTGAAAGATCATCTGTTGCTTCTCCATCAATATCTTCGCCTTTTTGAGACCAAATACCAGCATTATTTTGATAAATTCTTACATGACCTGAGTTAGCCCCATTTCCTCCATTTGCTCTAGCTCCTATAGCAAGTATATTCCCTTCAGAGTTTAAACTTACAGCAGTACCTGAAAGATCATTTGTCGCTTCTCCATCAATATCATCACCAATTTGTGTCCAAGTTCCTGTATCATTTTGATAAACTCTTACATGACCTGCTTCGGTAAAGCTTCCATCATTACCATATGCCCCAATTGCCACTATCGAACCATCAGCACTCAAACTAACTGCTACACCTGAGTAATCGTTAGCTGCTTCACCGTCAATATCATCACCAATTTGAGTCCAAGTTCCTGCATTGTTTTGATAAACCCTTACATGTCCAGATTTTATGCCATTTCCAGCATTTTTATAAGCTCCAATTGCTACTATAGTGCCATCAGCACTTATACTTACGGAGTAACCTGAATGATCACCAGCTGCTTCACCATTTATATTAGTACCAACTTGTGTCCAATTACCAGCTAAGTTTTTAAATATTCGCACTTGTCCTGAATTAGCACCATTTGCACTACTACCAACAGAGCCAATAGCTACAATTGTTCCATCACCACTTAAAGAGACAGAGTAACCAGAAAAATCATTTGCATTTTCGCCATCAATATCGTCACCAATTTGTGTCCAAACTCCAGCCATATTTTCAAATATTCTTACATGACCAGAATTTGTACCATTGCCATTATTATACATGGCTCCTATAGCTACAATATTGCCGTCTGCACTTAAACTTAAGGCTCTGCTTGAATGATCTTGTGCTGTCTCTCCGTCAATATCATTACCAATTTGTGTCCAAGTACCTGTATTATTTTGAAAAACTCTTACGTGTCCTGCATCTGTACCACTTCCATCATTTTGATAACCACCTACTGCAAGTATGTAACCATCTGAACTTAAACTTGTTTTGTATCCAAAATAGTCTAGACTAGCTTCTCCGTTTAGGTCATTACCAATTTGTGACCACTCTTGGGCATTTACAAGTGTTGATAAACTGATAATTAA
>DQTL01000104.1 GCA_015662775.1 Lutibacter sp.
AAGATACATTAAGTTAGTCATCTTTTGCCTTGCTGATAATTTTCCTCCTGCCATATTATTTACTTTATAAGGTTATTTAATTGGTTATTGGAAATTAGCTTTTGTTCATCGCACTTAACATACCACCATAAACTCCATTTAAACTTTGTAGGTTTGATGCCATAGATTCCATTTGTTCTTTAAGAAGAGTAGCGTTGTTTGCCATTTCTTCATTGACTTGAGCTTGTCTACTTGTGCTATCTAACTGTACTTTGTAAAGGCTATTTAATGATTCCATTTGTGCTGCTGCCATAGATAGTTGCTCACTATATTTGTTAGTTGCTGAAATAGAGTCAACAGCAGGTTGAATTTGCTCAGCTGCTCCTTTAAAATTTTGGATACTTTCACCTAAACTTGCCATAAGACCTGCGTCTAATTTGGCGTCTTTTAGCATTTGATCTAATTTTTGAGACAACATACCTTGTGCTTCAGAAGCCACAAGTGCATCTTTTCTTTTTTCTTCTCTTTTTCCACCAGCTAATTCAGGATATACTTTTGACCAATCTAAATCTTCATCAATATGCTCAAAAGCAGAAAGGAAGAAAATTAATGCTTCAGTTCCTAAACCAATCATCAACAAGATTCCTCCTGTTAAGGGTCCTATACTCATGTGCAAAATTTTGAATAATGCTCCTATAATTACAATTGATGCCCCGATACTGTAGGCCATGTGAAAAAATCTCTTACTCGCTTTAGACTGTGCCATAATATTTATTTTGGTTTATTAAAAAGGTTTTATTAATTGGTTATTCTTTATTTAATTATTATTTTCCTGATAGGCTTGTGCCAAGATAATCTTGAACGGTTCTAAATCCGATATAGCTACGTGCTGTATCTGCATATTCATAATCTCTTGAACTTACTTCTAAGAAATAAGCCATATCTTTCCAAGAACCACCTCGTATTACTTTACGATGGTTTCTTCTATCTTCTACGTTTGGATTCATTGTAGAACCTAAATAATAAGAAGCTTCATTATAGGCGGTTTGAGTCCATTCAGAGACGTTTCCTGCCATGTTATATAGCCCAAACCCGTTAGCATCGTATGATTCGGCTTCCATAGTATATAAAGCACCATCGACTGCATAATCTCCACGAGCTGGTTTAAAGTTTGCTAAGAAACAACCTCTATCATTTGTTGTGTAGGGTGTTCCCCATGGGTATTTTCCATATTCTAGACCTCCACGAGCTGCATATTCCCACTCGGCTTCTGATGGCAATCTAAAATGAGGTACACGACTTGATTTTCTACGAGAGCGTAGGTAATCATTTTTCTTTTTAGTTCTCCAACTAGTGAAAGCTCTTGCTTGATCCCAAGTAACTCCAACAACTGGATAGTCTGCATAGGCTTGATGCCAAAAATAATCTTGGTGCATAGGGTCATTGTAAGAATACGCAAAATCTTTTACCCAAACAGTAGTATCAGGATATACGGGTACTACTTCATGTATTATTTGTTGTTTTCTTGTCGTTCCTTTTCTTGCGGCTGCTTCTTGATCTAACCAAGAAAATTTGTATTTTAGTTTGGTTACATTTAACATTCTTCTTCCATCAAAACTTTCATCAAGATTTAAAAACATGGTATCCATAACTTCAGCATACTCCATACTTGGAAAATCTCCAGTAGCCCAAATAAGATCCTCTTCCCAATTTAATGATCTACCCATAGTTGGTGAATTAATATCTCCTAAACTACCATAGTTCTCCATCATATAACGTACGTAAACACCTCCGTCGCTAAGTGTGTCTTTAAATCTATATTCTGGTAACACGCCTTCACCTGGTTCTGCACCATAAGAAACTTCATCAGCAAGAATTGCTAATTTAGTACGTACAATTGAGTCACGTACCCAAAAAACAAATTCTTTATATTCACTATTTGTAATTTCAGTTTCATCCATATAAAAAGGACGAACAGTAGCTGTTCGGGCTGGTGTGTTTAATGCACCTATGTCATCTTCATCTTGTTTACCCATGGTAAATGTTCCTCCTGGAATCAATACCATACCGTAAGGTGTTTCAGGATACCATTGGCTACCTGTTCTAACTCCTACTAGTTCTCCTTTATCGTTAGAAGTACTACAGCTGTAGGTCATTGAAATTAGCAAAATTAAAATTGCTGTTTTTCTCATAATTATAATAGTTTTATCGAAGCGTGCAAACCTAATTTAATTTTATGATATATCAAAATATGAGGGTTACACATATTACTATGTTTAATTTTAATCTAATTTTCTTCTGTTTACAAGCCATCTTTCGGGTACTTCTTGCCTATTTGCAGTCAAATAGTCATTGTAGGTACACGGTATTAACGTTTGTCTTTTTGTTTTATTATTATCTTTTACATTAATTTCCATCCACCATCTTCCACTAATGTCACTTTTGTAAAATTGATATGTGTCATCATCAATCATGACCATATATTTTTTAAAATCTTCTAAGCTATAGGTAGGAAACTCATACGATCTTAAGTTTACACCTTCGACAAAATACCATATCATCTGTGCAATAAGCTCTGCGGTTATACTTTGGTTATCTTTATTTGAATTATACTCAAAGATTCCTAAAACTTTTAATTTATCGCTAAGACCAGCATATCTTGTTATTTTACATATCTCATCTGCACTAAACCCACTAATTTGATTATTGTTATTTGCTGGTGCATCAATTTTTCTAATAGCACCTATATCTATACTAAGCATATCAGAATCTCTTAAAGTTGGCTCTACTAGCTCAAGATTATTTTTTACATCGCCCAATCTATAAGCATCAAACAACAATGTCTTTAATAACCCTATCTCTTCTTGCGAATTTAGAAATGTTTGATACCCTATATTTGTGAAATTAAACAAATTTGTAGGTTTATCCATTATTATCTTAGTGAGGTATGATTGTGAATCAATAGAACTCTCTGTAGATCCTAAATCAAATTTGGCATCTACTATTGTTAAATTTACTTTTTGTTCTAAAGAATCAAATGCTCTGTAACTTGCATAGGTCAATGCTTGACTTCCGCCTATAACTATCGGTAACACCTTTTGTTGCAACAAATAAGTAACAACTTCTTTGAGTGCGGCTTCTGTATCTTTAAATGATGCTCCAATATTAATATTGCCTAAATCGTAAATACTAGTTTTCCAGTTTCCAAGATATAATTGATAAAAGGCTTTTCGTATCGCTTCAATATCTTTACCACAACCTACATTATTAACTGCCGTTCTTTCTTCAGAAACGCCGATAAGAACTACTGAGTTAGGAATAAGTTCAAAAGAATTATTTGAATAATTAACAATAAGATTTTTTCCCAAACTAGAATTTGGAAGTTTTCCAATAAAATCGACAAACGACTCTTTTATGGGTTGAATAAAATCAAATATGTTATTCATATTTTGGGAAAGATATACTTATTAAGGGTAAATAATTGTCTAGTCCAATATATTTATGAAACAAAAATAAACAAAAAAACAAAATAAAGAATAAAAAATCTTATTTCTTTTTAGTTGTTTTTCTTGTCGCTGGTTTTTTTTTCTTGGTGTTTTTATCAATAATCTCTTTTACCTTCTCTAATGTGAGCTTGTCAGTATTGGTTGTTTTAGGCAACTCAATTTTAATTTTTCCTTTGATAATATTAAAACGTCCCCATCTTGCTTTCTCCAATCTAATGCCTTCTTCTTCCCAATTATGGATTATTTTATCAATTTCTTTTTGTTTTTTAATTTCGATAATCTCTGTAATCATATCAAAAGTTAAATTATCAAAATCGTATTTTTTGCTGACATTAATAAACATACTATTCCATTTTAGGAAAGGACCAAAACGACCTACTCCTTTTTGTACTGGCATATTTTCATATTCAGCAATGGGTGCATCTGCTTTTTGTTTTGCTTTAATTAGCTCAATAGCTTCTTCAATTGTTGTTTTTGTGGGATCACTTCCTTTAGGCAAAGAAACAAACATTTTATCTAGTTTTACATACGGACCAAAACGACCATTAGAAACGATGACTTCTTTATCTTCATAAATTCCTAATACTTTTGGTAGTTGAAATAAATCTAATGCTTCTTCCAGAGAGATAGTACGTATATTCTGAGTTGGCTTTAAACTAGAAAACTTTGGTTTTTCTTCATCTGTAGCTTCACCCATTTGCACCATTGGCCCGAATCTACCAATACGTGAATAGACATTCTTACCAGAATCAGGATCAACACCTAATAGGCGTTCTCCTTTTGCACGTTCTGCATTTTTAGTGACATCTTCAACTGTACTGTGAAAACCTTTGTAAAAGTCTTTAATTGTCTCTATCCAATCTCCTTTTCCTTCAGCGATATCATCAAATTCTGATTCTGCCTTTGCAGTAAACCCATAATCCATGACTCTTTCAAAATTTTGAACTAAGAAATCATTGACAACTCTACCAATATCTGTAGGAATTAACTTTCCTTTATCAGCACCAACATTTTCTGAAAGTTGTTTTTCAGAAATAACATCATCCATTAATGAAATTTGAGCATATTCTCTTTTCACACCTTCCAAAACAGGTTTCTCTACATAATTTCTTCTTTGAATTGTAGAAATAGTCGGTGCGTAAGTAGAAGGTCTTCCAATACCTAATTCCTCTAATTTTTTCACCAATGCAGCTTCTGAATATCTATATGGGGCTTTAGAATAACGTTCTGTTGCTTTAATAATGGAAGGTACTAGATTTTCTCCAACAGTTAATCTTGGAAGCATTCCTGCTTGTTCCTCTTCATTATTGTCCTTTCCTTCTAAATATACTTTTAAAAAACCATCAAATTTTATCATTTCACCATTCGCTGTAAAGGTCTCTTTATTCTTATTATTGATGATTTTTACATTGGTTCTTTCTAATTGTGCATCACTCATTTGTGAAGCAATGGTACGTTTCCAAATTAAACTATACAATCTATCTTGATCACTATTTATAGTAATACTGCTATTACTCATATTGGTAGGTCGTATAGCTTCGTGAGCCTCTTGTGCTCCTTTAGATTTTGTTTTAAAATTTCTTGGTTTGCTATACGAATCTCCATATAAACTTATAATTATCTCTTGTGCTGCTTTCTTTGCATCATTTGACAAGTTTACACTATCAGTTCTCATATAGGTTATCAAACCTGCTTCGTATAATCGTTGTGCCGTTTGCATTGTTTTGGCAACTGGGAAATACATTTTACGTGATGCTTCTTGTTGTAAAGTTGAAGTTGTAAATGGTGGAGCAGGATATTTTGTGGCTGGTTTTACTTTTAAATCAGACACTTTAAAATCAGCTCCTATACAAGATTGTAAAAAGCTTTCTGCTTCCTTACGTGTTGCAAAACTTTTTGTTAGTTTGGTGCTAAATTTAGTTCCATTTTCGTTGATAAATTCTGCTGCTACTTTGTAAGTTGCTTTAGATTTGAAATCCTCAATATCTCTTTCTTTTTCTACAATTAACCTTACTGCAACAGATTGTACTCTTCCTGCAGAAAGCCCAGTTTTAATTTTTTTCCAAAGTACTGGTGATAATTCGTAACCAACCAACCTATCTAATACACGTCTTGCTTGTTGGGCATTGACTAAATTGTAATTGATACTTCTTGGATTTTTAACTGCTTTTAAGATTGCATTTTTTGTAATCTCATGAAAAACAATACGTTTGGTATTATCTTCTGTTAGTTTTAATTGTGTGTAGAGGTGCCAAGCGATAGCTTCTCCCTCACGATCCTCATCACTTGCTAGCCATACGGTCTCTACTTTGCTTGCTAATTTTTTTAGTTTTCTTATAACATCTTTCTTGTCATCTGACACAACATATTTAGGCATAAAGTCTCCTTCAACATCTACTCCTAATTCTTTAGAAGGTAAATCGGCAACATGACCAAAACTAGAGGCTACAACATAATCCTTTCCTAAGAATTTCTCAATAGTTTTTGCTTTTGCAGGTGACTCAACAATTACAAGATTTTTTGACATATATATTTTATTAGATTGTCAATTGTCGGTTGGTCGGTTGACAGTTATCGGTTATCAATTGACCTTTGACGGTTGACTGTTTTGTATTAGTTATTGATTGTTATTAGCTATTTAGTAATTAAAAAATGAAGTCAACAAACAACTTCATTTTTCGCGTACAAAAGTAGATAGAATTTTGAAATATCAAAATTTTATTGTAAATTGCAGATTTTAAAACACTTAAATAGTTTATTATGAAAAAGAGTTTCCTCATTATTATTGTTTTCTTCAGTTTTTATAGTTTTTCTCAAGATTATGTGCCTATGTTGGCTGAAGGTAAAACATGGGAAATGCAACGAACTACTTACATGGTTCCTCCAAATTTCACTACTGAAATCATTTATTTCAGTTATTATATTGAAGGCACTATAGTTATTAATTCGCAAGAATACTTTGTTTTAAAAAATAATGGTGATGGAGAAATAACACATTATCTCAGAGAAGACACGACCAACAAAATAGTTTATGAATATTTTACAGAAACCCAAACTGAACTTGTTCTTTTTGATTTTAATGCAACTGTTGGCGACGTGTTTGACTGTACGTTTCAAGTAGATGGATGGGTTCTATGTAATGAAGGATACACATCAACTATCATAACTGAAATTGGAGCTATTACTATTTATAATGCATCAAGAAAATACTTTATTGTTGATGTTTTGGATGAAAATAATAACGTTTGGGATAGCTTTACAGCAATAGAAGGTATTGGATTTAGTAACAATGGCTTATTTAACAGTCATTGTCCAAGTCAACCTACAGATTTGCCAGATTACACGCTACTAAGTGTGAACTCAATGGGAATTGATAGCATGAACAACAATAATACTTTTTCCGTTTTCTTTCAAAAAAACACCTCACAATTAGTTATAAAAGATGGTGATTCGTCTTATATTCTTAAACTTTATTCAGTTACTGGAAAAAAAGTGTTAAATACTAAAATTAGTGATGTTGTAAATATTTCTCATTTAATTAAAGGAGTGTACCTGTATCATTTAACTTCAGATGACATGACTACCCGAGGAAAAGTAATAATCTACTAATTTATAGTTTAAAACAATGTCATAACTAAGCTTGCTAATTAAGTCCTCCCTTTTTTAACAAATATTTCTCTGTCATTTTGTCAGTTTAGCATAAATGCTTGTATCTTTGCTTTTTTAAAAATACTACATGACTAACAAATATACTATAGAAGAAAAAAAACAGGGTCAAGCTCTGTTGACCAATCATAAAACTTCTAATTCTAAGAAAGTTTACCTTGAAAGCTACGGCTGCCAGATGAACTTAAACGATAGTGAAATTGTTGCTTCCATTCTTTCGGATGTAGGCTATAATACCACTTTTAAAATGGAAGAAGCTGATTTGGTTTTGGTAAATACCTGTTCTATTCGTGAAAAAGCCGAACAAACTATTCGTAAAAGACTTGAAAAGTACAATGCAATAAAAAGAATAAATCCTAAGATGAAAATTGGAGTTTTGGGTTGTATGGCAGAACGCTTAAAGGAAAAATTTCTAGAAGAAGAACAAATGGTCGATATGGTCGTAGGGCCTGATGCCTACCGAGATTTACCCAATCTTATAACAGAAATAGAAGACGGAAGAGAAGCTGTAAATGTGTTACTATCAACCGAAGAAACCTATGCCGATATTGCTCCAGTCAGACTAAACAGCAATGGAGTTTCTGCTTTTGTTTCCATAACAAGAGGTTGTGATAATATTTGCACTTTTTGTGTAGTTCCTAAGACACGTGGTAGAGAACGTAGTCGCGACCCTAAGAGTATTTTAAAAGAAATTAAAGATTTACAAGACCGAAATTTTAAAGAAATAACACTGCTTGGACAAAATGTAGATAGCTATCTTTGGTATGGCGGCGGACTTAAAATTGATTTAAAAAAGGCAACTAAAGAGGCACAAGAAAATGCAATCAATTTTGCAATGTTAATGGATTTATGTGCTACGGAATTTCCAAAAATGCGTATTCGTTTTTCTACTTCTAACCCACAAGACATGAAGTTAGACGTAATTCACACCATGGCAAAACACAAAAATATATGTGATTATATTCATTTGCCAGTACAAAGTGGTAGCACAGCTGTATTAGAAAGAATGAATAGAAAACATACGCGTGAAGAATATGTTGAACTCATCGATAACATCAGAAAAATACTTCCAGAATGTTCAATTTCTCATGATATGATTGCAGGTTTTTGTGGAGAAACTGAGGAAGAACACCAAGAAACACTCAGTTTGATGGAATATGTAAAGTACGGATTTGGATTTATGTTTGCGTACTCTGATAGACCTGGCACACCGGCACATAACACCATGCAAGATGATATTCCTGAAGAAACTAAAAAAAGAAGACTGACAGAAATCATACAATTACAACAAAAACATGGGCTTTTTAGAATGGAACAATTTTTGGGCAAAACAGTTGAAGTATTAATTGAAGGAAACTCTAAAAAGTCAGAGGATTATTGGAAAGGTAGAAACTCACAAAATGCGATGGTGGTTTTTCCAAAAACAGAAAATGAAAAAATTGGTGATTTGGTACTCGTTAAAATTAATGAATGTACTTCTGCAACTTTAATTGGTGAAAAGGAAAAGGGTTAAGGATTAAGGGTTAAGATTTAAGATTTAAGAAAAAAGCATTTATGAATGTTCAAACTATAAAACAAAGATTTAGTATTGTAGGAAATGACCCTGTACTTAATCGCTCTATTGAAAAAGCAGTTCGAGTAGCACCTACTGATATTTCTGTTTTAGTAAGTGGCGAGAGCGGTGTGGGAAAAGAGAGTATTCCTAAAATAATCCATTCTTTATCACACAGAAAACACGCAAAATACATTGCGGTCAATTGTGGAGCAATACCAGAAGGAACAATTGATAGTGAACTGTTTGGACATGAAAAAGGCTCATTTACAGGAGCTACGGCTAATCGAAGTGGATATTTTGAAGTGGCAGATGGCGGTACAATTTTCCTTGATGAAGTCGGTGAATTACCATTAACCACACAAGTACGTTTATTACGTGTGCTAGAAAATGGTGAGTTTTTAAAAGTTGGTTCATCTAAGGTTCAAAAAACAGATATTCGTGTCGTTGCCGCAACAAATCTCAACATGGAAAAGGCAATAAAAAGTGGAAAATTTAGAGAAGATTTGTTTTACCGTTTAAGTACTATTGAAATAAATATTCCACCGCTTAGAGAAAGGAAAGAAGACATACATTTGCTTTTTAGAAAATTTGCAGCTGATTTTGCACAAAAGTATAATATGCCAACAGTACGTCTCACAGTAGATGCTGTTCAATTACTAAATAGATATAATTTCCCTGGGAATATCCGTCAATTACGAAATATAGCCGAGCAGTTATCTGTAATTGAAACAGAACGAACTATTAATTCCACTACCTTAAAAGAGTATTTACCACATTACAATAGTCAACTACCAAGTTTAATCAGTGGTCAATCTTCAGAATTTGATTACAAAGCAGAACGCGAAATGATGTACAATGTCATTTTAGAAATGCGAAAAGAATTAGATGAAGTTAAAAATCTAACTAGAAGTCTTTTGAGTGATGAACCTTTTTCTAAACAAACTTTACCAAACATTTATTCTGACAATACAGAAAGAGAAGAAAATCACTATATTGAAGTTTCTAAAAAGGCAGAAATTGATGAAAGTTCCTATGATGAAATAATCATTGAGGAACAACTAACTCTTGAAGATCAGGAAATAAAAATGATTAAAAAATCTTTAGAAAAAAATCAAGGTAAACGAAAATTAGCTGCCAAAGAATTGGGAATTTCAGAAAGAACACTATACCGAAAGATTAAACAATATGATTTGTAATACAACATCACTTCTTGATTCCGCGCTAGGCATACAGTAAATACAATCATTTTAAAAATGGTTATAGAACGAAGCCAAAAGTTCGAAGAGCGAAGCCGAGATGAACACCAATAAAAAATAGAATTTATGAACAAAACATATCTCATCCTTTTTATAAGTTTACTAAGTTTAACCAGTTGTGGAATCTATTCCTTATCAGGTGCCAAGATAGATGCAGACACCATTCAGGTAGATTATTTTCCAAATAACGCCAGTTTAGTAGAGCCTACTTTAAGTCAAAAGTTTACAATTGCACTACAAGATTTATTTTTACAGCAATCTAGTTTAAACTTAGTTAAAACAGATGGTCAATTACAATTTGAAGGAGAAATAACAGACTATATCATCCGACCAACTGCAGCAACTGCACAGCAAACTGCGGCATTAAACCGATTGACTATAAAAGTAAAAGTTCGATTTTACAATAACTTAAATGAAGAGGATAATTTTGAACAATCTTTTTCACATTTTTATGATTATAAAGCCAATGAGCAATTAATCGGAAGCACACTTGATGATGCTTTAAATGAAATATTTGAACGAATAACACAAGATATTTTCAATGCTTCGGTTGCTAAATGGTGAAAAATACTAGATTTGTAGATTATTCTCTACTTTACGTATGAATACAAAAAATTTTATAGAAATAATAAGTAAACCTGTTCACCTAAAAAATGAACAAATTTTTGAATTAGAAGAAATAACACAAAGCTTCCCCTATTTTCAAGCGGCTAAAGTATTGTATTTAAAAGGTCTTAAAAATCAAAACAGTTATAAATACAATGAATATCTGAGAGTTGTAGCTGCACACACCTCTGATCGTAGTGTTCTCTTTCATTATATAACTTCTGATGATTTTTTTGATTCTAAATTAAACAAACAAAAATCTAAGATTATTAGTGATATTGAACTAATTGACGAAAGAGTTATTGATAATTTAAACAAAGAAGAACCTTCTTCCGAAAAAGAATTAATTGAAGAAGGTAATTCCGCTACTTCAATCGATAACCTACAAGAAGAAATTTCACCAACAATTGAAACAAAAAACATTCTTGATACCGAGGAGACCTATAACAAACAACTTGATGTAGAGTTGAGCATATTAAATATTACCACCGCATCAGAGAATCAATCTATTTCTCTCATTGAAGAGGAAGATAATAAAGTAGATTCTTTTAAAAACACCGAAGATGAAGATGCCATTAATATAGAGGAGAATATTGAACAAACTTCTGACACAGATTTAATTCAAGAAATTGAAAGTACTTTTGAACTTGATTTAGAAAATAAAATAGAACCTGAAATCAACGAGGAAGAGATTGAAATATATATTGAAAGCTATAGCGGTCAGTTAGATAAAGATGAAATAAGAAGCTTACTAGATCAATATAAACGCAAATCTGATAGTACTATTTTAAACATTGAAAATGAAGATGGTAAAGAGCAACTAAATTTTGAATTATCCACAGATGATAATGATGATGAACTAGTTGTCAAAACCCAATCAGAATCCGATCAAAGAACTATTGAAGATGATATTGACGCTAATTTGATTACACTTCACTCTGAAGTAATTGATAACAAGATTGAAAAAACAACAAATCCTTTTGGATTTATTTTTGAAATTGATCAAAAAGAAGCTATTGAGACCATTTCTGATGCTATTTCCGAATCTAATGAAGAGACAACTGCTGAAATAGCTAGTAGTTTTGAGCTAAGATTTGAACCCATACAAGAAAATCACAATACAGAAACTACACAAGAGCTTATTCCTGAGACTATAGAATTAGCCGAAGAACAAGAAGAGTCAGAGCCTATCAGTTTCGAAAAAGAAGATACGCATTCATTTAACGAATGGTTGCAACTTAGTTCATTTAATCCTATTGATAGAAGTGAATCAACAACAAAAGAAGCTCAAAAAGAAAAAAACAAAGACCTGATTGACACTTTTATAGACAATAATCCAAAAATTACACCTATAAAAGCGGCTGCTACAAGCCTAAAAATTGATTTAAATCAAGAAGAATCATTTGATGGACAAACGGTAATGACAGAGACTTTAGCACAAATTTACACCGATCAAAAAAAATATAAAAATGCAATTAAAGCTTATGAGGTATTAAGTTTGAAATTTCCAGAAAAAAGTGGTTTCTTTGCAGACCAAATAAAAATGCTAAAAAAATTAAAGCACGAATAAGTTTTTAAAATTATAAATACAACAGAATGAATACATTTCTCATTATCTTAATTCTCGTAATAGCCTTTCTACTGATACTTTTAATCATGGTTCAAAATCCTAAAGGAGGAGGATTGTCATCTACATTTGGTGGTGGCGGTGGCTCTACAGGTGGAGTACAAAGCACAAATACTTTTTTAGATAAAAGTACTTGGACACTTGCTGCCATTATGATTGGTCTTATCTTATTGACAAATTTCACTTTAAGACCTGATCGTGCAAGTAGCAAATCTGGTTTACAAGAAACAATAGAAAACCGTGAGTTAATAGAAGAGGTTCCAGCAGAAACGCCTCCAGCTGCAACAACACCAACTGAAAATTCAGAAAAACCTGAATAATAGTGTTGTTTTCAAATAAAATTTATAAAAAATGCCAACTTGCAATGACAGGTTGGCATTTTTTTTTGATTGGCATAATTAATGAAAAAAGATACCATCAAGTAAATAAAAATATTTAACTAATAAAAATCTAATTATGAATATAAAACCATTAGGAGACCGAGTTTTAATTGAACCAATGGCTGCTGAAACTAAAACAGCATCTGGAATCATCATCCCTGATTCTGCCAAGGAAAAACCTCAAAAAGGCACCGTTATCGCTGTGGGAAAAGGAACTAATGATTACACCATGACTGTTAAAAAAGGTGATATAGTTCTTTATGCTAAATATGCAGGCACCGAACTAAATTTTGACGGCACAGACTACCTAATCATGCGTGAAAACGATATTCTAGCAATTGTATAATCGCAGGGCGATAGCCAAAAGGGTTCAACTTACCTATTAATTATGGCTTCCAATTTTCTGTGTAAAAAGAAAAAAAGATTTCAACAAGATACTTCAATAAATTTACCTTGGAGTAATTTATTTAATTTATAAAAACATATAAAAATGGCAAAACTTATAAAATTTGATATTGAAGCAAGAGACGGCTTGAAAAGGGGTGTAGATGCTTTAGCCAATGCAGTAAAAGTAACTCTTGGTCCTAAAGGAAGGAACGTAGTAATTGACAAGTCTTTCGGTAGCCCAGTTGTAACCAAAGATGGTGTAACTGTTGCAAAAGAAATTGAGTTAGAAGATCCCTTAGAAAATATGGGTGCTCAAATGCTTAAAGAAGTGGCTTCAAAAACAAGTGATTTAGCAGGTGATGGAACAACAACCGCCACCGTTTTAGCACAAGTCATCGTTAAAGAAGGTCTTAAAAATGTTGCAGCAGGTGCCAATCCAATGGATTTAAAAAGAGGAATTGACAAAGCCGTTAAAGCCATCGTTGCCGATTTGCACAAACAATCAAAAAATGTAGGAAATAAATCAGGTGAGATACAACAAGTAGCCTCAATTTCTGCAAATAACGATGAGGGTATTGGAGAACTAATAGCCCAAGCTTTCGGTAAAGTAGGAAAAGAAGGTGTTATTACTGTCGAGGAAGCCAAAGGAACAGAAACCTATGTAGAAATCGTTGAAGGAATGCAATTTGACCGTGGTTATTTATCATCTTATTTTGTAACTGATTCAGAAAAGATGTTGGTTGATTTAGAAAACCCGCATATATTATTATACGACAAAAAGATAAGTGCTTTAAAAGATTTATTACCTATTCTTGAGCCAGTAGCTCAAAGTGGCAGACCTTTATTAATTATTGCAGAAGATGTAGAAGGTGAAGCTTTAGCCACTTTAGTAATGAATAAATTACGAGGTGCTTTAAAAATTGCTACTGTAAAAGCTCCAGGTTTTGGAGACAGACGTAAAGCTATGTTAGAAGACGTTGCTGTATTAACTGGTGGAAGTGTTATTTCAGAAGAAACAGGCATTACTTTAGAAGCAGCGACACTTGAAATGCTTGGATCAGCAGAACGCGTAACCATAGATAAAGACAATACAATTCTTGTAAATGGTGCTGGAAATAAAGAAGCAATAAAAGCCCGTGTAGGACAAATAAAAGCACAGGCAGAAAACACTACTTCAGATTATGATCGTGAAAAATTACAAGAAAGATTAGCTAAATTAGCTGGTGGAGTTGCCGTTTTATATGTTGGTGCTGCTAGTGAAATAGAAATGAAAGAAAAGAAAGATCGTGTTGATGATGCATTGCATGCCACTCGTGCCGCAGTCGAAGAAGGTATTATTGCAGGTGGTGGAATTGGCTTAATCAGAGCTATTTCTAGTCTTTCAAAAATAAAAACAGAAAGTGCAGATGAAAAAACTGGAGTTCAAATTATTGAACGCGCCATTGAAGAACCTTTAAGACAAATTGTTGAAAATGCAGGGAAAGAAGGTTCGGTTGTAGTCTCAAAAGTAATTGAAGCTAAAAAAGATTTTGGGTACAATGCAAAAACAGATGAATACGTTCATTTATTTAAAGCAGGTATCATAGATCCTACCAAAGTTACTCGCGTAGCTTTAGAAAATGCAGCTTCTGTTGCTGGGATGATTTTAACTACTGAATCAGCAATCGTTAATATAAAAGAAGATGCTCCAGCTATGCCTCCTATGGGTGGCGGTGGAATGCCAGGAATGATGTAGGGAATTTGAAATATAATTTAGAAGTCCAAAGTTAGTGATAGCTTTGGACTTTTTATTTTTCCTCAAAGTCAGAGACTTTGCGGAGCTGGTTAGGTCGAACTCAGGTTACTAATTAAAAAATTGAAATAATTTTTTGAGTCTCACGAATAAAATCAACTATATAGTCTATCCTTTATCGTGCATCGTTTCAGAAAGTTTACTCAAATCATCGTAAGTAAAGTCACCATAAATTCCCATTGTAATAAAAGAGTTATTGTCTTTGATAAGTATAATAATTTCTGATATTTTTTCTTTGTTTTCTTTTACTAATATTTTTATTCGGGAATCTTTGTCTTTAATCGTTAAGAATTTTTCATAGATTTTAGATGGTAAATAGTGGTCAATCTCATCAAAAATAGGAGTTTCATTTTCAAAAACTAATATGCTAACTTTATTACCTCTTTTAATAATATTTCTAAGTTCTTTCTCATCAGAATCTATAAACCAATTGGCTATACCAATAGGTGCTGAAATACCAATAATACTTTTTTCTTCTTTGAAAGTTTTATAAAAACTTTTGTAATTCTTTTCGTTTTGAGCTGTCAGAGTTGTAGCTATAAAAATAAATGCTAAAGAATAGATTAAATTTTTCATCGTCTTCGTTTTTAAATGGTTTTCTATCCTTAGGACGAAGAATTGAGTTTTTTGTTACAATTGATAAAAATAATTTAGCTAAACAGCCTTTATATAAAGCAATTTCATACTTCCTTCTGGTTTAATTGTGTATTTGGGAAAACTAGCAGGTATTAACACACATTCGCCCATTTTTATGGGCACATCGTAGTGATCCGTAAAGAAATTACCTTTTCCTTCTACACACATGTATATACTAAAACTATCTTTTGAAGATGTAGCGACTTGTTTTTTGGTTGTTAAATGTAAAACTTTAGTCTTATAATAAGCTGTTTCAATAAGCGGCACATAAATATTTTCTTTATCTTGATAATGGGTTTGGAAATGCTCTGGCACTTTAAAATCAATGGCATCTAAAGCTTGCTCTGTATGAAGTTCGCGTAGCTTTCCGTTGGCATCTTTTCTATCCCAATCATACAATCGATAGGTGATATCTGATGATTGTTGAATTTCTGCCAAAACAACACCAGCTCCTATGGCATGTACTCTACCTGTTGGTATTTGGTAAACTGCTTCTTTTTTTACTTTTTCGTTATGCAATACACTCGCTAAAGTTTTGTTAGCTAAATGCTTTTGATAATCCTCTTTACTTAATTCTTGATTGAAACCAAAATACAAATGGCTATCTGCGTCTGATTGCATAATATACCACATTTCCTCTTTTCCAAAGCAATTATGTCTTTTTTGGGCTAACGCATCATTTGGGTGTAATTGTACACTGAGGTCTGTTTTAGCATCAATATATTTAATTAATAATGGGAATTTGGTGCCATATTTTGTATAAATATCTTCTCCTAAAAAGGCGGCTTTATATGTGTCTATTAATTTTTGTAAACTCGTTCCTTTTAGCTCGCCATTTGCAACGATAGAAACACTGCCAGGAACTGTAGATATTTCCCAACTTTCTCCAACAGGATAGTCTTGAGCTTCTTTTCCTAATAATTTATGTAATTTATTTCCTCCCCAAATACGTTCTTTGAGAATGGGTGTGAATTTTATTGGATAATTAATGGGCATTTTCTAATTTCTTTAAAATTTCTATAGCTTTTGAAACATGCTTCTCGGCATCTTTCATATTATCAAATACATAAATAATATTTCCTTTTTTGTTAATGATATAAGTAACACGACCTGGAATTATTCCTCCTGCATAGGTAGGAACACCAAATAATTTTCTTACTTCTTTTTCTGTATCAGCTAACAAAGTAAACGGTAAATTGTATTTTTCTGCAAACTTTTTATGTGAGCCTACGTCATCACTACTTATACCAATGACCTGAGCATTTAAATCTGAAAAAACTTCAAATTCATCTCTAAATTTACAAGCTTCTTTGGTACAACCTGGTGTATCATCTTTTGGGTAAAAATAAATAACTAAGGCTTGTTTTCCAACTGCTTCTACACTAGAAAAATTAGCTCCATTTTGATCTAACAAGCTAAAGCTAGGAACTGCATCACCAACTACAAGTGATTTGGTGATTTTTTGGGAACAAGAATTCAACAAAACTAATACTATACTTAAAGCTATAACTCTTATTTTCATACTTGTATTTAAAGTACAAAAATACATTTTTTAAAATGATGTGTTTAAATCTTCAATAACAATTGAGAAAACCTAGTGTTTTCATATGTTAAACATATGATATATAGTCCCTTTTCTAATACAGATACATCTAAACTTTTCTGTTTCTTTTTGTATAGTAAGCGTTTTCCAGTAATTGAAAAAACAGAAACACTTAAAGCAATTTGTTTTCCATTTTTAAAATACACTTTATTATTCACAGGATTTGGGTAAACAGAAATTACTGAGTTTTCAATACTAGCTTTATTATTAATAACACCTACAGCATCTAAATCAAATCCACCAGACTCAAATTCTGTAGGAAAAGGGTCATTTACTATATTCCCTAGGCTATCGAAACTGGCATTTGTTTCATCAATACTACCCACTACATCAATAATTTTCACAAAATTAATCTCGTTTAGATTAATACTCGTGCCAATTGCTAGTTCTTTAATCTCTTCTAAATCAAAAGGAGTTCCATAGGATTTGGTGTATTTTCCAGCAAAATTATGAATAAATCGTGCATTCATATTTTCAAAAGAAGCTATTTGTACATTTGTTTGTATTTCTGTACTTGCAGGAAACCGAATATAATTAATTCCATCTGTACTCACTTCTACAAATGCCAACTCTAGGAAAGCATTTTCTGAAGTTTCATTTTCAAAGAAACCATTTTCAAATACGGCAAAATCTGAACCTTCACCATTGACAATAGGACTAGTAAATGTAAGAATTGCAAAACCTGCATCCCCTAAACTTAAAATACGCGGATTCTCCTCTACTTTACCTAAAACATCTGAAATTTCACCATAACTCACTAAGCCATTTTCAGGATATGCTATGTTTTTGTAACCTCTACTTACAGTAGCCTCTTTTGCCCAATCTACAAAAACAATACTATCTTTATGAATTGCTGTACTACCCTCAAAACCAGCTGCTGGGGGAAAATTTTGAGCATTTCCTATTAAAACAGGAAATATAAAGAAGAATACAATTACAAAACCTTTCAAAATAAACATACTGTTTTTTATACTGGTTTTATTCTTTAATTAATCTCTTAATTTCTGTTTTATTTTCCTCAATAATTTGAATAGAATAAACACCCGAAACTAACTTTGAAATATCAATTTGATTGTTGTGAGAAGTAATACTATCTGTGAAAACATTTTTTCCAGTAAAATCAGTTATTTTAATTATGGCATTTACTACATTTTGTATTTTAAACCTATTTTTAACAGGATTTGGAAATATTGAAAAGCTGTTTTCCTTAGAGCTTTCAACATCTATTACCGTTTCATAAACTAAATTATCTAAACAAAAATAAAAAGGTGTCCAAGCATCAAGTGCTGAAAGTTGAAATTCTAAACCAACAACAGCATCAAAACCACTCAAATCTACCTGTGTCCAATCATCAATAATACTCGTGTTTCCTCCTGTAAAATCACCTAGATAAAAATCAATTTCATCAGTAAAAGTGCCATCTTCATACTTACCTTTTATCGTTAGTTTAAAGTAATCATCGGCTTCGTAAGCATGTCCAGACCCATCTTCACCTGTCATAAATTTATAGGCCCAAACAGAGTTTGTTATTTCCATACTCGTTAAATCTACGGGTTGTTCAAAACTCATTTGCATACCTCCAAAAATATAGGCTATAACAAAATTTGATGATCCAGCTGCTCCTCCTCCAGTTGTTGAATAAGCGGAATAATTTGTATAACTAGCTGTTTCTAAATCTGTTTGATTAGCGTATGAAAAACCACTCCAATAATCATAACCAGTTTCTAATGTGTAATCTACATAAAAAGTAGCTAGTGCGTCGGAAAAATAAAAAGTTTCAGTACTTCCTATGTTACCACTATGGTCAGCTGATCCGTTGTAAAAAGACTCTGGATCTAAAGTAAGGTTCTCAAATCCTACTGTTGTTTGCGAATTAATAACATGGTTTGTCAATGTGATTAATACGACTGCTACAACTAATTTTTTCATCATAATAGATAATATTTAATTAAACAATATATTAATCCGAAAAAAATGGGAATATTTTAGATGAATAAAAGGAAATCATCAACTAAGCTTCTCTTCCCGAAAGCTTCGGATTGTAAAAACAAATTTAGGCAGGTCTTCTGACTTACTTCATTATTTTGAAAACCTTCCCATCATTCGATATTTTGACAGTGGTATATAATTCAAAACGTATTGAAGAATACAGCAGCGGGTACTGTTACCGATTCTAACGGTATTCCCTATTAACTAACTTTTAGTTTACCTAAAAATCAGTTACCTAATTCTTTTACAAAGGTATCATTTTTAAAAAGAGTATCTCAATTATTATACTATATATTATGTATTTTTGTACTTAGAAAAAATATTTTTACAATGAAACAGTACATCGAAAACATACCAAAAGCTGAATTACATATACATATTGAAGGGACATTCGAACCCGAATTACTCTTTAAAATAGCCAAACGAAATAATATTTCTATACCTTTTAAAAGTGTGGATGAATTAAGAAAAGCCTATGAATTTGATTGTTTACAAGATTTTTTAGATATCTATTATCAAGGAGCCAAGGTGTTACAAACTGAAGAAGATTTTTATGATTTGACTTATACCTATTTTGAAAAATGTGCAGTACAAAATGTAAAACATACCGAAATAATGTTTGATCCGCAAACACATACTGAAAGAGGTGTTGCCTTTGATACCGTGATAAATGGGATTTCAAAAGCCTGTGAGGCAGCACAAAATAATTTTGGAATTAGTTCTTTCTTAATCATGAGTTATTTACGTCATATGACTGAAGAAGAAGCCTTTGAGACCTTAAAACAATCACTTCCTTATAAAGATAAAATAAAAGCTATTGGTTTAGATTCGTCAGAGAAAGGAAATCCGCCATCTAAATTTCAAAAAGTTTTTGAAGCTTCCATAAAAGAAGGTTATATTCCTTTGGCTCATGCTGGAGAAGAAGGCGATGCAGACTATATATGGGAAGCATTAGACTTGTTAAAAATTGCTCGTATAGATCATGGAAACAATGCATTACAAGACCCTGAATTAATTCAAGAAATCATAAATAGAGACATCGCACTAACCGTTTGTCCTTTATCAAACAAGGCTTTACAAGTAGTCCCAGATTTAAAAAACCATCCACTTAAAAAAATGATGGATTTAGGTTTGAAAGTTACTATAAATTCTGATGATCCTGCTTATTTTGGCGGACAAGTCAATCAAAATTATATTGAAATACAAGAAGCTTTAGATTTGACAAAACGTGAAATTTACCAATTGGCTGCTAATTCTTTTCAATATTCTTTGTTAGATGAAAAAGACAAAGTAAAAAATCTTCAAATTTTAACTGGTTATTTTCAAACACATTAAAGAGATAAACTAGCATCATGAAATATTTAAAAAAAGCTTTTTATATCTTTATTTTTCTTTTAGTTTTTCAATCCTACGGGCAAGTTGAAAAAGAATTTGTTGAACGAAAAAACAGTGTTTCAATCAATGTTTTTGGGACAAGTGGTATAGCTGGTGCTACCTACGAAAGACTACTTTTTAACCATATGGGATTAGAAGTTGGTTTTGGTGCTTTTGGCTTTGGTGGAGGAATCACCTACTATCCTTTAGCAGTTCAAAAAAACAAGATCAATCCGTATATTGGAGTAAAGTACAACCAAATAATTGTAATGATCAGTGAAGCAGTCTACGCACCTATTGGAATCACATACACAAGCAAATGGAATATTAATTTTGGTGCTGATATTGGTTTTGCTTATTATCCTGATAAAGAGTTTGGAGGTAATATTCCTATGTTTATAATCAAAGAAGATTCTCAAATTGGTTATCTATGGAATGTTAAAATTGGGTATAGATTCTAATTTTTATAAAAATAAAGACCGCTTTGCTAAAAGAATAAAGAGAAAAGACTGTTTTGACTTCACTAGAAGAAACACTATCAATTGTGGAATCTGTCTTATGATCAAGAATTACTTAATAACCTGAGTTCGACCTAAGCTTACAGTAATCTACAACAAAACCTTTTTAATTAATCACACCACTACCCAATAACTCATCATCTATATACCAAGTAGCAAATTGCCCTTGTGCAATAGCTGATTGTGGTTGTTCAAACTCCATATACAATCCTTTTTCAAAACGATAAATAATTGCTTTTTGTAAGGGTTGTCTGTAGCGAATACGACCTAAGATTTCTAAAGTTTCACCTACTTTTAAAGCTAAGTCTTTACGTATCCAATGTATATCATCTGCTGTAACGAACAAAGCTGTTCTATATAATCCAGGATGAGATTTCCCTTCTCCTGCATAGATAGTATTTGTTTTGATATCAGTCCCAATTACATATAAAGCTTCTTTTGTTCCGCCTACTGCCAAACCTTTTCGTTGTCCTATGGTAAAATAATGTGCTCCTTGATGCTTGCCTACTACTTTTCCATCTGTAATTTGAAAGTTTGGTTTTTGAGATAAAAAAGCTAATTCTGCCTCTTTTGTTTCAAAAATGGGTGCTTTTTGATGTAAAACAGCGGCTTTTTCAGGAATTTGAACAATAACGCCTTCTTTGGGTTTAAGTTGTGCTTGTAAGAAATCAGGTAGTTTTACTTTTCCAATAAAACAAAGACCTTGCGAATCTCTTTTTTCTGCGGTTACCAAATCTAACTCCAAAGCAATTTTACGTACTTCGGGCTTTAATAATTCACCAATTGGAAATAAGGATTTGGTTAATTGCTTTTGTGAAAGCTGACATAAAAAATAAGATTGATCTTTATTGCTGTCTTTTCCTGCTAAAAGTTGGTATACTTTTTTTCCGTCTTTTTCTAGTTCTCCTTTTCTACAATAATGACCTGTTGCGACAAAATCGGCTCCTAAATCGAGTGCGATATCCATAAAAACATCAAACTTAATTTCTCGATTACACAAAACATCGGGGTTTGGTGTGCGACCTACTTTGTATTCGGCAAACATATAATCGACAATCTTTTCTTTGTATTGCTCACTGAGATCAACAACTTGAAAAGGAATGCCTAATTTTTCGGCGACCAACATAGCATCATTGCTATCGTCTAACCAAGGGCATTCGTTAGAAATAGTCACAGAAGTATCATGCCAATTTTTCATAAACAACCCAATAACTTCATAGCCTTGTTGTTGCAACAAATAGGCTGCTACGCTACTATCTACACCTCCCGAAAGTCCGACAATTACTCTTTGCATGAATCTACTAAATTAGGCTACAAAGATAGGGATTATGAATTTATCATTACAACTTTAAAAGTTTGGATTTTTAGCTTTAAAAAAAATTATTGATTAGAACTAAATTATTGAGAAATGGGTGTAATTATCCTGTATTGGTGAGAATTTTGATTCAACGTTTGAATATGCTTAGTGCTGTGTAAAAATACAATAATTTTTGAGTTTAGCACTTAATTTATAAATATAAAACTACCTTTGAGTTAAGCAAATTGCCAGCATTAAGTATATTTTTTGTTAGCAAAAGTTTTCCCTTTCCGTTCTCCTTGCATCATTAATTATTTCACTCGGATAATCATACAATTCTAATATTTTTATTGCATTTCGAGTTTTTAATTTTCCTTTTTTTAGTTTATGGTCAAAAAACATTTCATCATTTTCAATTTTTTCTGTAAAATGATAAAGTTCAAAATTTTCATCTTTTAGTAAATCGGTTAATTCAATATCGTGTGTTGATACAAATACGAAATTGTTGTTTTTGTTCAAATATGATAGTATTGCTTTTCCACCTGAAATTCGTTCTATTGTGTTTGTTCCTTTAAATATTTCATCAAGAACAAATAAACAAGGTTTATCATCATTAGATGCTTCAATAAGTTCTTTAATAGTTAATACTTCTTTTAAATAGTAACTGGTATCATCTAATAAATCATCTGTTATTCTTATTGATGAGTACACTTTGTAAAATGGAATCGAAAATTCTTTTGCAAAAGAAAAATTCAAGGTTTGAGCTAAGATACTGTTTAATGCCATTATTCTAATAAATGTAGTTTTTCCTGACATATTAGAACCCGTTAATAACAAACCTTTATTGTTCAATTCAATATCATTCGTTACGCATTTTTCAATTATTGGATGTGAAATATCTTTTACTGTAATTAGATTCTTTGTGTTAAATTCTGGTTGGCAAGTTTGATATTTCCCTGACTTTACTGATGCCGTAGATATTGCAGAGTCAATTTCGCCAATAAATTGGAATAATTTATCAATGCTTTTGTTCTTTTCCACAATATCATCTATAAATCGGTAAAAGATAATAGATTCGATATTGAATTGAATTTTTATCAATTCAGCAACATACCATGCCAACGCTGCAAATTCATTTTCTAAGTGTTTTTCAAACCCTATAAACTTTGTTTTTAGTTCTATTTTATTGACTTGTTTTATAAATGAAAAATCAGCAAAGTACGGTTTGATTTTTGGGAATGATGCAAGATTTTTACTTACGGACAAAGCTAAACTAAGTTGATTTACAGCACTAATATAATAATTGATATTATCTTTGTTTTTAAAATGTAAAACAATGTTTAATGAAAAAACAGGAATTAAAACAAAGAATAAAATAGGATAGAAAAAACCTAAAAGAATTGAAATTACAGCCGTTAGAGATAATGGAATAAGATACTTGGTGTAATTAGGCTTTTCAATAGCTATATCGTGAATTAATTTTTCTAAATCATATGCATTGTACGAATTTAGTTGAGATAATACAATTTGAGATTGTAGTCTTAATTCGTTATCATTCTTAAACAGTTCAGTAAGCTTGTCAAATTCATTCAGTTTTTCTTTATTTTCGATTGTTCTTAATTTATAGTACAGATATTGTTGTCCAATTTTTGATGAAGTTCTGTCAATATATTTAAAAACTTCATTTATATCTAAATCGTTTTTTGTTCTATCCGATATTATATGAAAAGCTGTTTTTTTGTTTGAGGTATTAATATAATATTGTTCAATAGAATCAAAGCTAAAATATTCATTTTTTTTTGGTTTTCCCCAATTCTTTTTAAGTGAATTAATTAGCTTTTTTAACTTCTTTTTTTGAAAATGTTTGTAGAGTAAATAAACCGAAATTATTAGTAAAAGTATTCCTAAAATCCAATTCATTTATAGTACTTTTTTGGTTCGTTTTTCAATTTTTGCTAACGTTAAGATAAACTCTCGTTTCAATGGAGTTTATCGAATGTTGTTCAAAGTACGGTAAAATTATTGACAAAGTCAAATTCTAAGTTCAACAAATTTATAAAAAGTGAGCTATATGCTTAAAAACCTGAGTTCGCCTAAGCTTTACTATACAGAATGCAAAGAAGAGGTGAGATTTGGAGAATAAATTTTAAGGAATAACGAGTTATTGTGCAAGATTTATTCAAAAAAGATTGCCTCTTCTTTGCATTTCCTTTGGATTTGATGAATTTTC
>DQTL01000248.1 GCA_015662775.1 Lutibacter sp.
GTTCTTGGGGAATAAGGTTGATGCGTAAAAATTAAAATAGGGGAAATAATGGAATTGGTTTATTTGTGGGTTGAGGATTATAAGAATATTTACATGGAGAAAGTAAAGTATGCAATTAAAGTTTTATAAAAAAGAAAGAACTATTAGGTTTCCTGAAGCTGGTAAATTATCAGTATATTTAAGAGTAGATAATTGGAATGATTACAGTTTTCAAACATTATATCAAATAATTGTATTTGATGAGAATGGTACTAAATATGATTTAGGAAATATTAAAGTTGCTAATTTTGGTCAAACAAAGTCAGAAAGAATTGAATTACCCGAACAATTTAAATCACTAGATGAACAATATTTTTCACTAGGACAAGGTGTAGAATACTATGCGACCATTGAGAGCCTTAATCCTCAATTAAAGGAACAACTACTAGTCGGATTATGTGATATTGTATATAATGAAGATTTACAAGAAAAAGCCTTATTAGAAGAAGTAACAAAAATATCATTATTAAGAAATATAAGTTTAGTTTCAATCAAAGGGCAATATAAACGAATATTAGATGGTGGTGCAATACTTACAGAATATAATTTTAAATACAAAACAAAACAGACAGGCACTGAAGCTGGATTTAAATTAAAATTCAATGTCAACCCTGAATCTAATCCTCCAACAAATATACATGTATTGATAGGTAGAAATGGTGTTGGGAAAACTCACTTATTAAACAATATGGTAAAAACTTTAATTAGTGATGAAAATTCTCAGGGCAAGTTTAAACAGATTGAAGATGAGCTTGGTGATATAAATGAAGAGTTTTTCTCAAGTGTAGTATCTGTATCATATAGTGCATTTGACCCTTTTACCCCTCATTCAGAAGAAAGAAATAGAACAGAGAACTTTAAGTACTCATATATAGGATTAAAAAAGATTGATGGCACACTCAAAAATCATGATTTATTAGCAAAAGAGTTCTTTAAAAGCATTGAGCATTCTTTTGGAGTAGGAAAAAAGGACAAATGGATTAATGCTGTAGAAAGCTTAAATTCTGACCCTCTTTTTGCACAAATAGATATTATACAATTATCAGATAGACCATTGAATGAAGATAGAGTTTTAAAAGTATTTAAACGATTAAGTTCTGGTCATGCCATTGTCTTGTTAACTATTACAAAATTAGTGGAGACAGTTGAAGAGAAAACATTAGTTCTTTTAGATGAACCTGAAGGTCATTTACACCCTCCTTTATTATCTGCATTTATTAGAGCATTATCTGATTTATTAAAAAATAGAAATGCTGTAGCTATTATTGCTACTCATTCTCCTGTTATAGCACAAGAAGTACCTACAAGTTGTGTATATAAATTAGGTAGATTTGGATTAGAAGCTAAAGCAGAAAGACCTGAAATAGAAACTTTTGGAGAAAATATAGGTACTTTGACCCGTGAAATATTTGGTTTAGAAGTTGCAGAATCAGGATTTCATAAATTATTAAAAGAAGAAGTTGACAATGGATTAAGTTTTAGAAAAATTCTTAAAAAATATAATAGTCAATTAGGCTTTGAAGCACAATTGTTATTAAGAGCTTTATTAATTAATGGTGATGATATGGAAGAATTACTTTCAGAATGAGAGTCATTACAAAACCTATAATAGAACCATCACTGGTTTATTCTAAATGTTTAAATAGTATTGCAAATAGAGCTAAAAGAGATAACTTTAGGAGTGTAAAAGAATATGTAAAAATAAAATCAGAAGATTATAATGCTAAAGCTACAATTGGAGATTTATATACTATATCAATACATAGTGGCGTGAACGCTATTCTTACTACAGATGATATGAAAAAAGTACTATATGGTCAGCAAATGCTAGGTAAACCAAAGGGTCGAAAAATATATGATAATATAATGTCTCTAGCTCCATTAGACAGATGTCCTTTTTGTGGAATTGGAACAGTTTCAACATTAGACCATTATTTACCAAAAGTAAAATTTCCAACTTTTTCTGTGTTACCTTATAATCTTGTTCCATCTTGTAAGGATTGCAATACAGGAAAGAGTACAAGTTATGCAACAACAAAGGAAGGACAAACATTACATCCATACTATGATGATTTTACAGATGAACAATGGTTATTTGCAAAAGTTTTAAAAACTTCTCCTGTTTCTATAAAGTTTTTTATTAATACTCCTAATAATTGGGATGATATTTCTAAATCTAGGGTAGATGTACACTTTATTGATTATGACTTAGGTAAACGGTTTTCTATTGAATCTATTAATGAATTGGCTAAGTTAAATAGTAGTTTTAGGTTATTCCCCTTAAAAAAAAGACTGATAAAAAAACAATTGAATAAACAGGCTCTAACCATGAAAAAAATACATTTAAATTCATGGGAAAGTGCTTTATATCAAGCATTATCAGAGAGTGATTGGTATTGTAATGGTGGATTTAATGAATAGACATAGGAGTTTAAAATGCCAAATATAGAACCTAAAAAAAATATATCAACCCTAATAGATGAAAGAATTACCTATGATAAAGAGATTTGTGCGACGTTGTCGCACAAATTGAGTCGCTCACATTTTATAGAGTTAGCAAATGCAACACAAAGAATTGAAAAATGAAAACAAAAAAAGCCATAATCACAGGAGCAACAGGTGGTTTAGGCAGAAACCTAGGAGAATACCTAAGAAAAAAAGGTTGGGAAGTTTTAGGTTTTGGACGAAATGAAACCATAGGTAAAGAGCTGGGTTATGCTTTTAAAGCTTTTGATTTAAGCAATGAAGCA
>DQTL01000226.1 GCA_015662775.1 Lutibacter sp.
AAAATAGTCGGTGAACCTTTACTACTTAAAAAAGTATTGACACCCATAATCGGTAATTCACCCGTATGTTTTAGGGTTTCATAATACATACTTTCCTCTTGTATTTTACTACGTTGGTACATGGTTTCCATGGCACCAAGAACGCCACCACGCTCGGTTATTCTATCAAATTCAGTATAGATTGCTTGTTCCACTAAATCGGTTAATTCTTCAATAATAAAAGCCCCTTGAATCGGATTTTCATTTTTGGTTAATCCCAATTCTTTATTGATAATTAATTGAATTGCCATCGCTCTACGTACACTTTCTTCAGTAGGTGTGGTGATGGCTTCGTCATACGCATTGGTGTGCAATGAATTGCAATTATCGTAAATCGCATACAAAGCTTGTAAAGTGGTTCGTATATCATTAAAATCTATTTCTTGTGCATGTAATGAACGTCCAGAAGTTTGAATATGGTATTTTAACATCTGAGCTCTTGGGTTGGCGTTGTATTTATCACGCATGGCTTTTGCCCATATTTTACGTGCAACACGACCGATAACGGCATATTCTGGATCAATTCCATTGGAAAAGAAAAAGGATAAATTCGGACCAAAATCATTAATATCCATACCACGAGAAAGGTAATATTCTACATAAGTAAATCCGTTTGAAAGTGTAAATGCCAATTGCGAAATAGGATTAGCACCAGCCTCTGCAATATGATACCCAGAAATAGAAACCGAATAAAAATTACGCACTTTATTATTAATAAAGTATTCTTGTACATCACCCATCATTCGTAAGGCAAATTCGGTAGAAAAAATACAAGTATTTTGAGCTTGGTCTTCTTTTAAAATATCAGATTGTATGGTACCTCTTACTTTGGAAATTGCCTCTTTTTTTATGGTTTCATACACTTCTTTTGGTAGCACTTCATCACCTGTTACACCTAATAAAAAGAGTCCTAAACCATCATTTCCTTCGGGTAAACTCCCTTGATAAGCAGGTCTTGGAATACCTTTTGTTTTATATATGGAAGTAATTTTTTTATTCACTTCATCTTCCAACTTATTTTCACGAATGTATTTTTCACATTCTTGATCGATAACGGCATTCATAAAATAACCCAACATCATAGGTGCAGGTCCATTTATGGTCATAGAAACCGAAGTCATGGCGTTGGTTAAATCAAAACCAGAATAGAGTTTCTTTGCATCATCTAAACAACAGATTGACACACCTGAGTTTCCAATTTTACCGTAAATATCGGGTCGTTTATCAGGGTCATTTCCGTAAAGAGTAACGCTGTCAAAAGCAGTAGATAAACGTTTGGCTGGCATGCCCAAACTTACATAATGAAAACGTCTATTGGTACGTTCTGGTCCACCTTCTCCTGCAAACATACGGGTTGGGTCTTCTCCAGTTCGTTTAAACGGATAAATACCTGCAGTATATGGGAACTCACCTGGTACATTTTCTTGTAAAATCCATTGTAAAATATCACCCCAAGCTTCATATCTTGGTAAGGATATTTTCGGAATTTTAGTAAATGATAAAGATTCTGTTTGTGTAGGAATATTGATTACTTTATCCCGAACTTTAAAGCTGTATATTTCGTTGCTATATAATTGTTTTTTTTCTTGCCATTTGATTATTTTATCCCAATTGTGCGGGTCTAAATCTTTTTTGTTTTTATCAAATTCTTTTATCAATAAAGTCACTAATTGTTTATCCAAGTCATTCTGAACTTGTTTCAGAATCAGTCCCTCATTTAGCCCATTTTTTGATAAAAAAGACTGCTTCGTTTCACTTGAAGTAGTGTTGATAACAGATGTTATCGTTGTGAATATTCCAAATAATTTCTGAGCTACTTCTTTTTGGTTTATTGTCCATTCATCGTAAGACGTATTATTCTCCACAATTTCAGATAAATAACGAATCCTTTTTGGAGGAATTATATAAGTTTTGTCTGTAGTTTCATCTGTTTTAGCAATTGATGATTCAAATTTTACATCTGTTTTTTCTGTAATCGTATTTAGTAGTACGCTATATAAATTAGTAGTTGCTAAATCATTAAATTGAGAAGCAATAGTACCATAAACGGGCATGTCATCTACATTTTTATCAAATAAATTATGGTTACGTTGGTATTGTTTTTTGATATCACGTAGGGCATCTAAACCACCACGTTTATCAAATTTATTTAAGGCAATAACATCTGCATAATCGAGCATATCAATCTTTTCTAATTGTGTTGCTGCTCCATATTCTGGAGTCATCACATAAAGTGAAACATCAGAATGATCTGTAATTTCGGTATCCGATTGTCCGATACCTGAAGTCTCTAAAATGATTAAATCATACTTAGCTGCTTTGAGTATGTCTAAAGCATCACTTACGTGTTTTGATAGCGCCATATTACTTTGACGAGTTGCGAGCGAACGCATATAAACACGATCTGTATTTATAGCATTCATACGAATACGATCGCCTAATAGTGCACCACCTGTTTTTCGTTTGGATGGATCTACTGAAACAATGGCTAAATTTTTATTGGGGAAATCGACAAGAAAGCGCCGTACTAATTCATCTACCAAAGATGATTTCCCTGCTCCTCCTGTTCCTGTAATTCCCAGCACGGGTGTTTCTAATTTTGGAGATTTTAAAGTCTTATATATTTTTGTAAAACTATCATGATTGTTTTCGGCAATTGTTATTAAACGTGCTATGGTATTTACATCTTTCTTTTTAAGAAGTTCTGCCACTTCTTTTTCATTAGAAAGGTCTAATGAAACAGTATCAGATCGCTCCACCATATCATTAATCATTCCTTGTAAACCCATGTGGCGACCATCATCGGGCGAATAAATTCGAGTGATGCCATAATCCATTAACTCCTTAATTTCCTCTGGTAAGATTACGCCACCACCACCGCCGAATATTTTTATTTGAGGCGCTCCTTTTTCTTGAAGTAAATCGTACATGTATTTAAAATACTCATTGTGCCCTCCTTGATAAGATGTTATTGCAATGGCATTTGCATCTTCTTGAATGGCAGTATTGACCACTTCTTCAACGCTTCGGTCATGTCCTAAATGTATCACCTCGACACCTGTTGCTTGAATAATACGACGCATGATGTTTATCGCTGCATCATGACCATCGAAAAGAGAGGCAGCTGTGACAATTCGTATTTTATTTTTTGGGATATATGCAGATATTTGCTCCATAATAATATTCATATTTGAAGAGCAAATATA
>DQTL01000075.1 GCA_015662775.1 Lutibacter sp.
ATATTCAAATTTTATTACTTATTGTTTTTAATAGATTTTTAACAGGATTAGAGGTTTTTAGACAGTCTGACGGTTTGGCTATGCGTAGTTTGGGGTTTTGAAACGATAAACTTTCAGTTTACCACTAATTTTACTTAACGCTAACAACTTCAATATTAACACATTACCCAAATTACGTATAGCCTTTGTTGGGCGGTCGTTATTTTATTTTCCAATCTATATTTTTCATTCTTTCGGATAATTTATTTAGTGTTCCCAAAATTTCATTTTCAGTTGGTAAGTCTCCATAAACCAGTTTACTAAAGGTTGAAAAATAAGTCGTTTTTAGTTTGTCCCAAACATCTGCACTTTTTTTAAATATCATTGCTTGTGTCGGATGATTTTGCAACCATTCATTACTGCTTTTGAAACTTAACAAATCATCATTTGCCACAATTACCAATAGTTTATCGAATTCTGTTGAGTTAAAAAATTCTGTAATCTCTTCGTTTTTCAACATTTGATTTATGTCGTAAATATGTCTAATTTTATTGTTCAAATCTTCAATTGGATTAATGGTATGTGAAAAACGAACCAAACTCATTATTTTTTCACAAAATGTTCGTTTTGGACTTAAAACATTTACTTCAAAAGGATTTAATCCGTATTCATCTGCAATTTGTTGTTGGTTCGTTTCAATAATCATTTCATAAATCAATGAACTAACTTTCCCTTTTTCAAACGGCTCAAAACTCCCGAGCCAAGTTGCTTCAACAATTAAATTATCTCTAATTTGACCAAACAAGCCTTCAAATATTTTCTGATAATTGTGAGCAGTTTTTCTTATCATTCCTTTTTTATTGGTTATTCCTTCAATCTCAATTTCAGGAATATACTCTCCAACTATTTTTGTAATCTTTTTTAACTTGTTTTTCAACTGGTTACTACTTTCATTACCTTGTTTTAGCAATACGATATCAATATCTTCTGAAAAACGGTCAATTAAACGATTACATTTTGACAACGCTGTTCCACCTTTAAAAATACAGGATTTTCCTATCTCATTTGAGAAAATAAAATGTAGTGCAAGTGTAACCCAATAATCTTTTTCAACATAAATTTCCGCAATATTTTTCAATTGTGATGTGGCAATTATTGCGTTTCTAAAAAGTTCTTTATTTTCGTGCAATTTCATTTAATATTCCATTTCTCAACAGTTGGTAAAATCTCTTTTGTAAGTCCCAATTTATATTCAGATAACGGATTAAGGCTATCATCCAAAGTTTTTAAATTTCTGTTTTTGACAATATTTTCAAGTAATGCTCCAAGAAAAGCCCTAACTCTCGGTGGGTATTCTATTGCGATTTTAATTAGTTCTTTTATTTGTTTGTTATCTAATTCTATGATTTTACTTGTTAAAATTCTGATGGCGGATTTTTTATTTAAATCGGGTATTTTTTTAAAATCTTTTAGCGCATCAAGAAGTTCAAGAAATTTATAATTTTCGTCCGTTACTTCTACATAACTTTTTACTGCATTTGCTTTTATGTTTCCTTTGGATATATAAATTCGTTTTTTATTACTCGCAATACTTATTTCTTTTGGGATTTGGGTAGTTAGCCCCATTTTATTGTAAAGCAATAATCCTGTGATATAGGCTATTCTTTTCCCATTTTTAAATAGGTAGGGCGTGATTATTTTTTCTTCATCAGGTTTTAATTCTCCAAAAACCGTTTGTTTCGGTTTATAAAAAACTCCTGTTGAAATTCGTTTGATAATTCCTTTTTTAATTAAGCGTTCTATTGATTTTGATGTTGCTGAGTATTCTTCCTTTTTTATATTGAGGTCTTTGTAAGTAAATGTTTTACCGTTTTCAATACTATTAATCGTTTCTTCTATTTTCTTTGCAATATTCATACTGCAAATATAACTTATTTTTTAATGTTGTCAAGTATATTGTTCAAGTTACTTGACTTCTGCTAATGCCGCCCAACGGTTAGTATATGAAGCGTTGGGCGTTTAAAAGCACTTCATTTTCGGTTTATTACTATCTTTATTTAAAAGTACTAACTTTGTTATAAACACTTATTGCCCAATGATTTATATACATTGTTGTGCGTTCGTTATTTCATAATACTATGATAATTGGGGTATTTAATTATTGTTTCAGGTTCTATTTTGATATTAGTATTTAGTGTTAATTTATTATTTGGTGTTTTAATTTCTTTAGATATTAGTTTCTGTAGATATTGATATTCAATGCTTTTATATGTTATTTCATCTTGAACATCCCAGAAGTTGTCAATATCTTGTTTTATAAGAATTTCTTTTCCTTCATATTTAATACCTTTGAGAATAATATCATCAGTTGATTTTTTTTCAAATTCTAAGTCTAATGAAATGCCACTTTTATTTAATACAGGAATATAAAATATTAAATCTTTATAAGGCAAAAGAACTTGTGATAAAAAATTAGCACTTTTAGAATATTTAGAATTTTCAAGAAGTTCATATATATCGTCAAGATAACAATCTTTTAATTTGTCTTGTCTAAAACTCCCATATGAATTAAAGAAAGTTTCATAAATAATTCCGTTTAAAATATGGTTGTTTTCTTCTACATTAAATTTATTTATTGAATTTTCTAAATCATTCATAAAATCTAAAGCAGAGGCAGATGAACCACAAGCAGATTGCAATACATTTCTTCCTAAAATAAATTGTTTACTCTTATCTTCTTTATTTGGGTCAATCAGATGAATTTTTTCGATTGCTGGATTTTGAACATACCAATTATATTGTTTTAAATCTTTTATAATAGAGTCAATAAGTGTTATAGTATTTGTTTTATACAAATTATCATTTATTGCTTCTGTTGTGTATTCAATATCTTTAGAGTGAGTTAATTGACCAGAATTAAAAAAGAATGTTCCTGTTAATGAAGTGTGTTCCCAACTTATTTGTTTCCCTTTTGAAAAAGCAAATACAGAATTTCTTACTCTTTTAAACATCTCTTCAATTGGAATATTTTCTACCGTTATATGCTGAAGTAATGCATTTGTATATATCCCATTGCGATTACCTGTGCCGTCTAAGGCGGTTTGACCTGGTGAAGTCGCATATGCAATTAAAGTTCCTTTTGGTGCAAAAATCGGGGCTAATCCTTGACTTTGAACAGACCTAAACCAAGATTTTTTGTCTAATATCTCTCTACACGCATCAAGAATTATAATGTTAGTGTTATTTTTTGCTTTGGCAAAATATGAGAGTAACATATTAATTGGAAAAGCAGAATGTTTTGCGTGTAATTCATCTTGAAAGTCAGTATCAATTGCTCCAAGATAATTCTCATTTTCAATTTGAAAACCGTGACCTGCAAAATAAAACAAACCTATATCATATTCATCAAGACTTGTCGCAAAGTCTGTAATAATTTTATCTTGCTCAACAGAGGTTACATCTAATTTTTTTTCTGTTTCAAAACCAAGGCGAATAAGTATATCGCCAATATCATCTGCATCATTTACAGGGTTGTCAAGTGGTTTTATACTATATTTTGAATTTCC
>DQTL01000090.1 GCA_015662775.1 Lutibacter sp.
ACCATCACAATCTCCTAAATAAAAACTAATATCATTGGTTGTTCCTACTGCAAAACTGTCTGTTAAAGTTTCATCTTCTGTAAAATCAGAGTAAGTACTACATTCATTTGCTGTATTATTTACAACACTTCCAAATTGCACTTCTTGAATCATTGTATCAGCATTATTATTCGCATTTGAAGCACAATACACAGGAACAAAACCTATGATTATTGCAAACTCTTTTTCGCTAGCATACTGATTGCTAACACCTCCTGTAATATTGTTTGTAAGCGTTGCAGCAGTTCCAGGACTTACTCCTGCATTTGCAGTTACTGTAAATTCAAAATCAGCTGTTTCTCCTATCGCTAGACTAGCAGTTGGTGCAGTTGCTGTATTTATCACTAAATCAGAAGATGTGGTAGAAATTGCAGAAATTACATTTGTGATGTCTGCATGACCTGTATTTGTAGCTTGTATAGAAATTGTAGCTGTTTCACCAGAGTCTAAAATTCCATCGCTATTTCCAGTTGCTGTATCATCAATTGCTAAAGTATTAATTTCGAATTTAGGAGCATTTACAGTTATAAAAGTAGATTTATTCCATGTATCAGTGTCATCTGTCATTTCTAAATTTACCTCAACTTGATATTGATCTAGTAAATCATCAGAAACTGTTAATGTAAAAACACCTGTACTTACAGGACTTGTAGTTCCAGCAATTATAGTTCCATAACTATAAGTTGGATTTGTAATACTCGCAGCAGTATCAGTAGTTGAAACTGTTGCAGTTACATTAAGCGCATCCTCAACTCCTACATTTTTTAAAGAGACATCTAAATCAACAGATTCCCCAAAAGTCACAGCATCTTCACATGATTCCATAATTAAATAAGAACCACTTGGTGCAATAACATTAATTGTACTTAAATACGTTACTTTATTAAAACCTACTACCGCAACAGTCAATGCTGTTCCAGGGACTAAACTATCAACTGGAATAGTTGCATTTCCACCTGTTACAACAGCCGAGCCAACAATAACGCCATCGTTAGAAATAGTTGCTAAAGCAGCATCTAAATCACATGAAACATTAAATACAGACTCACCTACAACTACCACAGCATTATGTGAAATTGTCATATCAGCTGTGTTATCTGTTCTTACATATAAAGAAGGATCACCAAAACAAGTCCAAGTATCAAGCATAGCCCAATCTGATGATTCATCACCCATTTGAAACATTCCGTTCACTGACAAACCTGCATAGGTACGTTTAATACCATTCGCTGAGGTTCCAACTAACAAATCAACCATTTCATCTTGAGCAATCATAGGTGGTGCCCAACTTTGATTAATGGTCGCTGCCATAACTGCTATTGCTCCAGTTGGTTCTCCAGCATTATCAGCACGTAACCAAGCTTCTCCAAAACAAGTTTGCCCAACAAAAGCACCATTTACACAGGCTACTGACCATATAAAGGGTAGTTTATTATCATTGGTAAGATTATTAATATCTGAAATCGAAAAATTTGAAGAACTCCAAGAAGTTACACTTCCATGACCTGTATAATTAGCAATTCCTAAACCTGCATTTAAACTTACAGCTACATCCGCCGATGAAGGATCTCCTGGGGCATCTTCACCTCCTTGTGAACCATCAAAATGCTCATAAGGTGGTGCTAAATAGGTGAAACCTAATAAATCTGTTTGCATGTTTCTTAAATGTTCGTAATCCATTTCACCATCATCACCAGGTCCTTGATTGGAACCTACGGACATTAATTTATTTAACCAATCTGCTGCTAGTTGATCACCCATTTCATATTCTATGGTTCTTTCTACTTGATTGGTTACATGCGAAACATCTTCCGCAGAAAATCGACCTACAAATAGTTCTTGGTAATGATCAGTTCCTGTTATAAAGCCATATGCATTATCTGAATGACCTCCTAAGGATACTCCTCCAACAGTACCCGTGTTGGTTGGCACCTGCTCTGCATCACCAACTAATAAAAGATATGTTAATCCATTAGTGTTATAGTAATCTTCTACATAGGTTTTAATGTTAGCTGCTGTTCCTCCTGCATCGGTTACGGTTACCATTTCGCATGGACGACCTATTGTATTTTTCCAAGTTACAAAAGCTTCCATTTCTGCAGTCCAATCATCATAACAGATGATTAACATATTGCCTTCTTCTTCCACAGGTGTGTATCTTGTTTGAGAAGCTCCAAAATTAATGAAATGGTTTGAATATATCTTATTATACTCTTTGGCTACTTTTGTAAAACTATCAGTTCTTATAAATTGATTGTCACCAGCTTGATTCTTAACAGTTACTTTTAGTTTTATTTCGGTATAAACTCGAAGTGTTTTTGTGATTGGGTTATATTGAAAAGGAAATACTTGTAGTGATTGTCCTCTATAATCTCTAATAATATATGGATCATTAAGAACGGCTAGTTCACTTGGATAAAAAGCATCTTTTTCATACATTTTTCCATATTCATAGGCAACTGTTGCAGGATCAATATTTCTTGTGAAATTCCCTTTTGATGGTGCTATAGTTACATTTTTCACATCTGTAAATTTCGATGAAAGCACTTCTACTTTCATAGTAGCTAAATCAGGAATAATAATTGATTCGGTAAATTTTGGCACATCAGGTGCTCCTTTTTCCATCATAGCACTAAAATCTTCAGCGATGACAATAACAGCTTCCCCTTGAGGTGTATGTACTGTCTTGAAATTATAGGATTGGAAAGTAAAATCGATAAATGTTTCATCTATCGTTGATGAAACTAGGTTTGCTTTATTATTTTGTGCATTTAAAAAAATGGAAAATAAAAAAAGAATAGGTAGGATAATTGTTTTTCTCATACAGAAATTATATTTATAAAATTAGAACTACAAATATAACAATACAATATCTTTCTACCCTACGTCTTTAATTTCTTTTTTTTAGCTGCAGGAAAAAGCACATTATTTAAGATTAATCTATAACCTGGCGAAGTTGGGTGCAACTCTAATTCAGTTTTGGGGTCACCTACTCTATGACTGTAATCTTCTGGGTCATGGCCGCCGTAATACGTCCACATTCCTTTGCCTTTTATTCCATGAATATACCTTGCTTCTCCGTTGGTTTTATTTTCTCCCATGACGAGTACATTGTCTTTTAAAACTTTTGCATCAAAAGAAGTAGTTTGCCCCATAAAACCTTTGACTAACATGGTGTGATTTTGACATAGCATCGTGGGGATTGGATCCCATTTTGCAGAATAATTCATCAATGAAAAGTAATCAGATGTGCGTTTTATTTTTCGTTTTCTTGTCATATCTATCGACGAGAACTCGTAAACCATCGGGTTTCTTTCTAATTTAAAATCTTTAAAAGCAAAGCTTTTTGAAAAATCTAACTTATCTTGATAATTAGCTTCGCTTGGATCGCCATCAAACATGGTTTCACAAATATCGACTCCTTCAGCTGCCAAGGCGATATCAAAACTATCCGTTGCTGAACACATGGCAAACATAAATCCTCCACCAATTACGTACTCTCTAATCTTTTTGACGACGGCTAGTTTTTCTTGAGACACCTTATCATATCCTAGTTTAGTTGCTAGAGCTTCTGCATCCTTCTTGGCATTGATATACCAAGGAAAAGTACGGTAAGAGGCATAAAACTTTCCATATTGACCCGTAAAATCTTCGTGGTGCAAGTGTAGCCATTCGTATAACAACAATTTGTCTGCTAAAACTTCTTCATCATATATTAAGTCAAAAGGTATTTCGGCATATTTTAAAACCATGGTTACTGCATCATCCCAAGGTTGTTTTCCTTTGGGTGAATACACAGCAATTTTAGGTGCTTTTTCTAATAAAACAGATTCCATATTTTGGGATGGACTGCTGATAAATTCTAATATTTCAACCGCTTTAGTGTCTGATATTATTTCATAAGTAACACCTCTTATCTGACATTCTTTTTCAGTAGCAGCATGATATTCTAATAAAAAAGAACCGCCTTCATAATTGAGTAACCACTTCACTTTTTGCCCTTTTTGTAAAGACCAATAGGTAACCCCATAGGCTTTAAGATGCTCTTTTTGTTTCACATCATCCATAGGAATTAAGATGAAATTAGCAATAGATTCTAAACTAAATACAAGAAATAATAAGATGAATAAGTGTTTTTTCATAGACAATGTATATTTCAGAAATTCATTTTTTTGAGTGGGTTACAAATATGCAAAGAATAAAATTAAATGTTTGCTATAAGATGTTAAATGTTGATGGTCGATAACGAAGTCAAAAATCCATTCCATTTTTAAAAAGGCACATCACCTGGATCAAATGCTTGTGATGGGTCTACATCTCTGGCACTATCAGGAATAATGTTATCATCTCCATTTATTTTAGAAGTAAATGAGGTTGCATAACTTTCATCTAAATCAGAAAATTCTGCTAGATGGCCTGTGAATTTTAGTTTAATATTATCTAAACCACCATTTCTATGTTTGGCAAATATAAATTCTGCTTGTCCTGCACATGGAGTTCTCTCATCATCATCCCATTCTACCAATCCATAATATTCAGGGCGATAGATAAAAGTAACAATATCAGCATCTTGTTCAATAGCTCCTGATTCACGTAAATCAGAAAGCAAAGGACGTTTTACACCACCTCTAGTTTCCACGGCACGTGACAGTTGTGATAAGGTAATTACAGGAACACTTAACTCTTTGGCCAATGCTTTTAGATTCCTAGAAATTGTAGAAATTTCTTGTTCTCTATTTCCGCTTCCTCCACTTGCCGAAGCTGCGGTCATTAGTTGTAAATAATCAATGATAATTACTTTAACACCATGTTGCGAAACTAGTCGTCTTGCTTTGGCACGTAAATCAAAAATTGATAGTGAAGGTGTATCATCGATAAATATAGGAGCTTTGGTTAAATTTTTAACTTTTACATTTAATTGTTCCCATTCATGTGGTAATAAATTTCCTTTACGAAGCTTTTCAGAAGTTAAGCCAGTTTCACTTGATATCATACGAGTTATTAACTGTAGAGAGGACATCTCTAGTGAAAATATGGCAACAGGAATATCAAATTTTATAGCCATATTTTTAGCCATTGACATCACAAAAGCCGTTTTACCCATACCCGGACGAGCAGCAATAATAATTAAATCGGAAGCTTGAAAACCAGCTGTTAAAGCATCTACTTTAGTAAAACCAGTAGGAATACCACTCATTCCCTCTTGTTTTGAAATCTCTTGTATTTTTTTAATTGCCTGTGAAACAAGTGTTTGTGCATCTTCTGATGCTCTTTTTAAATTTCCTTGTGAGACTTCAAATAATTTAGATTCCGCTCCGTCTAACACATCAAAAACATCTGCTGTTTCGTCGTAAGCTTCTTCAATAATTGTACTTGATATTCCTATTAAACTACGTTTTATATATTTTTCAAGAATTATTCTTGCATGGTACTCAACATGTGCAGAGGAAGCTACTTTTTGGGTTAGGTTGATTAAATAATAATCACCTCCTATAGCATCAAGCGTTCCATCTTTACGCATTTGCTCTGACACGGTTAACAAATCTGTAGGTTGTGATTCTTGGAATAATTGAAACAAAGCATTATAAATAAGCGTGTGTTGTTCTTTGTAAAAAACCTCAGAATGCAATATATCAATTACTGTGTCAATTGCCTCTTTATCAATCATCATAGCACCCAAAACAGCCTCTTCTAAATCAATAGCTTGTGGTGGTAATTTCCCTTTTTCGAGTGAAACAATTGTTCCTTTTTTCTTAAAAGGTTGGTTTTGAGTTTTGATGTTTTCCATAAGGCAAATGTAGTCTTTCGTTTTGAGTTATTAAGCTTCTATTGCTTTTTTACTTTTTCACAAACCCTGTTTATAAAGGTGTTGATAAATTGACTAAAATTGTTAATAGCTGTTTAAGGTTGGTGGTTTAATCATTGAACGGAACCGAGTTTGGTCATCGAGCGGAGTCGAGATGATTGGTTGTCGGTAGTGTAATAAATTAAAATGAATAAATTTTGTAATTTGCACTTTCTATTTAACTACCAAATGAACAACTATATTACCAATAAGATACTCAGCACTTTACTTATTATTCAAGTATTATTTATCGCTTTAATTTCTCGTAAACCCGATTGGGTTGAAAAATACTACTCAAATGGTGTTTATCCTGTTATTTCGAGATTATTAAGAAAACTACTGGGATGGATTCCTATTTCAATAGGTGATTTATTATACATTTTATTTATTTTAATTGTCTTACGGTGGATATGGTATTTAATACAAACCTGGTTTTCTCCAATAAAATCTCATATCTATAAATTAGGAGCTTTTATCTCATTAGTGTTTTTTGTTTTTCATCTTTTTTGGGGATTAAACTATTATCGATTACCGCTTCATAAACGTATAGGCATGGAATCTTTAGAGTACACACAAACCGAATTAGTTGAAACAGCACAAATTCATATCGACAAGCTCAATACTATTCACAGCAATATTGTTGAAAATGATTCGATTGCTATTTCTGTTCCCTACAAAAGGTTAGACATCTATAAAATTGCTGGGACACATTATAAAACATTAAATATTGACAGTATTGATTTACATTTTAAAACAAAATCTATCAAAAGTTCTTTGCTGAGTAAAACTTTAAGTTATATGGGGTTTTCGGGTTATTTAAATCCGTTTACGGGAGAATCGCAAGTCAATAGAAAAATACCTAAATCAAACTTCCCTGCTACTACTTGTCATGAAATGGCACATCAACTCGGTTATGCTTCTGAAGATGAAGCTAACTACATCGGCTATTTAGCCTGCATAACTAGTGAAGATGCTTATTTTAAGTATTCTGGCGAATTATTAGCCGTTCAACATTTATTATATACTATCGCACAAAATGATAAAGACTTATATAAAGAATACTACCAAAAATTGCATGTAGGTATTCAAAAAAACATACAACAAAATCGTGATTTTTGGGACAGCTATCACAACCCATTCGAACCTTATTTTAAAAAATTCTACGACCTATTTTTAAAAGCTAATAGTCAGGAAGAAGGCATACAAAGCTATAATGCTATGGTTGGGTATTTGGTAAATAATAAACATTAAAACTGTTTATCTGTTGATTTGTGTAGATGACTAATTATCAAATCAATTAATCATTTTTTTATTCAACAAAAATCTTATTTGTTTGGTGTTTTCCATCTGCTAATACCCTTAAAATATACAGTCCTGAATTAATTAGATACATCAATCTTTAAATCAGCTTCTAATGAATGTATGTTTTCAGTATAAACTAACTTTCCATTAGCATCTGTAATTCTTAGTGTTAAATTGTTTATCATAGTATCAAAACTTATTGTTAGCACATCATTAGCTGGACTTGGGTATATGTTAAAAAAGCTTTCTTTATTCTCAGTTACTCCTATGGGTATCATATGAAAAGTCACTTCAAGGTGTAAGAAACATTGACAATTACCACAACCGATTCCTTGAAAAGCATAATACATATCGCCATCATTAACTATCGTATCAGGGTCAACTTCGCTTCCTGCTTCTTGTGTAGGTGTTGAAAACCAATAAACACCATCAAAACTACCCGTATTATAAACTTCTGCGTCACTTAAAGTAAAATAAGTTCCTTCTGTAAAATATTGATCTGAGTCTCCATTTGGTGCGGGATATGGGTCGGGAATAAAAATAGTAACCTCAAGAGTCCCAGGACAACATCCATTAACTCCTTGTACAGCAAAATAAATATCACCATCATTAATTATGGTATTCGGGTCAACTGGTTGTCCTCCTTGACATGGCGTATTATCAAGCCAGTAAATATCTGTATAACCAACTGTATTCTCAACTACCACATCATTTAATGTCCATGTTTGTTCATAACAAAAATATTGTTCTGCATCTCCCAAGGGAGCAGGTATATACGGTATCATTTGAACCTCAACTTCTAAATAGGCAGCACTTGGATCAACAGCTTGAAAGGCATAATAGATAACTCCATCTTCTAAACTGGTTGTCGCTGGCAAAGCAATATTTTGGTCAGTATCGGCAAACCAAAATATTTCTGAATAACCTTGTGTGTTAAAAACGACTAAATCAGCCAAAGTAAAAGGAAAACTACCGTCAGATTGTTGACAATGAGCCTGAGGTGAAGCACCTGTTGGTGCAGGTATTGAAAAGGTGGGTTCTGCTAACTTACTCAAATTAGAAGCATTAATTTGTATTTGAAAGGCAATAATAAAAAAGAAAAATATTTTTAAACTTCTCATAACTACTAATTTAGATAAATACTAAACACAAAGTTACAAAAAGAAAACAATGACATTACTATTTAATTGTTTTTTCATTGTATTTGAGTTATAACATTAGACTTAGTTTCCACAAAACAAAGTTAACCTAATAGATAAAAAAATATAAATACATATTTTAGGAATAATTGTATTTTTGGAGCTTAAATGAACAAATGTACAAAAGTATAACAAGCATACAAAACCCGCTTATTAAACAACTACTCAAGCTTCAAGAAAAAGCACGTGAGCGTAAAAATAATCAAGAATTTGTCTTTGAAGGTTTACGAGAACTAGAGTTAGCAAATGCTAGTAGTTATTTTATAAAAAAAATACTTTTTTCTCCAGATTTACTTGATATTTCAACAATCCAAAACCAAATAAATCCCCAAACAGAACTTATAGAAATAAGTAGAAATGTATTTCAAAAACTAGCCTATAGAAATTCTACAGAGGGAATTATTTGCTTAGCTCAACATAAAACACATCTTTTAAAGGAAGTTAAATTACCTAAAAACCCACTCATTTTAATAGCAGAAGCACCCGAAAAACCAGGGAATATTGGGGCTATTTTACGTACAGCTGATGCAGCTAATGTCGATGCAATACTAATTGCCAACCCTAAAACCGATTTGTATAATCCTAATATCATACGATCAAGTGTGGGTTGTGTGTTTACCAACCAAATTGCCATGGGAAGTACCGCTGAAATTATTTTATTTTTAAAGGAGAAAAATATTTTAATCTATTGTGCCGCATTAGTAGATAATGCCAAAATTTACCATACTCAAAACTTCACAAAATCCACTGCAATTGTCGTTGGTTCAGAAGCTACAGGGTTAAGTGATGAATGGTTAGATAATGCCACTCAAAATATCATCATTCCTATGCGAGGAAAAATTGATTCTATGAATGTATCTGTTGCTACTGGGATTTTGATATATGAAGCTGTTAGGCAACGAGATCTATAAAGAACACCAGAACCTAGTTATTAACAAAGAATTGTAAGAAACTTTTTGAGCAAACCTTCATATTCGCTTATAAAAAATGTAATTTTGTACACCAAAGAAGTTATATTCAATGGGTGAAAAAAAAATATTAAATGCTAAGGAGATTGACATTATCTTACATCGTTTAGCTTGTCAATTAATTGAAAATCATAACGATTTTTCAGAAACCGTTCTTATTGGTATTCAACCAAGAGGCACTTATTTATTAGACCGTATTTTAGAAATTCTAAAAAAGGAGAATAATATTGAAAATATAGAAATAGGTCAATTAGATATTACCTTCTACAGAGATGATTTTAGGCGTAGAGATGAACCTTTACAGGCCAATACAACAACTATAAATACCATACTAGAAAATAAACGAGTTGTATTCATCGATGATGTTTTGTACACAGGAAGAAGCATCAGAGCAGCATTAACAGCGATAGAATCTTACGGACGACCTGCTGATATTGAGCTACTTGTACTAATTGACAGACGTTTTAGCAGAAATTTACCTATTCAACCCACCTATTTAGGCAAACAAGTTGATGCTGTTAATAATGAAAAAGTCCTAGTCGAATGGCATAGCGATAATTCAAAAAATACTATTTCTCTGATACAAAAAAACAACTAATATGCAACAATTAAGCGTTCCCCATCTTCTAGGTATAAAAGATTTAAAAAAAGGAGATCTAGAACTCATATTTGAAACAGCTGATCATTTTAAAGAAGTTATCAATCGTCCTATTAAAAAAGTACCTTCCTTACGTGATATTACAATTGCTAATTTATTTTTCGAAAATAGCACACGTACAAAACTCTCTTTTGAATTAGCCGAAAAAAGATTATCTGCAGATGTTATAAATTTTTCAGCAAGTCAATCTTCCGTAAAAAAAGGTGAAACTCTTATAGATACAGTCAACAATATTTTAGCGATGAAAGTTGACATGGTTGTGATGCGTCATCCAAATGTTGGTTCAGCAAAGTTTTTATCGCAACATGTTGATGCTCGAATTATTAATGCTGGTGATGGAACACATGAACACCCAACACAAGCCATATTAGACACCTACTCAATGCGAGAAAAACTAGGAGAACTAAAAGGAAAAAAAGTTGTTATTATTGGAGATGTTTTACACTCGAGAGTCGCCTTATCAAACATTTATGCTTTGCATCTTTTAGGAGCGAAAGTAAAAGTCTGTGGACCACCTTCATTAATGCCTAAACATATTGCTAGCTTAGGTGTTGAAATTGAATATGATATTCAAAAAGCCTTACAGTGGTGTGATGTAGCAAACATACTTCGAGTGCAACACGAACGTATGGATGTTAAATATTTCCCATCTACAAGAGAATACACGCAACTATTTGGGGTAACTATGCATCTATTAAGTAATCTTGGCAAGGAAATTGTAGTAATGCATCCAGGTCCTATTAATCGCGGGGTAGAAATATCAAGTGATGTAGCTGATTCTAAGCATTCTATAATTTTAAATCAAGTCGAAAATGGAGTTGCCACCAGAATGGCAATAGTATATTTATTAGCACAACAAATTAAAAGAGATTAAATCATGGTTGCAATTATGAATAAAGAAAAGAACATTATAGTAGGTCCAAAACAAGAAAGCATCAAAGATTTCATTAGTCAATTAAACAATGACTACCCTGAATTATTAGAAAAAAATGTTATTGTTGATTTAAGTGAAATTATTATTTCTAAAGTCTCAGAAATTTTAGTATTTTTAAACATTGCAAAATCTCATTTAAATAATGATACAAGTTTTGTGATTATTGCCAGTGGTTTTAATATTGATTCACTACCAGATGAATTAATCGTTGCTCCGACGATGATTGAAGCTTTAGACATTATTGAAATGGATGAGATAGGTCGTGATTTAGGTTTTTAGCATTTAAAAAAATACTTCCTTATGATTAAAAGAGTACTTGTTTTTTTTGTATTTATGTGCTCCATAGTTTTCTATGGGCAAGATTATGACAATAAAACAATAAATAATAAACAAACTATTAGCCAAGTATCTGCATTTCCAAATCCCTTTAATGATGAATCTCAGATTATTTTTTACTCTAAAAATGCTCAAAGTATACTTTTTGAAGTCAAAAATATTTTAGGAAGAAGTGTTTATAAAAAAGAAATTCTTTCCATTTCTGGTAAAAACGAAATTCAGTTTTTAAAAGATAAATTAGCTTCGGGTATGTATATTTACAGTATTCAAACTAACACCGAAACTATCTCTAAACGCCTAGTAATCAAATGAGTTTAAAACTCACTATTTTAGGTTGCCACTCTGCTACTCCAAGAGTGAATGCACATCCGACTGCACAAATTTTAAAAATAAAAAATCACACAATACTAATTGATTGTGGTGAAGGCACGCAGGTACAACTTCGCAGGTATAAAATCAGTTTTTCTAAGATTAAACATATCTTTATTTCACATTTACATGGTGATCACTATTTTGGGTTGATTGGTTTAATCTCAACATTTGGACTTCTAAATCGTGAAAAAGAATTACATATCTATGCTCCTGAAGGTTTACAAGACATTATTGAACTTCAAATGAATTTATCACAATCACGGGCTAATTTTCCTTTAATATTTCATGTTTTAAATGGTACAGCTAGTGAACTAATTTTTGAAGATAAAAATATAAGCATTAAAACAATCCCTTTAACACATAGAGTTTATACTAATGGATTTCTTTTCAAAGAAAAACTTGCACTCAGAAAACTCGACATTGAAGCAGTCAGTAAATTCCCTGAAATTGAAACTTGTGATTATCACAACCTAAAAAAAGGAAAAGACTTTATTAAAAAAGACGGAATTTTAATACCAAATAACAAACTTACATTTGCTCCTCCTAAACCCTTAAGCTATGCTTTTTGTAGTGATACCTCGTACAAACCAAATATTGTTAAAATAATCAAAAATGTTGACCTACTATATCATGAATCAACTTTCTTATCAGACCGAAAAGATTTAGCCATTAAAACAGGACATAGTACAGCCAAACAAGCAGGAGAAATTGCTTTAATGGCAAATGCAAAACTTCTTATACTAGGGCATTTCTCTAATAGATATAGAAATTTAAAAGCCTTTCAATTAGAGTCACAAGAAATATTTGAAAATACTTTATTAGCTGTTGAAGGAAAAACTTTTGAGATTGGATAAAATATTGATTGTAAGTTTAGAACTTCATTCTTAATTATTAATAGATAATCCTGTCTAAAAAAAATTTAGGATTTAAGAATACAACAGTTTTATTGATTTCAGCGTCTATTCTAGGAGTCGTAATATTTATACTTATTCAACCTAAAGAGGGATGTCTTTTTGATAATAGGTTTACGTATCTCAGCAACAAAAAACCTCATTACAATTTGTAATGAGGTTTTGAATTATAAAAGAAAGGCGGCGACCTACTCTCCCACACGAGTGCAGTACCATCGGCGC
>DQTL01000265.1 GCA_015662775.1 Lutibacter sp.
CTTTATCCACTCCATAAGCAATCAACAGTCCTCCTGCTGTATATTTTAATATGTCTCCTATCAATTTCCGACGACCTGGGTTATCAGGACCATCGCTTCCTTTTTTATCTCCCCCTGATTTTTCTCCTTTCCACATTCCAAAAACCATATTTTTATTTCTAATCTTTAATTTTTAAAATTTTCTTATAGTTATCCAGTCCCCTCCCCAACCAAATGAACCTGACCCTGGAATTCCTCCAAACTCCTCGGTCTCATTCGATCAGCGAGTGGTGATTGGGTAATCATAATATAATTAAATTTTTAAGTAATTTTATCCTTTTCCCAGCACCACACCCACATCATCTTCATATTCTGCCAAGACAATCACTACGTCACCTTTGATTTCATCTTCACTCATCATTGCTAGAGCAACTCCCCGATGCATTCCTTCTATTAAAATAATTCTATCCTTGTTTATAATCCCAGTTAGCATTGTTTGATAGGGAAAATTATTTTTTATAGCTTCTACTTTTTCATTTTTTTGTTCATCGGCAGATATTTTTTCCACCACCTCTGCTAGTGAAATTGTCATTTTGCTTCCGTAAACATTTTTCTTCCAACCTTTTGATGGCACTCCATAAATCTTAGGAAAATCTATATTGGGTTCTTTTACTCGATAAATACTCCACTTTCTATTTTCTGGCTTTAAGGGAGCAACATAATCCCTTCGCCACTCATCCCATGATTTAAATCCTCGCTCTTTCCAATGTCCTTGCCAATTTTCTTGATAAGCTTCATAAGATCGCCAGACAGCAAAAATATCACACCACTCAATATCGTGAATGTATTCTAGTGAGTTGTATTGTTTTGGAATTTTCATATATTTAGTTATTGGTTCTGAGTTATCAGTTCGTAATAATTTTTAAGACTGCTACTTACTACCTGTCTACCTGTCTAATTATTATACATCTCATACAAAATTATCCCAGTGCTTACAGCGACATTTAGAGACTCCATTTCTGGACTGCTTTTTATGTTTATTGTTTTATCTGCTAAATTTTTCACCTCCTCACTGACTCCGTGACTTTCACTTCCCATAACTACGCAAAAGTTATTTTTTGTTTTAAAAGCATCTTTTACTTCTGCTCCCCCATCAACATCCGTCACAAAAATTTTCATTCTGTTTTTTACTTTTTCTAGGACATTTCTTTCATCGTCGTCTATAGTTACATTGATTTTAAAAATAGCATCCTTAGCAGATTGAATAACTTTTGGGTTATACAACTCTACACATTCTCTACCCAAAACAATATCTTCAACACCGAAAGCAACGGCACTCCGCAAAATTGTTCCTAAATTTCCAGGGTCTTTTACTTCATTGAGATATAATATATTTTTTTCTAAGTTTATGTTTTTTTTCTTTGCCTTGTTATAAATCACAGCTATTCCTGCTGGCGTGTCCAAGCTAGAAAAATACCTATTTGCACTCTCTAAAATTATAAAAGTATTACTATCCCTAACATTTTTTAGAATAAATTGAACTTTTTCAGAATTATTATCTAACAGCTCTTGAGTAATAAATAATGCTTCTGGTTTATAGCTACTCTTTATAGCATCATAAATAATAGCTAAATTCTCAACCAAAAATTTACCGAATTTATTTCGATATTTTTTTGACCCTAACTTTCTAAGCTCCTTAATCCTTCCATTATCTTTACTGGCTATTTCTTGCATTACACTATCTTTAAAATTTTATACTTCTACTTCCATTTTACCACCTAACCACCGCTAAATCAAACAAAAAAACAAGGTTTTGCCTGTTTCCTCGGCAGGTGAGCCTTGTTTTTGTTTTTGCTTTTAAATTCTTTAGTGTGGTTATGCATTGGCTTGCTCGGCTTGCATAGTTTTGAATTTCTTTTCTAAAGTGCCTATCCTATTGTCAAAATTTATTACATAATCCTTGTCAGCCTTGGTTTTTTTAAGTATGTTTATTTCTTTTCTTAGGTCGACCAACTCATCTTCTATCCTTGATAAAAATTCGAAAACAGAATCAAACTTCTCGTCAACTTTTCTGAATCCTTTGTTCATATCTTCACGCATGCTTTTTTGTTCTTCACGCATGCTTTTTTGTTCTTCACGCATGTTTTTTTGTTCTTCAGCAATAATAGAAATGCCATTTTGCATACCTTCCAACATCATCATGACTTCATTGCCTTGAAATACACTTTCCGATTTTTTATTATCTTTAGCCATGTTTTTATTACAAATTTTTATCTAACTTTAGTTTATCATAATATTAAATGGTTTACAAATGGAAAATATCGTGTTAGTATAAATCTTGTGACAAAGATAAAGTTGTTACGGAGAGTTGCCAGAGCGGTCGAATGGGACACCCTGCTAAGGTGTTGTACCTTTACCGGTACCTAGGGTTCGAATCCCTAACTCTCCGCACTAAAAGTTCGAATCATGTAATGATCGCTATCCGCTCACATAACATTCTCCGCCAAAAATAAAAACAAGCCGTGCCTAAGCATTGCTTGTTTTTATTTTACTAAGGTGTCTACCCTCTAATAAGTTTTAATAATTCATCCCTCTTTTCTTCCATTTGTTCCTGAGTTTTAGCTTCTATATTTAACCTCAACACTGGTTCGGTATTACTAGCTCGAACATTGAACCACCAGTCTGAATAATCTACCTTTATTCCATCTAATTCAGAAAATTTTCCATCTGAATATTTTTCTTCCAAAGCTGTGATTACAGCATCTTTATCTTCAACTTCTGAATTAATCTCTCCGCTATGGCTATATCGACGTAAATCTTTCACTAGCTCAGAAATTGACTCATTAGTCTCCGCCATAAGATTTAACAATATTAAAGCCGCTAAAGTACTAACCTCCCCATTTTTATTGGCTTGAAAATAATAATGTCCTGATAACTCCCCAGCAAACAAAGCATCTTCTTTCACCATTTGTTGCTTTATAAAAGCATGCCCCACTCGACACTCATGGGCGACTCCGCCACTTTCCTCAATAACTTCTTTTACCGCCCGTGAAGAACGTAAGTCATATAAAATTGTTGATCCTTTATTCTCTTCTTTTTCCAACAGTACTTTTGCAATTAATCCTGTAGCCAAATCCATTGGAATAATTTCTCCATTTTCATCAACAAAACCAACTCTGTCAGCATCACCATCATAGGAAATACCAAGGTTAGCATTTTCAGCCACAACCTTTTTCTGTAGCTCCTCTAATGTTTCAATCTTTAATGGATTGGCCTCATGGGACCCAACATAAGCACTATCCATATCACAATACAATTCTACAACTTCAAAATTATCTTTTAAATATTCTTTGTAGAATGGCAATTCTAAAATTCCCATTGTGTTAGCACAGTCAATTACTACCTTAAACTTTTTATCACCTAATTTAGCGAACTTTGTAAAATATTCATAATATTCTGGCTTCAAATTATATGCACTCAATTCCCCTTTTGATGACGATGCTTTTTCTGGTGTATTTACTTCCTCATTTTGACGCTCAATAACACCGTCTCTAATATTATTCAATCCGCTAGCACTACCAACTGGTGTTGCGTTTCGTCGACAAATTTTAACACCATTCCACTCCCCTGGATTATGTGAAGCAGTTACCGCAATCGCTCCGTCAACATCATCAAAAAAATGAGATGAAAAATATAGCATTGGTGTTGTGACCAACCCCAAAGACACCACATCCGCCCCAGCATCTAGAACTCCTTGTATCAAAGATTGGTACAATATATCACCAGATTCACGAGCATCTCTACCAATGGCTAACTTTTTAGCCCCTAATTCCTTAACAGCCTCTTGTCCAATTAAATACATCGCTTGCTCATCAAAATCTTCCCCATAAATTCCACGAACATCATAAGCCTTGAAAATTTCTGGATTTAGTTTCATACTTTTTAAATTAATTCTTATGCTAGACTCCTTAAGTTTTACATTATTCCTATATTGTGTCAATAAAAGTATCTTTCCCTACTTTTCATTATTTCATTCTTCTAGTCCAGTCGCTATATACTCTAAAGATTGGTGATTGAATTTTACTACACAATCCTCCCATTCTACTTTTAATTCTGGGTTTATTTTCTTTTGCAACCCATCGGTTGCGAAGTTTACATTAGGATGCCTTTTTATAAATCCTCTAAAACTTTCATCAATGACGAATTCTACATGTTGCCAACCGTCTGTATAATTGTTATGATTGCTGGGCTGAGGGATTTCAATAACGTCAATCTCCCTGTTTCTAAAAATAATTGGCTTATACAATTTATAGCTAGCAATTAGTCTTTCTCTAACCTTATTTTCATTTAACAACTCAGCTTTTTTTCTAAATCTTTCTTAGATTCATTATAACGTTGGAGAGTTTCTACACGATAACATATATGATCTAATTCAAAATCATAAACATTAATGCCAGCGCTTTCTAAATTCTGAAATATTTTTTCTAAAAATGTGTCTACCGTTTCAAGCATACTTGTGATTAATTTATATTTTAATAACGTTTGTTAACTTTATCAGTATGCTATACTTTTATTATTTCTACAACTCTACTACTTTCTCCGTCTCCATATTCAAATTTTAATAGCCAATATTTTTCTGGCCAGATTTTTTTAATTTTTTCAGGCCATTCAACGAGAAGTAAGTTGTTTTTATCTTCTGTCATTTCCTGCCAGCTTAAATCAAAAACACTTTCCTCATTAACACGATAGCAATCTAAGTGATAAATATTTTTAATTTCTTTTTTTGTAGCGACCTGGTCGCTACAAAAAATCATACTATTTTCTAATTCATACTTTTTCATAATGACAAAAGTTGGAGAGGTGAATGGACCCTCCGCTCCAATTTTTTCTAATAAAAATTGACTAAAGGTTGTTTTGCCAGTGCCAAGATTCCCCTGTAGTAAAACTACGTTTCTATCTTTATCGTCACTAATAACGTCTTGCAAAAAATCTTTAGCAAATTGTTTGGTGGCATCTAAATTTTTTAATTCTTTTTTCATAAACCTACAAAACTACAAATCAACTACAAATCTACGAATTTTATATCTCAAAGCCGGTTGTTGTTAATTAACAATTATTTATACTTTGTCATTATTTATTTAACGTGCCTTCGACGCGCTACTTTTAAGTTTTGGCTGTTGCTTGTCACTACCGTCCATACAAAATATAGCACGAAAATGCTTAGGATTGCAAATGTCACTACCGACAAAACTTCAAATGACCAAATTCCTAAAATTTTTCCAACCATTAACATGTAGATTGCCATAAAGACTCTGGTAATTAAACTTTTTAAGGACATAACACTGGCCCGAATAGAATCCTTGGCATATTTATTAACTAAAACTGTCATTCTATTTGTAAAGAACCCTCTTAATAAATAAATACCTAAAGTGACAATTGTTAGTGACCAAAATCCTCCAGTAAACCCAAGCGCGAAAATGAGTAACAATAATACTGGGATAGAATATTTCAATCTTAAATAATATTTTGACCCACTCAAGGCTGTGCCCAAGGCAATCATTAATATCCCAATAGCTAAAACCGTACTTAAATGTATAATTGATATCCCTTTTGCCTCAAATAACATTGGCAAGAACCATTTGTAGCTAAAAAAGAAAGCCGTAAAACCACCTGACAGTAAAATTACCCCCCTTAACCTCTCGTGATTTCCGAGTAGCTTAATACTCTTCCTTGCTACCTGATAAATATTACTACCTCTATTTAATTTATTATTGCTATCAACCTTAATCTTAACAAAAAATAAAACAGATACAAATGTCGTAAGAGCGGTAAGGGTATAAGGTATTCTAATATCAATAGTATATAACCACCCCCCAACCAATGTGGTAAAGAAAATCCAAATAAAATTGATTGTCTTTATTCGTGCTAAATCTTTTTCAAAATTATTTGATATTTTATGTAGGACAGCAATATCACTGCCTGACTTCATAGTAGCACCTAGTGAGGCAACAATAAATGCTCCCAGATAAAAATAAAAGTCTGCTGGAACTGAAAATGCCAATTGAGAGAGTATGGAAATGCTGCTACCAATAATCACCGACTTTTTATGAGAAAATTTATCAGCTATTACGCCCGTCGGAAATTCAAGAATCACCATGCACAAAGAAAATACCGAAGATAGTATAAAAAACTCTTGAATAGTTACCCCTCTTTCCATGAAATAAAGAACACCTATGGCCATCCACCAATTTGATGTTCTTAAGACTTGTGAAATTGTGTATTTTTGTAGATTGGTCATAACCCTACGAATCTACAAATCAACTACAAATCTACGAATACTATATTTTATAGCTTGTAAGTTATTTTATAGACTCTCTTAATTTATTAGACCTATTCTTTCTCTTTTAACAAGTTCTCACCTACTAAATACACATCGCCGGCGCCCATGGTGATTAGGATGTCGTTGGGTTGGAGATTTTGTTGGAAGTATTTTGTGGCCTCGGGGATGGTGTGAAGATTTTTAACTGTCTTATCCTGCTCCTGTAGTTTAATTTTTTCAACCAAATTATCACTGGTTACTCCGCCTTGTTTTTCTCGAGCGGACCCGAAAATATCTAGTAAGTAAATTTCATCAGCATCGTTAAAACTTTTAGCAAAATCATTTAGAAGTGTCTCTGTTCTGGTGAAGGTGTGCGGATGGAAGATGCATTTTATGTTTTTGGTAGGATATTTTTCTTTGGTCGCCTGCAAGGCTGCTTTTACTTCTGTTGGGTGATGGGCGTAGTCGTCTATAATTATTGCTTCGTTGTATTCGCCTTGCTGGGGAGTCTTTCCAATTTCCAATTTCTGCCCAAACCACCCAGATTTATCCACAACTTGTCGAAAAAAAC
>DQTL01000224.1 GCA_015662775.1 Lutibacter sp.
ATACCATTTCTCTTTCTAAGCGGGTGCAAATGTAGAATACTTTTTATAACGCACAAGCTTTTTTTGATGTTTTTTTGAAAATAATTATTAGTGATATTTTACTAATCAAAAGAACCTATCAAATAGTTGTTACTTCGTAATGGTACTTGTGTTAAGTTGAATTAATATCAAAACGAATTCGGGTTTATTGTGATATTAATAATGTGAAATAAATGAAATATTTTGAAATAATTTTATGTTATCGTTCAATAGTAATGAAATTTCCCTTCTTACTGGTGATTTCTTCGAAATTAAAAGATAATTTAGACTCTTGCCTTTCTAATTTCATATTATTAAAAGCACGCTGTAATACGTCTTCTATTAGGTAGTCTTCATTGATTGTAGCTGGCTTGTATTCGTTTTTTAAAGATAGCTTAAACATTTTGGCTGTACCTTCATACCAAAATGCATTCCAACCACTTCTCAAGTCTTTGACCATGTCGTAGGCTGTTCCTCCTGTTTGACGATGAATTAGTTTAATGAGAATACGACCTTCTGTACGTGTTAATTTTTTCAACTGAGCTGTAAATTCCTTTTCAAAATACTTTTGAAGGCGTTTGGTATATCTTTTTCTTTTTCTTTTTGAGGGTATCTTTTCTAATCTTTCGTTAATTACTGTTATTCTATCTTGTGCTAACTTGGCATAAGGATAAGCTTTGTGAACTTTTCGTCTAAACCAATAATAATAACGTCGGTCTTCTCGACTTTTAAACTTCAATTTTTTCAGTAAATGAACTTCTTCTAGTTTTATCAATAAAGTATCTCCCTCAAAAACAATATAGTCACCATATATATATGTGGAATCTTTATACACAGTATCTTTTTCTATTTCTTGTGCTGTACTTTGTAAATACACAAGTAAGCTAAAAAAGAATATTGAACTATATTTTATACTATTAATAAGATACATTGTTTCTTACTTTTGTTTTTTTATTAGAAACCTATAAATCCACATGAGTGTAAAAGTAGGGATTACATCTAAACCGGGTAAGATTTCATCGACAAAAGTAATTAAACCTCCTATTTTTCCTTCTGTTCCTTTATACATTTTATAGATTAGAAAAGAAGCTAGAGGTGCCCAAATGACATCCGTAAACTCCCCTACCCCAGGAATAGCAAAAGAGAGCATACCAATTGCATCAAAGATTACTCCTAAAATGAGTAATGTGTATTTGTTATTTGTATTCATTAATTTTTTAGAAATTTATTCATATTTATACAATATTTAAGTCAATAAATATGCCAATTTACATATATTCGCAGTCCTATGATGATACAAGCACAAAATCTGCATAAATCCTATGGTACGCTAGAAGTACTAAAAGGTGTTTCTATTTCCATCAATAAAGGAGAAATCGTTGCCATTGTAGGTCCTTCTGGGGCTGGAAAGACTACTTTACTACAGATTATTGGTACATTAGACAAACCTACTAATGTTAAAGGAAGCTCCATCTCTATTAACCAAGCTGATGTACTCAATTTAAAAGCAAAAGAATTAGCTAGATTTAGAAATAAACATATTGGCTTTATCTTTCAGTTTCATCAACTATTACCCGAGTTTACTGCTCTTGAAAACGTTTGTATTCCTGCATTTATTGCAAATAGAGATAAAAAGGAAGTCGAAAAAAGAGCAAAAGAATTACTCGTTTTTTTAGGTTTAGAAAATCGTGTTTCCCATAAACCCAATGAACTTTCAGGAGGAGAACAACAACGTGTTGCTGTAGCTAGAGCTTTAATCAACGACCCTTTGGTTATTTTTGCCGATGAACCCAGTGGGAATTTAGATACTGATTCTGCTGAACATCTGCACCAACTCTTTTTTAGATTACGAGATGAATTTGGACAAACTTTTGTCATCGTTACTCATAATCAAGAACTTGCCAATATGGCAGATAGAAAAATAGAAATGGTTGATGGAGAAATTATTCTGAATGAGAATTAAGAATGTAGATTTAAGAATTATTCATTGTGGATAGAATTCCTTGTAACGATATACCTGATAAGGATTTAGTAAAGAAATCACTTCTTGATTCTTTCTATTTTTCTTGTTTGTACTATCGTTATGAAACAGAATTACAACGTTATATTAAACGTATTTCTAATGTATCGGAGGAGGAAATCTCCGACATATTACAAGAATCATTTATTAAAATTTGGAAAAACTTAAATGATTATAATAATGAAATAACGCTATCAAGTTGGATCTATAGAATTGTACATAATCAAACAATCTCACATTGGCGTAAACTTCAATCTTTTGGAAAAGCAAATAAAGTAAGCTACGAAGCCTATTTTTCAGAAGCTACTTCACAGGAAACCGAATTGACTAATGAACCAAATGAGAAGAAAATTCAGAAAATCATTCATCAATTACCTATAAACTATCAAAGTGTTTTAGTTTTACGATACTTTGAGAATAAGAATTATGAAGAAATCTCTGATATCCTTAAAATCCCTGAAGGAACTGTTGCCACTCGATTAAATAGAGCTAAAAAGTTTTTCACCAAACTGGCTAAAACTAATAATATTTCATTTTTTGAATAAAATATAAACTATGGACACTTTTGACAAAATAGCACAACAAATTAAAAATGAAGATATTAAACAAACTCCTAGATGGTATTTTATCTTTAAAAATACTAGAATTTGGATCGTATTTTTACTTTCAATTAGTATTGGAGCTATTGCTTTTTCAGTAATCTTATTTAGCATACAACAATCTGATTTTGAACTACTTTCGCATGTTAAACATTCTAAACTAGAAAGCTTCTTAGTTTTTCTTCCCTTCTTTTGGGTTGTTATTCTTTTAGTATTTTCAATTTTTTCATTTTACAGCCTACGTAGTTCTAAAAAAGCATATAAATACTCTTTACTAAGTCTTTTAAGTTTAAGCACCTTTATTAGTATTCTTTTAGGAACATTATTCTTTATAAGCGGTGGTGCACAAAAATTAGAACATACCTTTGCTAATACTATTGAAATATATAATAGTTTACAAGAAAGGAAACTACAAATTTGGATGAATCCAAAAGAAGGTATGTTGGCAGGTAGTATCGAGAATGTGAAAAGTGACACCATTTATTTAAAAGATTTTTCAAATAACCATTGGAAAATCACGTTTAAAGATGTTTTTATTCCTCCTTTTCTTGAATTAGAATCTGGGGAACAAATAAAAATAGTAGGTTTAATAGTTAATGATAAATCATTTGTAGCCAAAGAGATACGTCCATGGAAAGGATTTAGAAAAAACCGTAAAAACAAAAATAAAAAACTACTTCAAAAAAAATATGAAAAATAATATCATATAAATGAAAGGAAATTCAAAGTATTGCGTAGTAATTAATAAATAAACTACTTAAAACCATAAATCATGAAAAATATCCTTTTATTATTGACCTTTAGTTTAATACTTACTTTTAGCACACAAGCATATGTTCTAAATGACTTAAAACAATCTTCCATGAATGACCTAATTGCTTTTCAATTAAATGAAAACGATATAAAAATACTCAAACACATGAGAGAGGAAGAAAAATTAGCACGAGATGTTTATGATTATTTTTATATAAAATATGAATTACCTATCTTCGATAATATTTCAAATGCGGAGCAAGTTCATATGGACAGAGTTCTTGCTGTATTGACTAAGAACGGAATTAAAGATCCTGCTTCTAGCGAACCTGGCAAGTTTAATAATATTGAATTACAACAATTGTATTACGACCTAATAGCACAAGGTGACAAATCAGTTGTAGAGGCATTAAAAGTTGGGGCAACTATTGAAGATGTTGATATTTACGATTTAATGAAATTTAGTAAAGAAACAAAAAATCCAGTAATTCTAAATATTTTTAAAAATCTCACTTGTGGTTCTAGAAACCATATGAGAGCATTTATTGGTATCCTAAAAACCCACGATGTTACCTATACTCCTAAGTATATTACAGCAAAGTTATTTTCTAAAATAATAAAAGGGAAACATGAAAAATGTGGTCTAAAAAATGGCACTCGCATGGGAGAAAAAAAAGGAAGAGGAAGAGGACAAGGACAAGGTTCGGGTAGAGGAAAGGGACAAGGAAGGGGAAATCGTGGGAATAGATTCTAAATTCTAAAAAATGAAAAAAATCATTCATTTACTAAGTATCTTAGTATTGTTATTAATTTCTGCGATCAGTTGTAATACAAACTCCAAGAAAATGGACACAACTAAATTGGTAACTATTGAAGAATCAACAACTGAATTTGACAGTATTGGAGCTCAATTATTCAATCAAAAATGTATGATTTGTCATAATCATGTTGGCAAAGTAGATTCTACTATGTTAGCACCTCCATTCTTTCAAGTAAAAGACAGATACTTAAAAGCATCAATGGATAAAAAGGACTTTATTGAAACCATGACCTATTGGGTTAAGAACCCTAAAGAAGAAAATATTTTAATGCAAGGCACAAAAGATCATTTTGAGGTAATGCCCTACCTTGCTTATAGTGATGAAGACATTGCAAAAATTGTCAACTATATCTATGAAAATGATATGGAAAAACCCGAATGGTTTGATGCACATCAAGAATCTCATCGAAAAGAAAATGGTGGTCGTGGTATGGGAAATGATCATGGACGTGGACAAGGTAATGGTCTAGGAAAAGGTCGAAATAGCAAATAGTGAAACGTAAAATCGACGTTTTTTGACAAGACAATACCTAAAATGCAAACCTAGCAGGATATAACCTTGTTCGATCGGCAAGGTTTTTTTATCCAATCTTATTAACACCTATTATATAACCAAATTGCTTTAAGTATTTTTGTCTTAATATTTAAACTACTAGCATGTTATATTTTTTTCAAAAGAAAACTACTTATTTTGTTGTACAATCCTTTAGGCTATCTAAAGATGACATCAATAAACTAAAATGGCTTTTTGGTGAAGCTATTCATATAAAGCTTGATTCTATCAATGGCTTTTTTAAAGGCTTTCGTGTTAACATGATTTCGCCTTGGAGTACCAATGCCGTTGAGATTACCCAAAACATGGGAATTCATACCATAGAACGTATTGAAAAATTTAATAGATTTAATGTTGAAAAAGGAATTGATTATGATCCAATGCTCGAAGCGGTTTATCCTTATTTAAATCAGGATTTATTTAGGCAAGAAATTGAACCCGAAGCCATCGTTTACGTGGATGATATTGAGCAATACAACCAAGTTGAAGGTTTGTCTTTAAGTGAGGTAGAAGTTAGTTATTTAGAAGGCGTCTCTATAGAAATTGGTAGAAAACTAACCGATAGTGAGGTCTTTGGTTTCTCTCAAGTCAATTCAGAACATTGCCGACATAAAATATTTAACGGTACTTTTAAAATAGATGGTAAACAAATGCCAGAAAGTCTTTTTCAATTGATTAAAAAAACATCTAAAGAAAATCCGAATACCATACTTTCTGCTTATAAAGATAATGTAGCCTTTATCGAAGGACCAAAAATTGAACAATTTGCACCGCTTACTGCTGATAAACCTAATTTCTACCAGACTAAAAGTATTGATTCAATCATTTCGCTTAAAGCCGAAACTCATAATTTCCCAACAACTGTGGAAGCTTTTAACGGAGCAGCAACAGGTTCTGGTGGTGAAATTAGAGATCGTATGGCAGGTGGAAAAGCGTCGATTCCTTTAGCAGGAACAGCCGTGTATATGACACCTTATTCTAGATTAGAAAAGAGAACTCCAGCTAGTAATCGGGATTGGGAAAACCTACCAGAAAGACCTTGGTTGTACCAACATCCTACTGATATATTGATTAAAGCTTCTAACGGAGCTTCGGACTTTGGTAATAAATTTGGGCAACCTTTAATCGTTGGATCGATTTTAACTTTTGAACATGAAGAAAATGACAAAACTATTGGCTATGATAAAGTAATTATGCAAGCAGGTGGAATTGGTTATGCTACTAAAAAAGATACTTTGAAATCAACACCTAAAGTGGGATATAAAATTGTGGTAATGGGAGGCGATAATTATCGTATAGGTATGGGAGGTGCTGCCGTTTCTTCATCTGATACAGGAGCCATGAATAACACCATTGAACTCAATGCTGTACAACGATCTAACCCCGAAATGCAAAAACGAGTTGCTAATGTGATACGTGCTTTATCAGAACAAGATACCAACCCAATTGTATCAATTCATGATCATGGAGCAGGTGGTCATCTTAATTGCCTTTCTGAATTGATTGAAGATACTGGTGGTATTATAAAAATTGACCAACTACCTGTTGGAGACCCAAGTCTTTCGTATAAAGAAATCATGGGAAATGAATCTCAAGAACGTATGGGGCTAATTATTCATCCTAGTGATTTACCCAAATTAATTGAAATTGCCAAAAGAGAAAGAGCTCCTATTTACGAAGTAGGCTCGGTTACAGACGACCAATTATTTCAAGTTATTTCTGACAAAACAGGAAAGAAACCTATAGATTTATCACTTTTCAATATGTTTGGAAATACGCCTGTTACTTATTTAAATGGGAAAACAATAAAACAAAATTATAAGGCTGTTGCTTACGATACTTCTAAAATATATGATTATACAACACAACTTTTACAGTTAGAAGCAGTTGCTAGTAAAGATTGGTTGACTAATAAAGTAGATAGATGTGTTACAGGTAAAGTTGCCAAACAACAAACCTGTGGCAGCTTACAATTACCTTTGAATAATGTTGGCGTTATGGCATTAGATTATAAAGGTGAAGAAGGTATTGCAACTAGTATTGGCCATGCTCCTATTGCAAGTTTAATTGATGAACAAGCAGGTGCAAGATTGGCAATTACCGAATCTTTAACCAATATTATTTGGGCTCCTTTAAAAGAAGGTTTACAATCAGTTTCTTTAAGTGCTAATTGGATGTGGTCAGCTAAAACTGAAACGGAGAATGCAAGATTGTACCGTGCTGTACAAGCAGTTTCGGAATTTGCGATAGATCTAGGAATTAATATCCCTACTGGGAAAGATTCACTTTCTATGAATCAGAAATATACTGATAAAGATGTGATGGCTCCAGGAACGGTAATCATTTCTGCAACAGCTCATTGTAAAGCAATTACAAAGGTTGTAGAACCTGCTTTTCAACCTATTGCTGATACCCAAATATATTATATAAATTTAAGTAAGGATTCTTATAAATTAGGCGGTAGTAGTTTTGCTCAAATTAGAAATAGTATTGGTAATGAAACTCCTGATATTTTGGACTCTAACTATGTTAGAACTGTTTTTAATAGTATTCAAAACTTGATAAAAGATTCTAAAATCATCGCAGGACATGATGTTTCTTCTGGTGGTCTGATTACGACCTTACTAGAAATGTGTTTTCCAAATACTGGAATTGGTGCAGATATTGATTTATCTAAACTAAATGAAAAGGATTCAGTAAAAGTATTATTTTCAGAAAAAAGTGGTCTTGTATTTCAAGCTTCTAAATCAATAGAAAACGTATTAAAGGAAGTAAATATCAATTATATTTCTATTGGAAATGTCACATATAATGAAGTGCTTTCTATAACTAATAATTCAAATATATTTGAATTTAGCATTCCAAAATACCGAGATGTTTGGTTTAAAACTTCTTATTTATTAGACAAAAAACAGAGTGGTGAAGTTAAAGCAAAAGAAAGGTTTGAGAATTACAAGGAGCAGGGATTGGAGTTTAAGTTTAATGATGATTTTACGGGTCGAATAAAGACCCTAAAACAAGTTCAGGGTGACGGAACTTCTCGGCTCAACTCGAAGACCGAAGATGCTATTCCTGTTGCAGGTGTATTACGTGAACAGGGTTCAAATAGTGAACGAGAAATGGCGTATGCCTTGCATTTAGCTGGGTTTAGAGTTAAAGATATACACATGACCGACTTAATTTCTGGTCGTGAAGATTTAAAGGATATTGATTTCTTGGCTGTAGTTGGCGGTTTTTCTAATTCTGATGTATTGGGTTCGGCAAAAGGTTGGGCTGGTTCTTTTAAATACAATGAAAAAGCAAAAAAAGCATTGGATGATTTCTTTGCTAGGAAAGACACCTTGAGCTTAGGCGTTTGTAATGGATGTCAACTTTTTGTTGAGTTGGGTTTATTAAATCCTAATGATACGGAAAAACCAAAGATGCTACATAATGATTCACAAAAATTTGAGTGCCAATTTACATCTGTAGAAATTCAACAAAACAATACAGTCATGCTTTCTTCTTTATCAGGCAGTAAATTAGGAATATGGGCAGCACATGGAGAAGGAAAATTTTCTTTTCCACACGATGAATCTCATTATCAAATACCTGCAAAATATGGGTATGACTCCTACCCTGCTAACCCTAATGGTTCTGATTACAATGCTGCTATGTTAGCCACAGCAGACGGACGACATTTAGCAATGATGCCACATCTTGAACGTTCTACTTTTCCTTGGAATTGGGCGTATTACCCAAGTGATAGAAAAGAGGATAAAGTGAGTCCTTGGTTAGAAGCTTTTGAGAATGCTTTTGCTTGGTTGGTTGATTTGTCAATTTGATGATTTGGTGATTTGATAATGGGTTGATTATGGAGATAATAAAAAGTATTAAACCTCAGGACAAGCCTTTAACTCAATAATAAGAATCAATCCAAGGGTTGAGGTATTTAACCAAGATCCCGATAAAAAAGTGGGATTGGTTCGACTAAATAATAATAAAAAATAAGTTTTATAAATGAATAATCTTGCCGAACAATTAGACCAAATAGTTGACAATAGAAGATCTTATAGAGTCTATGAAAAAGGGATTGCTATCCCAAATGAAGTGGTTGTTAGAAGTTTAGAAAGAGCTATTAAAGCTCCGAATAGCAGTAATATGCAGTTGTGGGAATTTTATAGAATCAAATCTAAAGAAGCTTTAAAAGAAGTAGCTAAAATTTGTTTGAACCAATCTGGTGCTGTAACTGCTTCTGAAATTGTCGTTTTTGTTGCTAGACCCGATTTATGGAAAAAAAGACAAGCTATTCATTTAAAAAGATTGGAAAAAGTAAAGACTAAAAATATCAAAAATAAATTATTTGGAAATAGTGAATTAAGCTATTACACCAAAGTAATACCTATGTTTTATGACACTTCTTTTTCTTTTTTTAGGGATTTGTTTAAACGTATTTTTATTTGGAATAAAAGCAGAAAATCTCCCTTTATGCAAGATGTTTTCAGCAAACATGTTCCTGTTGTCTCGCAAAAGAGTACGGCTTTAGCTGCGCAAACCTTTATGTTGAGTATTACAGCCGAAGGTTACGATTCTTTAGCGATGGAAGGTTTAGATGCTAAAAGAATGAAGCAATATTTAAAGCTTCCTAAATCTGCTGAAATAAACATGGCAATTGCTATTGGAAAGGGGAAACCAGAATCTGCAAAAAAAAGGTTTAGATTGGATTATGATACTGTGGTTTTTGAAATGTGATATATTTAAAAATTGGGATGAAAAAACTATTATTAATTACTAAATTTAGTTCAGATATTCGTGAAAAAATTAAAAAAGACACTATTCTTTGGGAACAACAGGTTGCAGCTGCAAGTTATGAAAGGAAATTATATCCAAGCATTGAAACAGTGGGAAGTTGAAATGGGTGCAAATAACAGAAGTTATACAAAACAACATTACCTATAGAATCTGTTTCTTTAGTAATGAAACTTAAAGTTAAATAAGAGTTAGATGTTTGATAACCTCAAATAAATTGAATTTTTAAGCTACTGTTTTCAAATTTTTCACTAAAAATAAGTAATTTTGTAGTATACATTAATACAAACAACCATGACAAGAACAGCAAAAGATATTCTAAAAGAAGCCATTTTGTTAGAAACAAGAGGTAAAGCCTTTTACAAAACAGTTGCAGAAAAATGTGACAGCCCTTCAGCCAAAAAAATATTTGAGATGATGGCAGAAGAAGAAGACGAACACATCAAATTTCTTAGTAAACAATTTATCAACTACACAAAAACGCACAGTTTTATTAAACCAGATGCTCCTAAGGAAGATCCTGAAGAAACTGTTATCCTAAAAGTATTAACGGATAAGGTTAAAAAAGAAATTAATGCTGCCAGTTTTGAATCAGCTGCTATTTCCTCAGCTATAGATTTTGAAATGAATGCAGTAAATTTATATAAATCTCGTGCTAAAGAAGCTACAGATCCTAATGAAAAAGAACTGTATACGATTCTTGCTGCTTGGGAAGGTGAACATTCTAGAATGTTAGTGGATATAAACAATTCGCTAAAAGAAGATATTTGGAATGATAATAACTTTTGGCCGTTTTAATGTAAGATAGATAAAAGACCGCTACGCTGAAAAAAATAAATACAAAAGATTGATTTGACTCTCAAATTACTCTTTTGTCAATAATTAACAAATATAGCAACCACTTCAAAGTAATTAACCCTATTAATATTGATGTTATAAGTATTATTGCGACAATTTCTATTTTGAAATTAGATTCTAATTTGATTTTTATTTTTTAGAACCTGAGTTCGACCTAAGCTTTACTATACAGAATGCAAAGAAGAGGTGAGATTTGAAGAATAAATTTTAAGGAATAACGAGGTTATTGTGCAAGATTCATTCAAAA
>DQTL01000118.1 GCA_015662775.1 Lutibacter sp.
ACTTCGAATTGATTAAAAATTCGTTCAAACTGTAAACAAAGCTTAGGTCGAACTCAGGTTAATACAAAGCTTTAAATTTTTCTGGATTAACTTCGTGCATCACTTTATAAATGGCTTCAAAAATATCTTCAGAACTTCTATTAGAAAAATAATCTCCATCTGAACCATAAGCTGGTCTGTGTTCTTCTGAACATAAAGTTATGGGTTTACTATCAAGATATTGATAGGCGTTTTGTGTGTTGACAATCTCATTAAGTATATAAGCCGAAGCACCGCCAGGAACATCTTCATCAATAACCATTAAACGATTTGTTTTTTGTACACTTTTTACAATATCGTGATTCACATCTAAAGGCATGAGGCTTTGAATATCAATAATTTCACAATTAATTCCAAATTGCCTGAGTTCTATAGCTGCATAAACAACCAATTTTAAGGTAGAACCATAGGATACTAAAGTAATATCTGTTCCTTCTAAAACAGTTTCCACGACACCGATAGGGGTTCTAAATTCACCAAAATTATTGGGTTGTTTTTCTTTTAAACGATAGCCATTTAAGTTTTCAATAATTAAGGCTGGGTCATCACTCTCAAGCATCGTATTGAAAAAACCTGCTGCTTTGGTCATGTTTCTAGGCACAAGAATACAAATACCTTTTAAAAAGCTATTGATTCCACTCATAGGAGAACCCGAATGCCAGATTCCTTCTAATCTATGACCACGAGTACGTATAATTAAAGGTGCTTTTTGCCTACCTGCCGATCGGTAATGCAAAGAGGCTAAATCATCACTTAAAGTTTGAATGGCATATAAAAGATAATCTAAATACTGTATTTCAGCAATGGGACGTAAGCCACGCATTGCCATTCCAATCCCTTGTCCGATTATAGTTACTTCTCTAATCCCTGTATCAGCTACACGCATTTCACCAAACTTATCTTGCATACCTTCTAAACCTTGGTTTACATCACCAATATAGCCAGTATCTTCTCCAAATATTAAAGTTTCGGGATGTTTGGTAAATAGTTCATTAAAGTTATCACGTAAAATTATACGAGCATCTACTTCAACAGCGTCGTCATCATATGTAGGTAAAACTTCGGCAATATTAACGGCTGCTCTATCTGTTTGGCTATAAAGGTGCGAACCATATCTCGTTTTATTAAAGGCTGTATAGTCCTTAATCCAGTTTTGAAGTTTGATTTTTGCAGGAAAGTTCTCCTCCGTTAAATACCTAAGTATTTTACGAGCATAGACTAAGTTAGGTTTGATATGCACATCTTGGTCGGCAGCTAATTCTTGAATATATTTATTGATAAATGCTTTATTTTCAGAAACTTCTGCCACTTCTTTTAAAATAGAAAGAATTTCATTTTTTGCTTTTGAAATGGGTTGTTTAAAATCTTTCCAAGCAGCTCTTTTAGCCTTTTTAACTTCTTCTATTGCTTCTTTTTCGATAGCGATTAACTCCTCTTCATTTTCTATAAATTTATAAACAGTTCCATCTTCATCTTCCATTTTATAATCTAGGATCCATTCTCGCATTTTGGTATTGCAATCAATACTTTTCTCATAAGCTAAACGCTCTTCAGTTTTATATCTTTCATGAGAACCCGAAGTTGAATGACCTATAGGTTGCATTAAATCCTTTACATGTACTAAAACGGGTACATGCTCTTCTCTTGCAATTTTTCCTGCTTTTTGAAATACATCAATTAAGGCAGGATAATCGTAACCTGAAACTGTCATTATTTCATATCCTTCCACGCCTTCTTCTCTTTGAAAACCTTTGAGAATTTCAGAAATATCTTCTTTTGTTGTTTGGTGTTTTGCATGTACTGAAATACCATATTCATCATCCCAAACACTAATAACCATAGGTACTTGTAAAACACCTGCAGCATTGATGGTTTCCCAAAATAAGCCTTCACTTGTGCTGGCGTTTCCAATTGTTCCCCAAGCTACTTCATTTCCATTATTTGTGAAATTTGTAAAACCCTCTAAACCTTCAACATGTTTATAAAATTTTGATGCTTGAGCCAAACCCAACAATCTAGGCATTTGACCTGCTGTACATGAAATATCAGAACTTGAATTCTTTTGAGCCATTAAATTTTTCCAAGAACCATCTTCGTTTAACGAATGTGTTGCAAAGTGATTATTCATTTGTCTGCCTCCTGATTCTGGTGAGTTTTCAATATCTGTATCGCCATAAAGACTTGCGAAAAGCTGTTGTGGAGTTAAAGCATCAATAGCCATCATAAAAGTTTGATCTCGATAGTACCCCGAACGGAAATCTCCATTTTTAAAAGCTTTTGCCATCGCCAACTGTGGAAGTTCTTTTCCACCTCCAAAAATACCAAAGCCACCACGTCCCATCAATACTTCTTTTCTACCTAAAACACTACATTCTCTACTGATAACAGCGAGTTTATAATCGCTTAATACTTCTTTCTTAAAGTCAGAAAAGGATAAATTTTTGTTTGTTGACATGTTCTAGTTTTTAGACTGCTAATATACAGAAAAGAGATGATAGGGAATAGAAGACTCTTGCAATATTATTAAATAGTAATGATTAAAGCTTTTACAAGGCTCTTAATAAGCTGAGTTCGACCTAAGCTTTACTATACAGAATGCAAAGAAGAGGTGAGATTTGAAGAATAAATTTTAAGGAATAACGAGTTATTG
>DQTL01000304.1 GCA_015662775.1 Lutibacter sp.
ATCAAATTAACTAGTTAGTCCTTCAAAAATATAACTTCGAATTGATTAAAAATTCGTTCAAACTGTAAACAAAGCTTAGGTCGAACTCAGGTTTATAGGGCAGAAAAGGAGATTATTTTTCTAATTTTAATTTTATTCATTAAATAAAAAACAACTACATTTGTCTGCAATTAATTTTAAGTTAGTTGCACCATGACAAATCGCACCAATAAAATCGTCGGACAAGGACTTACCTATGACGATGTACTTTTAGTACCAGCCTATTCACAAGTTTTACCCCATCAGGTAAATATACAAACTCAATTTACCAAGAATATAAAATTAAATGTACCTATAATTTCTGCTGCGATGGATACCGTAACCGAAGCCGCTTTAGCCATTGAGATGGCAAGATTGGGAGGCATAGGTGTACTTCATAAAAACATGGGTATTGCAGAACAAGCTGCTGAGGTAAAAAAGGTAAAACGTTCAGAATCAGGGATGATTCAAGATCCAATTACCATAGGAAAAGAAGAAAATGTTGCAAAAGCAAAAGCTTTAATGGCAGAATTTAAAATTGGAGGGATTCCTGTAGTAGATTCAAATTGTAAATTGATAGGTATTGTCACCAATAGAGATTTACGTTTTGAGAAAAATGAAGTTAGAAAAATAAAAGAAGTCATGACCGCTTCTAACTTACTTACTGTTCCAATTGGAACTTCCTTGAAACAAGCCGAATCAATTCTACAAGATCATAAAATTGAAAAATTACCTGTGGTCGATAAAGATTATAAATTACAAGGTCTGATAACATTTAGAGATATAATTAAAGTTCGTGAAAACCCAGATGCTAATAAAGACAGCTACGGACGTTTACGTGTAGCGGCTGCAATTGGTGTTTCAGGTGATAGTATAAAAAGAGCAGCTGCTTTAGTTGCAGAAGGAGTAGATGCCTTAGTCATTGATACCGCACATGGACATAGTGCTGGAGTGATTAAAACTTTAAAAAAGATAAAGAAAAGTCATCCTAAAACTGATGTAATTGTAGGAAATATTGCAACAGGTGATGCCGCTAAATATTTAGTTGAAGCAGGTGCAGACGCTGTTAAAGTAGGAATAGGACCAGGCTCTATATGTACCACAAGAATTGTAGCTGGTGTTGGTTATCCACAATTATCAGCCATTATTGAGGTGAAAAATGCCATAAAAGATTCAGGTGTTCCTGTAATTGCCGATGGAGGTATTCGTTTTACAGGAGATATTCCTAAAGCAATTGCAGCAGGTGCTGATAGTTGTATGTTAGGATCGCTTTTAGCCGGAACCAAAGAATCACCAGGCGAAACCGTTATTTATCAGGGTAGAAAGTTTAAAACCTATAGAGGTATGGGTTCCTTAGAAGCTATGAAACAAGGAAGTAAAGACCGTTATTTTCAAGACAATCAAGACGATGTTGGCAAATTAGTTCCTGAAGGTATTGTGGGGCGTGTGCCTTATAAAGGCGAATTACACGAAACTATGCATCAATTTGTGGGTGGTTTACGTTCTGGAATGGGTTATTGCGGAGCTAAAGATATTGAGGCTTTAAAACAAGCTCAGTTTGTGCAAATTACCGCTGCAGGTATGAAAGAAAGTCACCCGCATGATGTGACGATTACTAAAGAAGCTCCAAATTATTCTAGGTAGATTAGAGTTAAAAGTGTAAAGTTAAAAGTGTAAAGTTTTAAAACAGAATCAAACTAGCTTCGTAAGATTGCTTCTCCCGATAATTATCGGAATCGCATTGACGTGTTGCAAATTAACATTCTCCATATTGAAATCCGTCCTTGCGAATGAGGTACGAGTGAAGCAAACTTTTGATTAAAGAAAGATTGCTATATATAATAGAATCTTTACGTTAAATTTCAAAATGAATGAAAATCACCAAATACCAAGATTAACAAGACTGACTGCTATTTTAACGCTTTTACAATCAAAAAGATTAATGACGGCAACAGAAATTGCAGACAAATTTGGTATCAGTAAACGAACTGCCTATCGTGATATTAAAGCTTTAGAAGAATCAGGTGTACCTATCTTTACAGAAGAAGGCAAGGGCTATTCGTTGTTAGAAGGTTATTATTTACCACCTATAATGTTTACGGAACATGAAGCCAATGCATTGATAACGGCTTCTGCTTTAATTCAAAAAAACAAAGACCAATCATTAATTGATAATCACAGTACGGCAATATCAAAAATTAGGGCTGTTTTACGATATTCTAATAAAGATAAAGCAACTTATTTATCCGAACGAATTGCTTATTTCAAAAACTACAAAAGAGAAATAACAAGTGATAATTTGGCAATCATACAAATTGCTATTACCAATTTACAACTTCTAAAAATCAACTATCTATCCATTGGTAAAAGTGAGAAAACTCAAAGAACCATTGAACCTCAAGCCATTTATCATTCTAAAGAAAATTGGATTCTCATCGCTTGGTGTCATTTACGAAATGATTATAGAGAATTCCGATTGGATAAGATTATATCCATCCAACAACTAACTGAACAATTTAGTGATAGGGGTTTTAATTTATATGCCTATTTCCAAGAAGTGATGTTACGGTATCAAAAGGAAGTAACTCGTAAGAATTAATTGATAAATATAAGACAATCTATCTACTTACTAAGCTTCTCTCTCAATACCTTCATTACTCCTTCAATACTTTTTAAATTAGAAATTAAGGTGTTTAATTGATCAATATTTTTGATGCTAACGCTAATATGCCCTTCAAAATAACCTGCTTCTGTACCTATATTTATATTTTGAATGTTAACATTCATTGAGTTAGAAATCACCAAAGACACATCATTGACAATACCTACTTTATCAATACCAGAAATCATTAAATTAACAATAAATTCTCTTTGAGTGGAGTCAATCCATTTTGCAGATACAATACGATACCTGTAGTTGGCACGCATGTTTATGGCATTTGGGCAATCTTTTTTGTGTAATTTAATACCTTCATTTATTGTTGTAAAGCCAAAAACTCGATCACCAGGAATAGGATTGCAACAAACAGAATTGGTATAAGGTAAACTATCTTCATTGCTGCCAAATACCAAAAGATCAAATTTTTGAGAAACTTCATCTTGGTCAATATAAATATCTTGTTTTTTTCTTTTTGATTTAGGTCTAAAAAAAGAATACAATGCATTAGTTTGCTGGTTGGCATACTTTTTTAACTCTACATTTGATATAGAACCATTTCCTATTCTATAAAACAAATCTAAACTTGTTTTTAACTTAAAGAAACTAACAAGATTATTAATTGTTTTTTCGTTGTATTTAATTTTTAGAGAACGTAATTTTCTTCTGAGAATTTCTTTTCCTTCTTCTCCAAGTGCTTTTTGTTCTTCTTTTAATGCGTTTTTAATTTTTGATCTAGCTCTCGAAGTAACTGCATAATCTAACCAAGCTAGCTTAGGTTTTTGATTTAAAGAGGTCATAATTTCTACTTGGTCTCCACTAGCTAACTCTTTACTTAAAGGGACCATTTTCCCATTGACTTTGGCACCTCTACAATGCATACCTACTTCTGTATGAATGGAATAAGCAAAATCTATGGGTGAAGCTCCTTTGGGTAGTGATTTAATTTCTCCATTAGGTGTAAACGTGTAAATCTCTTTTGAATACAAATTTAATTTTATGTTTTCCATAAAATCAATGGCATCTACTTCGGTATTCTCCAGTGCATCTTTAAGTTTGTTTAGCCAAGTTTCAAGACCTGTTTCTTTGCCACTTCCATGTTTGTATTTGTAATGTGCCGCATAGCCTTTTTCGGCTATTTCATGCATGCGTTGCGACCTTATTTGCACTTCAATCCATTTTCCACTTTTACCCATAACCGTAGTATGAAGTGCCTCATATCCAGTAGATTTAGGTTGTGTCATCCAATCACGTAATCGTATGGGGTTTGGTGTAAAGTGGTCTGTTACAATAGAGTATATTTTCCAAGCATCATGCTTTTCATCTTTACTTTGGGGTTTGTAAATAATTCGAATTGCAAATTTGTCATATACTTCTTCAAAACTAACCCCTTGTTTAAGCATTTTTTTTCGAATAGAAAATATAGATTTTGTTCTTCCTTGAACTTCAAAATCAAAATCTTCTTTTTCTAAGGATTCTTTTATGATAGAAGTAAATTCCGAAATATACTTTTCTCGATCTTCTTTGGAGTCCTTTATTTGTTTGGCAATATCGTAATATACTTCTGCTTCGGTATATTTAAGACCTAAATCTTCTAATTCTGTTTTAATAGAATACAGACCCAAACGATGTGCCAAAGGAGCATAAATATAAAGGGTTTCAGATGCTATTCTCGCCTGATTTTCAAGAGGCATGGAACCTAAGGTTTGCATATTGTGATACCTGTCTGCAATTTTTATAAGAATTACGCGTACATCATCATGTAAAGTCAATAGCATTTTACGGTAATTCTCAGCTTGTAGCGAAGCATTGTCTTTTTTAAGATGCGAGATTTTTGTTAAACCATTAACGATTCTTGCTACGGTCTCACCAAATAATTGCTCAATATCTTCGACTGTGTAATATGTATCTTCTACAACATCATGTAAAAGTGCTGCAACAATAGAGGTTGCTCCCAAACCAATTTCATCTGCGACAATTTTAGCCACTGCAATTGGATGAAAGACATAAGGTTCTCCACTTTTGCGTCGTTGGTCTTTATGTGCATCAACAGCCAAGTCAAAAGCCTTACGAATTTCTTTTTTATCATCGGTTGATAACACTTCGTAAGTACCTTTAAGCAGGTCTTTATAGAGTCGTTTTAACTCTTGCGTTTCTTCTTCTATGGTAGCTGTATATGCCATAGGGTAAAAGTAATAAATTTAATAAGAAACAAGAATTATGAATTATGAATTTTCAATGTTTTTAAATCTACTTCCGTAAATTGAGAATTCGTTGTAATAATGTTGGGTGAGAATAATGCATAAATACATATAAAGGATGCGGAGTTAGATTGCTCAATGAGTTTTTTGATAGTTTTTTTAATGCCGAAATAAGTGGTTTCCCATCATATTTAGTTTTTGCATAATTATCGGCTTGGTATTCAAATTTTCTGGAGAGCATATTCATTAACAAACCTGTTATTTCAGAAATAGGACTGTATAAAATTCCAAAAGCAATAATACCTATATGAAAACTAGGGATATTGACACTTAATGCTTTTGCCAACATGGGACTATCAATAAATAAGGATAGAATAAATAAGGTTAATCCTGTTGTAAGAATGGATAAAACCATATTATAAAAGGTGTGTTTTTTCTTGTAATGACCTACTTCATGGGCTAATACACCAACTATTTCATCGATTTCTAAATCATTGATTAAAGTGTCGTAGAGTACGATTCTTTTTTTTGCTCCGAATCCTGCGAAATAGGCATTGGCTTTTGAAGAACGTTTACTACCATCAATTACAAAGATATTATTCATTTTAAAACCTACTTTTTGAGCAAAATCTTGAATTGCATTTTTGAGTTCTCCTTCTTCTAAGGGCGTTTGTTTGTTAAATAAAGGAACTATTAATGAAGAATAAAAAAGATTGATAAAAACAGAGAAGACAGCCACAAAACCCCAGGTATAAATCCAAAAGTTATGGGCAGTTTTTTCATAAAACCAAATAATTACAAAAAGTAAACCGCCTCCTATTAATAGCATCAATATCAAACCTTTTAGTTTGTCGAACCAAAATAGCTTTTTGGATGATTTGTTAAAACCAAATTTTTCTTCAATCACAAACGTATGATAATAAGAAAAAGGAGTTGAAATAAGATCATTACCCAACATTAATACACCAATAAATAATAAACTAACAAGTATCGGATTCTCCGTATAGGTTCTCACCCATTGATCAACCCAAGCAAAACCTTCTAAAAAAAAGAATAAAAGTATTAGAACTAGACTAAATATTGAGGATAGAATAGAAAAGTGATAGTTTACTTTTTTATAGTCTTGCGATTTAAGATACTCCTTTTCATCAAAAACGCCTTCTAATTCTTTGGGAATGGGTTTGTTATACCATTTGGCATTTTTGTGGTTTAAATACGTATCCCAAATAAATTCTATTAAAAGTATTCCTATAAGTATGTAAAAAAGGTATTGTGGTGTCATATATTGTTTTAAATTTTGGTAAAAGTAAGAATCTTATGTTAGGTTTATCCCTTAGCCTAAAAAAAGACTGCCTTTTACAAAGACAGCCCTTTTAAAATTTGATAAACAGTTGTTGTTTATTCTACAATTATTTTTGCAGTATCAACAACTTTATTGTTTGCTATAATACTAACTATATAAACTCCTTGTTGCCATTTGTCTGTGGCTATTTGTGTCAAGTTGTTTTTTAGTTGGTATTCTGCAATTAGAGTTCCTTTTGTATCTGTGATAGTGATACGATGACTTTGAGTCATCGTATCACTGCTTAAATTAAAACTTACAAATAAATATCCGCTTGTAGGATTCGGGAATAGTACTAATGAGTTTGTTCCTTTTACACTACTTGCTTCTACAGAGTCAATAACAATACCTCCTTTGTTGATGATTACCTTTTTTTGCTCTGTAACTCGTTTTCCTACAGATTTACGACACCAATAAACCC
>DQTL01000006.1 GCA_015662775.1 Lutibacter sp.
CTTTTAAAATATTTAGAAATATAACGAGTGAAGCGCCGAAGGCGCGTAACGATCTATCGTCCGATTCCTTTGTAGATTACTCCGCTATTGTTGATGTCATCCTTATCTAGGGAATTTACTCCGTCGATGATTACTTTAATGTTGTTTTTCTTTAACATTTCACCATTGAGTCCATCAAATTCTTTGTGGTTAGTTACAAAGACAATTGCTTCAGATTTTTCCAGAAGTTCTTCCATTGAATCTACATCAGAACGTCTCATAATATGTGGATCATAAGAGATGATTTCAGCTTTGTGTTTTCGCAGTTCTTTAACTATCTCATAATAAGGAGACTCTCGGTCGTCGTCAATATTGGGTTTGTAGGCAACCCCTAGTAATCCAATTTTTGTACCATTTAGAGGCATCTTTACTTCATTTAATTTATCTTGTAGTAATTCAACTGTGTAAGCGGGCATAGAGTTGTTAATTGCTCGAGAGGCTCTTAGGAACTTGTGGTCAAAACCAGCTCGCTTGGCTCGTTCAATTAGGTAATATGGGTCAACTGGAATACAGTGTCCACCAATACCACGTCCAGGGTAATGAGGCATAAAAGCAAAGGGTTTAGTAGCTGCTCCATCAATTACGTCTTTAACATCAATATTCATAGCGTCAAAAGATTTGGCCAATTCGTTCACAAAAGCAATGTTAATATCACGGAAAGAGTTTTCTACAACCTTACAAGCCTCAGCTTCACGAATGTGTTTCATTGGTTTGATGTCCCCGTCAATAATAGCTTCGTAAAAAGTAATTGCTTTGGCTAGCCCTTCTTTAGTGAAAGCTCCAACAACTCGTGGGATGTTAGTTACATTCCATTTTGGATCTCCAGGGTTAATTCTTTCTGGACAGTGGGCAATAAAAACATCTTTACCAACTGTATGTCCATCGGCTTCAAAGATTGGGCGAACAACTTCTTCGCTAACTCCTGGGTTTACAGTTGACTCTAAGACAACTAAGGCTCTAGGTTTTAAATTTTTAGAAATACTTTCGGTTGCTCCACGAACTGGACTGATATCTGGATTATGAAATTCATCGACTGGAGTAGGTACACAAATTAAAAGAATATCACATTCTTTCATTCGGGCTGTATCTATCGTAGCCTCAATGGGATTTTTTGGTAAATTTTCTTCTAGATATTCATCTTCGATTGGAGATTTTCCGCTGTTTATGATGTCGGCTTTTTCTTGGGTTCTTTCAAAACCTAGAACATTGTATCCTCGTTCTTTGGCTCGGACAGCTAAAGGTAGTCCAACATATCCTAATCCTACAACTCCTACAGTTTCTTTTTTTTGTTCTGACATAAGTTTGGCAACTTGTAGCTAGCAATTGGTAGCTAGTAATTAGTTTTTTTAAAGGTTAGCTTCAAATATTATACCTTTGCATTCTAGCATAATAGAATTTTCTTGACAACCTCCTTTATTAGTGTAAAATAAATCTAGTAAGTGTTTAAAAACATTTACTCAAGGGCGCATAGCTCAGTAGGTAGAGCAACTGCCTTTTAAGCAGAAGGTCGGGGGTTCGATTCCCTCTGCGCCCACCAGAAAAAACAAAAAAGTTTGTAAAAATTTACAAACTTTTTTATTTTTATTTTAGTGTGCAAAGGGAGTCGAAGGGCGTGAGTATGATTTGGGGAACGAGGTTAGCCGTGGTTCTGTTGACTATTATAGTTATTCCTATTTTTAAAATTAATTATTTGTCAGGGGTGGGGATAGGTCTTATATTAATTGGGGCTATTTTAAATCTTATTGCTATGGAGGTGAATGGTGGTAAAATGCCAGTCTTTAATAATGAGAATTCAGAAAAAAATATTATTTATGAATTCGGGAAAAGTACACATAATGATGGCATAAATAGTACAAAATTTCCGCTTTTATGCGATGGTGTTGAGATAAATATACCCATGATTTGGTTTGCTATTAGATATACAATAAGCATTGGCGACATAGCTATAGGCATTGGACTGTTACTTTTTTTAGGGTCATTTCCATGGTTTGCGATTGTACTATTGGGTGACTAAGTTTTTGCAGGCACAATCTCTACATTTTGAATGGCAAGTTTGATCGACAAGTATTTTGTCAACAAGGTGGCTTTATAGAAGTATTCGTAAAATCACTTTTTATTATCTTGATATATATTTAAAGACAAGTTATTATTAAAATATGAAATCAAAAAAATATTTTACATACATTGTACGGTGTGCAGATGGAACTTTGTATACAGGGATTACAACGGATATTGGAAGGCGAATGGATGAGCACAACGGCTTAGATAAAAACAAGAAGGGAGCAAAGTACACGCGGGTGCGGAGACCAGTGGAATTGGTTTATAAAAAAAGTTTTTTTAATCGTTCTGAAGCATCAAAAGAAGAATCAAGAATTAAGCAACTAACACGCCAGCAGAAAGAGAAATTACTTGATAAATTAAGAAATTAAGTGTAGGATGAGATTGGAATATGGAGTGTTAAAGATGAGAACTAATACTATTTCTAATTAATCTCTACTCAATATCTTTTGAAAATGGTATAAAGGGCTCATTGTGAATTGTGGTGGAGAATAAAAGTCTAAAAAACTAAGATTTAAAAAGATATGTTCAAGAATGATAAAAAGAGTGTTAAAAAAGAATTTGAAAAATATAAATTGAAGAATGGGGTTCGGGTGGTTTTAGTTCCGGACGATAAGGCGGTGGCAGTGTTGGCACAGGTTTTAGTGGAGACTGGTTCAGCCTATGAAAACAAGGGAAATAATGGAATTTCTCATTTTTTGGAACATATGGTTTTTAAAGGAACAAAGAGGCGACCAAGCACAAAAATAATTGCCGAGGAAGTTGATGGACTGGGAGGGCAGATGAATGCTTTTACTGGGCAAGAGGAAACAGGATATTGGATAAAAATGCCAAGTGGGCAGGGTGAGCTAGTAGTAGATTTAGTGGCTGATATTTATTTAAATCCGTTACTGGAGCAGAAAGAAATTAATCGAGAGCGAGGAGTTATTTTGCAGGAGTTAGCTATGTATGAAGATTTACCAATGCGAAAAGTTGAGGAGGAATTTGGAGAGTTACTTATGGCGACCAGCCAATAGGTTGGAAAATCATCGGAACAAAAGAAAATATTGAGAATATGAAACGGAAGAGTATGAAGGAATATATGGACCAGAAATATTTATCAAAATCTACCGTGGTGACTGTAGCAGGGAATTTTGAAGTTGAGAAAATGAAAGAGCAGATAGAAAAGTTATTTGGTGTAAAAAAGAATGATAAGAGAAAATTGCCAAAGCAGAAAACTACTGAGAAACAAAGCTCACCTCAAATCAGATTGGTAAATAAAAAAACTGACCAAACACATTTAGTTTTGGGGTTTAGGTCTATCGATATGTTTGATTCTAAAAAGTATGCTCTTAGTTTACTTTCTACAATTTTAGGAGGGGGAATGAGTTCTAGAATGTTTTTAAATATTAGGGAGCGAGAAGGGTTAACTTATTATATTCACACGTCAAGTGAATTAGGTAGAGATGCAGGAGTATTTGTTGTTCAAGCTGGAGTAGCAAAAGAGAATTTAGAAAAAGCTGTGAAATTAATTTTAAAAGAAATTAAAAAAATAACCAACAAAAAAGTTACCGCAAAGGAATTAAAAAAGGCTAAGGAAAGGTTAAAGGGAAATGTAAAAATCGGACTGGAGACTGTTCAGTCGAAAGCTGGATTTTTTGGTCATCAAGAGTTATTTTATGGAAATGTTAAAAGCCCTGAAGAAGTTTTGGCAAAATATGAAAAAATTACAGCAGAAGATATTCAAAAAGTTGCTAGATATATTTTTAAAAATAATAAATTAAATTTAGCAGTTGTCGGACCGCACAAAGACGAGAAGGAGTTGAAGAAGATTTTGAATATTGACTAAACGTAAATTTTAAGATAGTATTTAGTTTCCAGAGTATTTTGGTGTATTTTTTATTGTAAATTAAAAAATCAACAGGAGGTTGATATGGCTAATAAAAAAACTAAAGCGGCTGGAAGAAAAAGAAAGGCAACAAAAAAGAGGTTGGCAAAAAAGAGCAACGCTGTTCTTTCTGAGGTAATAAAGATAAGATGGATTGGCTGGATGAGAGAATCTGAATATGACCGGCTTAAAGTATTACTTTCTGAAGATAACTTACGTAGAATCAGGACAAGTGTTCAGACAGAGAGAATTATTTTTCAGGGAAGGGGAACGGAAGTATGTGTTCGTGTTGTTTTGTATTCTTTAAATTCTCATGTTAAATTGTTGAATAAATTTGTAAAAGAAACTCTTTTAGCA
>DQTL01000206.1 GCA_015662775.1 Lutibacter sp.
AAGTAGTTAAATAATAAAAAGATTTTATTTAAAAATATATTTCCTTCTCTATGTAGTATAGTGAAGGAGTTTTTATTTTAGAAACATTCAAATTATTAAACCATGTCAAAACAAAACTCGTCGCGAGGACGACAAGACAAATCCTCTCCAAAAAAAACACAACAAAAATCGCAACCTAAGACTTCAACTGAAGGTATTCGTTTAAATAAATACATAGCCCATGCTGGCATTTGTTCTAGAAGAGAGGCGGATGTTTATATTAAATCAGGAAGTGTTACAGTAAATGGAAAAACGATAACGGAAATGGGATATAAAGTACAGCCAGATTCTGAGGTGCGTTTTGATACTAGACTGATTAACCCAGAGGTACACAGGTATGTGTTGCTTAATAAACCAAAGAATTATATTACAACCGTCGAGGATGATCGTGGTCGTAGAACTGTAATGGATTTAATTCAAAAAGCGGCAAAGGAACGTTTATACCCAGTAGGTCGATTAGATAGAAATACAACAGGTTTACTCTTGTTTTCTAATGATGGTGAAATGACAAAAAAGTTGACACATCCCAAGCACAAAGTACACAAGTTGTATCACGTGACCTTAGATAAAAAAGTATCTTTAAATCATCTTAGAGAAATTGCAGACACCAGTTTTAAAATAGAAGACAAGAGAGTTTTTGTTGATGCTATTTCATATATAGGAAATAAGCCAAAATCTGAGATTGGTATTGAAATTCATTCTGGTAGAAATCGTATTATTCGTAAAATATTTGAAAGTTTAGGCTATACAGTAATCAAATTAGATAGAACTATATTTGCTGGTCTAACTAAGAAAAATTTACCAAGAGGTTTTTGGAGGCATTTAACACAACAAGAAGTTAATAATCTTAAAATGATTAAATAGTTGTTTTTGTTCTATAAAAATCAAAACCCACTAAAAGAAATTCTAGTGGGTTTTTCATATTAGGTTTACTTATTTTCGTAATTATTTTGCTATAATTAGTTTTACAAATTGAGTTGTATTGTTAGACTTTATTTTAATGACGTATAATCCATTTTTAACATTTTCAAGATTAATACGACTGTTAGAAGCATATTTATCAATGTTTTTAACCAACTTTCCAGCAACTGTATAGATGCTAATATTTACATTTTGTAATTCATTTAAATTTATATAAACACTATTTAAAGCAGGGTTAGGATAAACCCCAGCGATTTCACTAATAAATTCTTGATTACCAATAGTGGTGTCTCCAGGAAAGCTGATGTTATCAATCCAAGCAGTATCATCACCATCTGAAACACTAGAATCTTTAACATATTCCCATTTTAGTGTGTGATTTCCTGCACTTATTGGAAAAACTTGTTCAGACCAGCCTGTTGTTCCTGACCATTCCATTTCTAGATTATCATTGATGTAAAATTTCAAAAAATCGTAAGTACCTTCAGAATCTACTTTTTTATAAAATGAGATATTTCCAGCTACATCATTACTAAAACTAATTGATATTGAAGAGCTTTCAGAATGTGAAATAGCTCCTGCACGCATTGAAAAAGAACCATCTTGAGCTTGGAAATCAGTTACAAACCAATCTGCGTCACCTTCAAAATTCCAAGTATGGCTAAACTGATTTTGTTCAAAACTGATACGATCAGTTATTAAAAAACTATGAAAACCACTAGTAGGATGATAGGAGATATTCTGCTCAGGAGATAAATCTTGAGCAACTAAACGATATTCAATTAAATCACCAATTAAAACAGCGATAATACTAGGGAAATTAGACACAAAAGTATCTCCGCCAATAGGTGCAAAACTAATTGGCGATTGAGTTGTTCCATTGATTTTCCATTCAATAAAACTATTACTTTCATCTATTCCACTAACATCTATAAATTCAGTAGTGATAGCAGTTGTTCCCCATAAATTAAGATAGTTTTCTGCAATTGCTTCATGAATTATTTCTGGAGCTTGAGAAGCAGAAAAAGTATAATAACTAGTTGGTGCATCAATAGGTAAACTCACTAAAGCATAGTTGTTTTCAGCAATGATATAATAGTCATAAACTGCTTGAGATCCTGTGCCAGGAATTGAAGCTGTATACGTGTCTCCACTCGTTAATGTCATAGTAAGTTCTGTCCATGCTCCAGCATTTGTTCGATAATATAGTTTTGGAGAGCCTACTAAGGCTGTTGTGCTTATGATATCAGCAGTTACGGTATAAGGTCCAGTAAAACTTTCAGTATTAGCTAAGGGAATTGTTGTGATTTTTGGTGTAAAGTATTGATAGGCAGCATATACATCAATAATTCCCCATCCATATTCATTATTAGGAGAACTAGCATTATCTGCAGTCATTTTTAAAGCTTCAAATATTTCCATATTACTAGCTGAAGGAACCATCTCCCATAATAATGCTGCTGCTCCAGCTGTTAAAGGACACGAAAAAGAAGTTCCATTTACATTTTCATATGAATTCCCTGAAGTTCCCGCAACTTTAACACCTGATCCCATTGCCATTACCTCAGGTTTAATACGACCATCACCTGTAGGACCAACAGAACTAAAACTTGATCTTGTACCACTGGCAGTAACAGCACCAACTGCTAAAACTTCATCACCATCTGCAGGAGCTCCAATTGTAGTTGTACCACTGCCTGAATTACCGGCAGAATTAACTACTAAAACACCCAAACTTGCCATAATATCTGCCGCTATTGTAATAGTTGCTGTATTGCCATCTAACTCTGAGGCATCGTAAAAAGAACCATCATCAAAATCGATATAGCCCAAAGAAGTTGAAGTTATTTCAGCACCTAGAGCTTCTGCCCATTCAGCACCAGCAACCCAATTATCTTCTTCTACTTGGGTTTCGGAATCAGTATTTTCTGTTTTTGCTAATAAATAAGAAGCTCCATAAGCAGGACCAATTAGTTGACCTTCGTAAAAGCCGCCGATTGTGCTTAAAGTCATGGTTCCATGATCACCTGTTCCCATATCACCTTCATCATCTACATTGTTATCATCATTCACAAAATCATAAGAATCGATAATGTTCATACTATCAAAGGATTGATGTTCTAAATTATTAAATCCAGAATCTAAAACACAAATAATTAATCCATCACCTGAATATCCCATGTCATGTACAAAAGGAACATTTATTTGTTCTAATTGTGTGATAGAAGAACCGTAGTTAAGTGTGTAAGCTGTACTTTTTGTTGATTTTGTTGATGGATTAGAATAAATAGTCGGCAATTCTTTACCATATTTTCTAACACGTATTACATCCAAAGATTTCACGAAAGGTAAAGCCGCAATATTTTTTAGTTGAGTACCATTAATCTCTACAGATACTGCATTTAACCATTTAGATTGGTGTCGAATTTTAGTTATAAAAGGTGTAATTTGATTGATGTATGATTTTTCAACAGGAATATCATAAAAGGTAACATAATCTTCATTTTTAAAAAGCTTTTTCCTTCTCTTTATTGAAGCTTCTGTCAAGGCAATCTTACTGGTTTGTAATTTGCTTTTTATATTATTTCCTTTGTCTTTAAAGAAAATCCAGACTGAATAATTCTCATTAGTACCTTGTCTATCTATTTGATTAGAAAGAACTTTAGTGTATTTAGTCACTTTCTGTCCATAAAAAATGGAAGAAGTAAACACTAATAACAATAGGATTAATGTATTTTTTGTTTTCATATATAGTAGTTAAATTGATTGTTAAAATATAATTCAAATTTTGTCGTTTGCTAACAAAAACGGATTACAAAGGTAAAAAACTATTGAAAAGAATCTAATTTATTAAATATTTGAAATAACGTAATTTGCATAACATCAGTTCTCATATTAACAATATACGTGCAGTAAACCCTAATAATTTTATGTGTTAATGAAATAGAAATATTTTTTATTCGTTATCTATTTTTAATAAGAATAATAAATGTGTTGAATAACACCAAAAAGAATGATTTGCATAAAACTTAGCAACTTTACGAGATAGTATTAGACTTATGAAACGATTATTATTATCAATCTTAACTTTTTTATTTATTCTTTCTTGTCAAGATAAAGGAAGAAATATGCAAGTTAAAACTTTGTTCACCTCAAAAGTCCCTATGACTGAGTTGTTGAATAAAGAAGCAAAAACAATAAAAAATCGTTTTAATCCACCAAGAGACTATAAAAGAGTAATGGTCACTTTAAAATCATTTGCATATTATCTTCAAAATTTCAAGCTAGAACCACATGAAGCAAAAGTGCACTTATATAACGGAGAGCTTAAATATCGACAAGATGTTCATACTGCAATTTTAGACATAGATGTAGGAAAGCGTGACTTGCAACAATGTGCCGATGCGACTATGCGTTTACGTGCCGAATATTTATTTCAACAAAAACAATACGACAAAATTTCTTTTAACTTCACCAATGGGTTTAAAGCTAGTTATTCTAAATGGAGAAAAGGCTACCGAATAAATGTAAACGGAAATAAAGTTACCTGGTATAAAAGCACTCAAAATGCTACTTCTTACCAATCATTTCGAAAATACTTAGTGATGGTTTTTAGTTATGCAGGAACCTTGTCTTTAGCAAAAGAATTACCAGATAGAAAACTAGAGGAACTACAAATAGGAGATATATTTATACAAGGAGGAAGTCCTGGACATGCAATTATCGTAGTAGATATGGCTGAGAATAAGCTTTGTGAAAAAATGTTTCTGTTAGCACAAAGTTATATGCCAGCTCAAGAAATTCATATACTTAAAAACCCCACAAACACTAGTATTAGCCCTTGGTATAGTACACGTAATTTAGAAAAATTGATTACACCCGAATGGACTTTTACTAAAGATGATATTAAGTACTTTAAATAGAATTATTCAATACTTAAATCTTTAAAACTCACACACCAATTGTATAAAGGATAATGTTCTCCATAGCGTTCTCCATAGTTCTTATCAGCAAATTTGTAAGTAGATGTTTCGTTATCAGAGTCATGGAGGTTTCCAAAAGCGTACATTCTAGATACATAACAAGATTGGTTTTCTTTGAAGCTAATTTTTTTTTGTAGATCAGCTAATTCACCCTTTAGGATGGTGTTTCCTCTATCATTTAAATAGACTTCACGAATAATAAGTCTTGTTCTTTCTTCTTTTTTTGGTACGCGATTTCCGATATAAAAGACACCTTCTTGTTCTAAAGTTGAAAACTCATTAGTAATATCACCTTTAAACTCGACACCAATGGATTCTCTATCGTATTTATTAGTTAAATCATTAACAATACGAATAATAGGTTGAGTTATTTCTTTGACATAACTACTAGTTGCATAACTAATAAATGATTTTGTAGTAATTGGTTTATCTAAAGTGATTTTTAATAAAGTATTATCGACTACAGTTGTGGTAAGTATTTTGTAGCTATGTTTATTATCATAGATTTTAAAACCAAATCCATGTCCTTGTTTAGGGAGAAAAAGACTGTCAATTAGTAAAGGAGGTTTAGGAACATGAAATTCAATAAAAACATTTCTTTTATCTTCTTTTTGGAAAGCTTTTATGGGTCTTAATGGTTACCATTTTTCTTTTTCAAAAACTACTTTTCTGATGACTTTTCCAAATTGTTCACCGAGCCATCTTTGGGAATCTGCTGCTAAATGAATGAAATTACCATGATAGCCTTTGTTTTTGTATTCATAAAAACCGTTTTCTGCACTTGGCATCATGTAAGTAGGTGCAACCATAAACATTTCAGGTTCTTCATCACATGCCGTTAATTGTGCAGTGCCTGACATGGTACCCATTGTTTGATAAGTGAAAAAAGGAGTTTTAACTTTTTTGCCTAGAATAGTAGAAATATCAGTTTGGTAATCTCTTTTAATTTGAATTAAATCATTTTTATATACGTTTAACAATTCTTCTCTAGATAGAGGTTTGCTCCACCTGTTAACTTTTCTATCACTATTTGCTTCCCCTTGCATCCAGGTTACTGCCAAAACAGAATAGTTTTTTGCAAATTCTTTTGCTCTTTTTATATCATCTATGGAGGTCTTATAATAACCTCCTTTTGATTGCCTGCCTTTGGCCCTAGGGTCTTTGGCATCATCATGCTGCTTATCTAATTCCCTTAAATATCTTCCACCTTCTCCTGCGTAACTAAAGAGTAATTTTGTTTGTTTATTGAGCTTTGCAGTATTAGTTATATGATCGCATACCCCATTTGCAATAGTTTCTCCTTCAACAACTCTTCTTTGTGAACTTAGAGGTGTCAATTGAAACAAACTATCCTTACGTAATTCTGGTTTGTCAGGATAGTAGGTGTTTGCCCATGTATGTGTACCGATTTTAAACTTTAGATTTCGTGGGTTTGTAATGCTATCAGACACCAAGGGCAACGATTGTGATCCTGCCCCTAAAGATTGACCTGTATGTACAATATGCAATATTTCATGTATTGTATCTTTTGAATATTTTGAGGCTTCTTGATTACACCCAATTAAAAATAGGATTGTTGCATAAAAAACAATTAATGGTGTTTTTCTAAACATAATTTGTAATGTGAAATTTTGATAAAAATAATAAATATATCTGGAATAATACTTTTGTTTCTGGATGAATAATTGTGATTTTGGTTCGTGTAGGCTAAATAAACAAAGTCGTATTAAACAACTGAAACAAATGTTTCAATGAACGTTCAAGTCTATTGATATTTTTAACCTGAGTTCGACCTAAGCTTTGTTTACAGTTTGAACGAATTTTTAATCAATTCGAAGTTGTATTTTTGAAGGACTAACTGGTTAATTTGATAAAATATAACAAGAATTGGGGAAAATTCATCAAATCTAAAGGAAATGCAAAGAAGAGGCAATCTTTTTTGAATAAATTTTGCACAATAACTTGTTATTCCTTAAAATTTATTCTTCAAATCTCACCTTTTCTTTGTATTCTGTATAGTAACGCTTAGGTCGAACTCAGGTTTTTACTATTGAATTCTAAAATATACTCCCACAATATTTGTTGAAATACTCTTATTTTTTATAAGTACTTTTATTAATCACTAATGACAATTATCAGTTTATATTCTCTCATGTTTTAGTAAATTTGCTCACTTAAATTCAAAATAAATATGACAAATACTAAAAACGTGTATTTTTTTGGCAATAAAGAAGCCGATGGAGATACTTCAATGAAAAACTTATTAGGTGGAAAAGGAGCTAACTTAGCAGAAATGAATCTAATAGGAGTTCCTGTACCTCCAGGATTTACAATTACTACTGATGTTTGTACTACTTACAATAAAATAGGACAAGATAAAACAGTTACCTTACTTGAAGAAGAAGTACGTGCAACGATGAAAAAAGTAGAAAAAGTTATGGATTCTAAATTTGGATCTATTGAAAATCCACTTTTAATGTCTGTTCGTTCTGGTGCTCGTGTTTCTATGCCAGGAATGATGAATACGGTTTTAAATTTAGGTTTAAATGACAAAGCGGTAGTAGGATTAGCTAAAAAAACAGGTAATGAACGCTTTGCATGGGATTCCTATCGTCGTTTTGTACAAATGTATGGTGATGTGGTGTTAGGTATGGAACCAGAGACGAAAGAAGATATAGATCCATTTGAAGAAATAATGGAAGAATTAAAAGAAAAAAGAGGTTTAAAAGATGATACTGAGTTTACAGTTGACGATTTAAAAAACTTAGTTTCTCAAT
>DQTL01000122.1 GCA_015662775.1 Lutibacter sp.
ATGGCAAAGAAGAATCTAAATTTAAATAAATTTTAGTACGCTCTCCGAGTGTTATAGTGGATGGAGATACTCCATATGATGTAACTGATATAGCTTGTGCATATATCGATAACACTAAAAATAAAAGTATTCCTATTAGTTTATTTGTTTTCATTTTAATTTCCTTCTTTTATAATATCTTCATAGCTACAACCTTTGTGACCACATGTTACTACATCTAAAGTATCGGACAACATTTGTACTAAATCGTAATGCTTGATTGTCTTATTAGACTTAAGTGCATAAACAGTGTTATTTGTAATTTCCCCACTTGGTATAATCTCAAATGCTGCTAATCTACTATCTGCATAAACCCTGTTTTTAATTTTCCATTGTAGAAATGTTGCCAATGGGTTTTTATTTAATTTTACATTAGCAATATTGAAATTATCTACTAATAGTTTACTATATATTCTTCGAGTTAATCTAGTCGTAGTTGTATATCCTGCTTTGCTGATAATTGCAGATGCACCTGTTGCTTTTTTTGTCTTTGCGATACTTATCATGTTTGCGGCAAGACCAATAGGTGCGTCTTCGTATGATGAAAAAAGGCCTTTTTGAATTCTGACACCATAGGCATTTAATTGTTTTAGATATTTATAGCTTGCAGCATTACTACTAACGCCTAAATATGGTACAAAATTATTTAAGTCATAAAGCTTCAAATAAAAAGCTTTGTCTGTTGTCGGATAATAATAATTGATTAACTTTATGTATCTCTGCCTGCTTAATGTTTTTACATTACTTAAAGCTAAAAATTCCTTTTTATTATCATTCAAGTACATATCTAAAACGTAAGACATACATTGTGCATTGAGTGCTTCATCAATACGCCAACCATAACCTTTTTTATGTAATTGTGCTGCAAAAAAACTACCTTTTGTAAGCTCTATTTTTTTGCATTCTACCTCAAATGATTCAATAATATTTGCTTTTTTAACTCTATCTTTTTCTTTATAAAAACTTGATTCAATACTTATCCTTAAATTTAAAACTTCGAACATTTTGCTTGACTGTGCTGCAGCAGCTTCTGCTTCAAAAAAATCAGCTGCAGCTGCACTAGTCTTAACTCCAATATCTGTTACTAAAATAAGATTATCTATCACACCTGCACCTATAGCACCAACAGGATTACCCATATAAATCATAGCCAACGCCTTTGTATCATTCTTTGCTAAAGTCAACATCATCTTAATAGCTTGTCTTAGTGTCTCATCTGGTGCACTATCATGGACGTACCATAAACCTCTTAGATTTTGTAATTGCTGACTTGTTAAAGTCTTAACGCGATAATCGATAAGAATATCTAATGCAATATCAATAAAAAACTCTACAATATTTGCACCAGAAAAAAGCTTGGCTTTACTAAGCTTAGGACCAATAAGGGATGGAAGTTGATCATCTAAATGTGTATAAAATGAAATAGCAGTACTATTATTTAGTTTCATGTTCGAAGATGCATAATTCAACAAGCTAGTTATGGCTGTTGACACCACTCTTAATGTCAATTTAAAAAGTTCTTGATCTGCGGCAGAACCTGGTATCTTTACAAGTAAGTTGCAAAGTATTTTTTGATTTTTACATTCTATATCTGCACCACAATTAATGGAACATTCTCTATCAGCATAATCAGCATTCCAATTGACATTAAAAATTTTCTGTACCGTATCACCTGCATTAGCATAACTAATAATCGCAAATATAACCAACATAATCTTCATTATTTTCATTTTCTAAACTCCTCTTTCATATTTCTTTCCTCCTATTCTTTACTATAATATTCATAAGTCCTAATAAAAAATTTTAAAGACTCTGCCTGCGTAACATCATTGTTCCATCCATAATTTCCATTTTGTCCATGAGCAATGTCTAAAATATTTAATAAAGACGATGCCAAATACCATCCATTAGATTCATCAATCAAATTTCTAGCACGCTTAGAATCTGCTTTAGTAATTTTATCTTCAACAAAAAGAATGTTTGTTAATATCTCTGCCATATCTCCTCTAGTAATATTTTTATCTAATGCATCTTTGGTAAAGTTACTTGGTAAAAGTTTTGTCAGAGCTCTTTTTTTAGTTTTTAGAAAATTATAGTACTTTACAAAACCTACACCTTTTAAATCATTCTTTCTATAAAAAAGCTTCGTGATAATCTTTAAGACTTCTCCCTGCGTCCGTGATGCACTTTTGTTAAAATTACCTTTTCCATCACCACTTAAACTCATTCCATACTCTTGCATTTTTAGTATATATTTATATACCCAATCTTTTTTTGTACTTATATTTTTAAAAGCCAACGGTTCATTTATAGTTTTATAATTGAAAATATCAGATGTTCCCTCTGGTAAATGATAAATATAATATTTTCCGTTTTTAGTATCTGCAATAACATAGATACCTTTTTCTAGCAATTCATTAGCTACTTTCATAATCACACTTATTTTAGATATAGAATGACCTGTTTCTAACGGTAACTCAACTTTTTTACCCACGATAAGGTTAGATAAAGAGTGTTTTTTTTGAATAGAAAGTGTATTTTTCAATCCATTTAATACACTTTGCTTAATAATAATATTTGCAATATTGTCTGATTGTTCAACATAATCAGTATATTTTAAGATACCTGTTAGTGGATCATTTTTTGTCATTATATTTGTTATCACATAATCGTTGGTAAAATTTTCAAATACATCAATTGTAATCTTTTTTAATGGTTTAATTCTCGCCTCTTCCCCATAAGTATGTTCAGGAGGAATACGGTGACTATTTTTAATATTATCAGCCCAGTGCGTATAATATGGATTTTCAATTTCTTTTATGCTATACCCACCATTTAAATCTTTTGATGAATCATAAGTTAATGGTAATGGTGCCGTATTAAAAGTATATGTTTTAATACCTGTCAGTAAACCCATATATTGAGCCAACCCACCACCTAAAGAATGCCCTGTGATAGCAATAATATTTGTCTTTACATCACTTGATAAAGATTTGTACCAATTTTTTAATGTTAACAATTGATTAGGTTTAAATATTGTTTCAGATATTAAAGTAAGATCCGTCCATAAGTCTAAAACATTATTATAAATAGGAATTAATTTAGAATTTGCTGTTGTTCCACCAATAGCCATTATATAATTATTGTCCTTTTTATACAAACCAACAACAAGTCCATTCAGTGCTTGTTTATATTTATAAAGTTGCCAACCACTCTTATCTACTTCTACATGGGTTTTCACCAAGATATCATTCTCTTTATTATAAATAGCATCAGATAAAAGAGCATATTCCCAATATTTTTTTGATGTAAATTTTAATGAACGCACAGAGTTAGTTCCAGATGATATTAGATACTTTTTAAGAATTTTACTAAGCATAAAAGCTTTTGTCGGGAAAAGACATTCTTTTCCTGTCAAATGTTGGCACATTCCATGTTCAGATAAAGGTGTATTCTCTTTTGCCAAGTATGACCTAAAAGCTGAGTCATTATGTATGGTAGTCCCTGTCCTAATATCAAAATTTTCAGCATTAAGTAAAATAAAAAAGATAGGTAATAATAATATTTTTCTTAAGAAATACTTCAATATAACTCCTTTTATATAAAACTATACCAAACCAACATGATAAACCATGATAAAACCTAAACTTTTCAAAAAAACTTTTAATTTAACCTAAATCCTGACCCACGCAC
>DQTL01000229.1 GCA_015662775.1 Lutibacter sp.
AACGAAAAATAGTTGGCTTAAAAAAACTCGATTCAACCGATAGTGTTGGTGTATTTACACCAGTATTTGGTACTGGTGTAAACATCCAAGAACTTCACAAAGGTTTGCAGTGGTATATGCCTACCGAATTCGGTGAGGGAATAATCGCTTTCGCTGAATTTGAAAAGCCTATAGTGAAGTCTCTTCCTAGGACAAATGTCGTCGGGTTCAGCATACCTTATACCGTAGTAAAGGCTCTAATAACAGAGCTCATAGATCCTGACATCACACCAAAACCTCAAATCTTGTTAGGTAACGATTTAAGCCAAACACTAGATGAATTGTTGCTTTCTAAGTATTTCGTTTGGGTATCCACTCAAAGAGGTAGCAGAACCTTCTCCTTCTTTAGTAAACGCAAAGATGAGATAATTAAAAGATATGAAGAATTCAAGAAAGATGTATATAAAGATGAAAAAGAATTCAATAATGTCGTGGAGTTTGGAATAGAGATTCTCACACACACATTAGCACATCTACTTTGGTCTTACCTTTCTAAAGAATTGGAAGTTGAATATAGAGACCTCATGTATCTGTACCACATAGATAGGGAAAGCGATAGGATATACATCCTGGTAGCTGAAAATAGCCCATTTGGAGTGATAGATATCGTCAGTCATGTAAGGAAAAAATTCGGTGGAATTAAAGAAATGGTCGAATCGTTCAGAAAAGAAATAACAAACGTGTTAAGGGAACATGAATTAGAGTTAAAGACAGACTTGGATGATGTTAAGAAAGCCTTCTCAAGATATCTACAGACAGAGACAGGCAAAAAATTTGGCGAATTTGTAAATGAATTAAATAAATATTACAAAGATTTTATTGAAAAAGGGCTTATATTGGACATTCATGCCTTTAGTCTACATCTTCTCCTCAGTGAAGCTTACTCTCAGATGACAAAACAATTAAAATTAGATGATCACGATATCCTGAAAGAACTTGAGAACATTCTTCAATTTTTAGGAGTTGCTTACTGTATGGACGGTTGTACAGCGTGTATTTTAGTAGAGAGTGGTTGTACAACACCTCTAGCACAAAATCTGGAAGTTTCAAGAAATCTAACACTTTGGTTCCTTAAAACGTTCTTTGAAGGCGAGAGTTTAACCGCAAAAGGACAACGATTTGGAGAAAGTTTATTGAGAACATTGCCAGAAAAGAGTGTTTTTATTGTTACGCCCTATTTAGATAAAAAAGGAGCAAAACTATTGAAGGAAATAACAAGTAAAGGTGTAAATCTCACGATAGTTACCAGAAGACAGACTTATCTAGAACATAAAGACACCCTTGATAATGCTCAAGTGTTTCTCTTTACAACGCCTAGACATGAAAAAATTTACATAATTGATGATAGAATCTTGGTAGATACAACTTGGAATCTTACTTTGTCATCGTCATCCACTAACCGTTTTGAGATTAGACTGCTAGACTCCCAGGAAATAACACATATTAAAAATCAAATATTACTAAATTCTAAAAAGATCTAACGAGACGAGAGGTATGTCGATATATCAGAAAGTACAAATAACTCGAAGTGAAATAATAGCCAATGAAGTTATTAACCAGTCTAGAAAAATTGATACAAAAATAGATAATACTTTTAAGGATAAACATCACATAATACATGGTTTGCATTTTGCTTGGAATGCAAAGTTTTTACTCACAAAATCATTCGCTAAAGTAAAACCAATACCAAAATTCTTTGTAACTAGATATGATTACTACACTATATTTCTGCCAGAGTTGGGGATAATTAGGGCGCTAAGATATATGGGCAGACAAGATCTTCCAGCGAATAAAATGTTTCTAATCAAAAAACTTCAAATTCAAAGAGATGAAACATCAAGACTTGGTCAGAAATTATTGGGATGTTTTATTTCATATGGGCAAGTTGATTTAAAGGAGGAAATTAACTATGACTTACTATTACTAGAGTACTTTTTCTTGAATCTGATAAAACCTCTTGTGGTAGTAGACAGAAACTTTAATGCGATACTTCCAACTCCTTTTTCAACAGTTTCTATTTTGATTGGTAGTGATGTCGTTTTTTTAGCTCCTTTCACAGCATTAATGTTAATTGACTATACTAAAGCTCAGGAGACGAGAGGATATATCCTAGGAGAAATAGTAGATTATATAGAGACTGAAGGATATACAATATGTTGCAGGTATGACGAAAAGTCTCCAAAAATTGTGAAGTGTTATATAATTGGTCCCTTCAGAGTGGTGATTCCAGAAATTGAACAAGTTGACGAACAGTTATACCATGAATACTACGAGAATAGAGATCTAGTAATAACAAATTTGGCAGGAATTATAGTTTTTGGAAATAAACCTTTATTACCTAACTTAAATTTAAACGATTTTGGAGGTTTTATTTTAGTGTTTTGTGAAGTACCCTACAGCTTGGATGTTTCATCATTTATACATTTAGGTGAACCTATAAACATAATTGATAGAGAAGAAAAATATAAATTAAATGGAATAAAATTAAAAATTGAGAACAAGCTTTTTGAGATTTTTAGAAACAAAGTCTTCAGAACTATAGGTTACGTTAGGAAGGAGTATAATGCTAAAGAACAAATAATAGATTTTGAAAGGATTGTTAGCGAAAATTACAATTTTACTGAGTGGTTAGAGAGAAAAAATAACTATGTTTACTTATACGCTCCTTCACTTATAGCTCTTTCACTAGTGCATAAAATAAAACTTAATGAGCTTTTACAAGTAATGGAAAAATTTACTAAGAGAAATACGGGATTAAACATTATTCTTGAAAACAGATATGAACATAAAATTTGGCTTAAAATCTTAAATTTGGAAAATTTCTTAAAAATATGGTATGAAACTTTTAACACACATCGGACAATTGCAGAAAAATATAAATTGTTTACTTTGTTATGATTTTTATTAAAGTGGTGAATAATAAGTTTAATAAACAGTATTATTAAGCATTAAATGTATATTGTTAGGTGTTGAAAATGGATGTATTTGTTTATGTTTTGTAATTAAGAGGTAAAAGGATGTTGTCGTAGGCGAAGAAGGATGCATCTGCGATAACAACCTTTATCTTTCCACTCTCGGTTCCCTTTGATATTACCATCTCTTCCCACAT
>DQTL01000081.1 GCA_015662775.1 Lutibacter sp.
AAGAGAGAATAAAAGCAGCAAAAAAGGTTTGGCAAGAAAGCCTTTTGGACTTAGATTTCGATGGAGAAGATTTAAATCAAATTTGCAGATACCTTAATATAAGTGTTTTTGAGGTTTTAGGAGATAAGACAGCAACTAAAATCAAAGCAGAAGAGACAAAACTCGGACATAAACAATTATTTTTTATTGTGTAAGGTTTAAAAAATGTCAGCTATTTTCCAGTGTTTCTTTACAGCCAAATACCCTATGACAGCAGCAACCATAAAACCTATTGGTATGATTAATATACCTAAATTATCCATTTTTCAAACTCTCCAATTCTTTAATGGTTGCATTAAGCTTAGTATAGCTTACAAATATTGCAATAGATGTAAACATAAGAATTACCATTACAAAGGATTGAAATGTCAAATGCAATTATACCAGATAATTTGTCTAATCTCAACATAGAGAGAGCAGTTTTAAGTACAGCAATATTTGAACCAGTGCGGTATGGAGAGATTGCCGCACAGCTGAAACCGGAAGATTTTTACCATCCATTTCATCAGCACCTTTTTGTAGCTATGGAGGAACAATTTAAAAGTGATCAGCCGATAGATGAAGAGTTTCTTAGAGAAAAGCTGACTAAAAAGAATCAATTTGATGAAGTTGCTTTTTTAGATGTATTAAGCACCAATCCATTATCAAATGTTAAAGAATATTGTGCAGAGCTACGCAAATACACAGAAAAAAGAAAGTTGCTTGAGATTGCAACAAAAATAAACAGAGCCATCATAGAACAAGATGACATAAATAAAGCAAAAGATGCAATTTTGCAGTTGCAGACAAAGACAAGCGATATTGCAAAAATTGAATTGTCCGAAGTTGAGCTCAAAATTAAAAAAAATAATGAGTTCAAAAAGCGTATAAATAAGCTTAAAAATATATTAAATGATGATACGCTTACGCCGAGTGAGCGAGATGTAATCGAAAAAGAAATATCAGAACTTGAACAAAAAATCGATAAACCTTCTTTTACATCATACTCCGATGTTAGAAAACACTTCAAACATAAAATAACATCAGAAGATATTGAAAAAGCCAAAGAGGTAAATTTCATATTCGATTTTGTTATTGAAAATGAAATCACATTGATTGCAGCGAAACCCGGGACTGGTAAAACATTTTTAAGCTTAATTTTAGCCCAAATTTTTGTAAAAAATAAAAATAAATATGTCTTATATTTGGACGGTGATAATTCTTTAACGACTTTGAAAAATAGAAAAGTCGATAATCTTTTAAAAAAATATGAAAAAATAGATTATGTGAAAGGTAACAGAGAGGAGTTGAATCAAGAATTGAACAATTTATTAAACTGTACTGATTTATCAGATTTGATTATATTTGTTGACAGTGGTAAAAATATGATTGACGGTGACAGAGATAAAAATAAAGATGTATCAAAATTCTTTAATAAGCTTAAAAAACTAAGAGATTTGGGTGCTACTGTCATCGTCTTACATCACACGAATAAACAAACAGTATCAGAAATAGGTAAGATTGAAAAGTATGTATATGCAGGTAGCGCAGCTTGGGAAGAGGACTCATCAAACGTTTTGATTATGACTAAAAATAACCATAAAAACAGCTTAATCTTAAACGTACACAAAGGCAGGATAGGGCTGGAAGAAGACAAAGAGTTTGCATACACGATTACTGAAACCCAAGATTTTTATGAACTTACAAAACTTGATCCTAATTATGCAAAAGAAGATGAAAATTTTGATGAGCTTAAAACAGCAATTCTTGATATTATAAATTCCACTGAAAAACCTTTATCAAAAAATCAAATTTTCTCTTTACTTAAGAAACAAGAGCTAATCGAAAACAATAAAGACTATTTTTATTATGTACTTAATCTTGGCTTAAATAGATACTGGAATTTCCAAAAAGCGGAGAAAGGTACAGCAGTATATGTTATCCCTGTAGAATTTATTGAGCAAAAAGAAACAATAATTGAATATCAAGACGAATCTTTGCAAACTTTCACGACAACTACGACAACAGCGACAACCCCTATTTTACGGGATTCTGAAAAAACAAAAGATTTACGACAACAGCGACAAGTTGAGCCAGAGCCAATCATACCCCCAGAAATAATAACCGCAAAACTTGATCTTAATGAAATACCAAAATTTTAAGGAGAATTGACTATGAACATACAATTACCAATTGAAAATGCTATTCAAAACGCAATTGAAAACGCTATCAAACCCCTTGAAAACGAGATTAAAACCCTGAAACAGATGTTACAAAGTTTTGATCAATCAAAACAATCCAACGATGAGATGCTAACCGATATTCAAGTCGCTAAAATACTTGGTATCGGTAAATCTACAGTTTGGCATAAAAGAAAAAATGATCCAGCTTTTCCAAAACCAATCAAAATCGGTGATTCAACACGTTGGAGCAAAAAAGAGATCATCCAGTATATAGAAAATCAAGAAAATAAGATATAATTTAATGGATAAAGACTTTGATTTGAATCAAAAGAGTTTTGTAAAAGTTGCAAACTTTCACGACAACTACGACAACAGCGACAATCCCTATTTTACGGGATTTAAGTTGTTGATGAACTTTTACGACAACACTATAGGAGCTAAAGAGATGCAGACAATTAAAATAGAATTAGAAGATAGTTTATATGAAAATATAGTAGCTAAAGGCATAGATATACAATCTAAGATAAAAGAGTTTATATATGAAACTATGGATGATGGCTATCCAGCTATTAGCTTTGAAGAGGCAAAGCAAAGGGTCGCTGATGCTGTTGAACGGTATAAAACTGGTAAAGGCACTTATTATACTGAAGAAGAGTATGAAAAAGAGATGAATGCATTTTTTGATTCATTATAGAGTTTATTATGCAGATAACA
>DQTL01000025.1 GCA_015662775.1 Lutibacter sp.
ATAACTTCGAATTGATTAAAAATTCGTTCAAACTGTAAACAAAGCTTAGGTCGAACTCAGGTTATAAGACTAATTCAATAAAATCTTCTTATTGTTAAACATTTCATAAATCTGCTTACTAAAACTTTAATTCCTAATTCTTAATTCTTAATTTTATTGGTATCTTTGTATCATACTAACCAATATTTTTAAAACATCATGGAGAATAAAACGTCCTTTAAATCGATAATGCTTACCTACGGTCTTTACTTAGGTATTGCCTCAATTATTTTATCTGTAGCTAACTATTCTTTTGGGAATATCTATAAACCTCATTGGGTTATAAGTGTACTCAGATTTGTCTTAATGATTGCTTTTATAGTTTTAGGTTTAAAAGCTTTAAAACAACAAAACAATGGTTTTCTACGTTTAGGAGAAGCTATAAAGTTAGGGGTAGGAATTGCGTTACTATCAGGAATTATAGGAGCTATCTATTTTATAGTTTTCTCTACATATATTGAGCCTAATTTTACTGTAAATATGAGTGAATTTCAAGAACAAATGATGTATGAAAAATTTCCAGATATGGACGAAGCTTTGATTGAACAACAAGTAGAAATGTCTAAAAAATTCATGACGCCAGGTATTATGGCAGGTATGACTATCATTGGTGGCGTAATTTTTGGATTAATTATTTCACTAATTGCTGGTTTAATCATGAAAAAAGAAGAAACACAGTTTTAAATATAACTAATTAATGAATCTATCCATATTAATCCCTTTACTTAACGAAGAGGAATCATTAACCGAATTATATGATTGGATTGTACGCGTGGTACAATCCAATTCCTATTCTTATGAAATACTATTTATTGATGATGGTAGTACAGATACATCATGGGAGGTTATTGAAAAACTTGCGGAAAAAGATAGCAATGTAAAAGGCATACGTTTTCAAAAGAACTATGGAAAATCACAAGCACTACACGCTGGTTTTAGAGCAGCAAAAGGTGATGTGGTCATAACTATGGATGCAGATTTGCAAGACAGCCCAGATGAAATACCCGAACTCTATAAAATGATTATGGAAGATGGCAATGATCTAGTCTCTGGTTGGAAAAAGAAAAGATACGATTCTAAAATTAGAAAGAACATACCATCTAAACTCTTTAATTGGGCAGCCAGAAAAACATCAGGTTTAGAATTACACGATTTTAATTGTGGACTAAAAGCTTATGATAATGCCGTTGTGAAAAACGTAAATGTCTATGGCGAAATGCACAGATACATTCCTGTTTTAGCCAAAAATGCAGGTTTTAATAAAATAACAGAAAAAGTAGTTACCCACCAAGCCAGAAAATACGGTATCACTAAATTTGGAATAAGTAGGTTTATCAACGGATTTCTAGATTTGATAACTATTTGGTTTGTTTCTAAATTCGGGAAACGCCCCATGCATTTCTTTGGACTTTTGGGGACATTAATGTTTATGGTTGGTTTCTTTTCAGCTTTTTATATCGGCGTAATGAAATTATTACGACTGTTTTATTTCCATACACCTACAAGATTAGTTACTGACAATCCATGGTTTTACATAGCTTTAACCACCATGATTATGGGTGCATTTTTCTTTTTAGCAGGTTTCTTAGGAGAAATAATTGTACGTACAAACCCTGATGTAGAACGCTATAAGATTTCAAAAACAATAAATAAATAAATAATATATATTAAGGTAACTCTGGTTTTAATTCATTGTTACTCAGTACTTAAATATAAATGATGAATATACTAGACAAAGCAAAAATTTGGACCAAAGCACCCTTCGACACAGCAACTCAAAAAGAAATTCAAGACCTTATTGCTCTTAATAAAACCGAAGAACTAACAGATAGGTTCTATAAAAATATGGCATTTGGCACAGGAGGAATGCGTGGAATTATGGGAGCAGGTATCAACCGTATGAATAAATATACTTACGGAAAAGCAACCCAAGGTTTAACGGACTATTTAAAAGAATGTTTCCCAAATAAACAGCTAAAAGTTGCTATTGGTTATGATTGCCGTCATAACTCTGATACTTTTGCCAAACTAGTGGCAGATGTATTTACAGCAAATGGTGTTGAAGTTTTTCTATTTGATGATATGCGACCAACACCAGAATTATCTTTTGCCGTAAGACACTTGCAATGCGATGCTGGTATAGTATTAACAGCTTCGCACAATCCACCTGAGTACAATGGCTACAAGGTCTATTGGAACGATGGAGGACAAATTGTTCCACCAGAGGATAAAGGGATAATTACTAAAGTAAACAATTTAAGATTTGACGAAATTAACTTTAATGCTAATGATAATTTGCTTACCTATTTAGGTGATAAAATTGACAATGATTTTTGGGATGCTTCCATAAAGAACGGAACTTTTGAAAGTACAAAAGGACGTAAAGATCTCAAAATAGTTTTCACATCATTACACGGAACCTCTATAAAATTAATACCAGAAGCTTTAAAAAGAGCAGGTTATAGCGATGTGCATATTGTAGAAGAACAACGCGTGCCAGATGGAGATTTCCCAACCGTTGCATCACCCAATCCTGAAGAACCTGCTGCTTTAAAAATGGCTACAGATTTAGCAGAAAAAATACAAGCAGATATTGTTATAGGTACAGATCCTGATTCTGATAGAATTGGTATAGCTGTAAGAAATTTAGATGGGAATATGCAGCTACTAAACGGAAATCAAACCATGAGTATGATGGATGATTTTCTATTACAAAAATGGCAATTAGAAAATCGTTTGGATGGAACACAATTTATTGGTTCAACGATTGTATCAACTGATTTAGTAAAAAAAATAGCCAGTAGTTACGGTGTTGAAACCAAAGTTGGTTTAACAGGTTTTAAATGGATTGCTAAAATGATTCGTGATGCAGAAGGTAAACAAGAATTTATTGGTGGTGGAGAAGAAAGCTTTGGTTATATGGTCAGTCATTTTAACCGTGATAAAGATGCCGTAACAGCAACATTATTGGCGTGCGAGATTGCTTCTGATGCTAAGCATTCAGGCAGCTCTTTTTACGAACAACTTCTAGAATTGTATACAAAACATGGATTTTACAAAGAACATTTAATTTCTATTGTCAAAAAAGGAATTAAAGGAGGCGATGAAATTGTTGAGATGATGAAAAATTTACGTGAAAATCCAATTAAAACTATTGATGGTTCTCCCGTAACCTGGTTGTATGATTACAAAATTTCAAAAGCAAGAAATTTAGTTACTGGCGAAACAAAGGAAATTACAATACCTAAAGAAAATGTGTTAATTTATTATACAGAAAATGGAACGAAGGTTGCCGCTAGACCAAGTGGAACAGAGCCTAAGATAAAGTTTTATTTTAGTGTGAATGCAATTCTTAATTCAAAAAAAGAAGCAAAAAAAACAGAACAAAAACTAAACGATAAAATTCAACGAATAATTAAAGAAATGAATTTATCATAAATCAAATAATTGGAAGAAATAAGTTAATATAACAACTATTCACTTTTAACTCTGTAAGATGCATTATTTTAAAAAAATAGCAAAATATGCTTTACCTTATAAAAAATATGCAATACTAAATATCATTAGTAATGTATTTTATGCTTTGTTTAGCGTATTCTCTTTTTTAGCTTTAATCCCTATGCTTCAAGTTCTTTTTAGAGAAGGAGAAAGTGTGGTAACTTCAAAACCAATTTATCAAGATCTGTATCATCTAAAAGATTGGCTTTCTAATTACATGGATTATGTGATAAGTACGTTAATTAGTGAACATGGTAAAGTAAACTCCCTAATGTATATTATGGGTTTGATTATTATTGTTTCATTACTTAAAAACCTAGCTAGATACTTAGCTCAATATTTTATAGCTTTTTTACGAAATGGCGTTTTAAGAGATTTGCGTAATGATCTCTTTTTCAAAGCTATATCTTTGCCTATTTTCTATTACTCAGAGACACGTAAAGGAGATATGATGTCAAGAATTACCTCAGATGTTTCTGCCATTCAAAGATCTTTAATGATCGTGTTAGAGCTTTTAGTTAGAGAACCACTTACAATCTTATTCACACTAATTACCATGTTTTACATAAGTGTGAAATTGACATTATTTGTTATTGTTTTTGTCCCAATTTCTGGCTATATTATTTCTGCAATTGGAAAAAAGCTAAAAAGAGATTCGCTCATAGCACAAAAAGAACAAGGAACTTTTCTTTCAATAATCGAAGAATCTTTAGGAGGTCTAAAAGTTATAAAAGGTTTTAATGGAGAAAATTACTTTGCTAAAATATTTGGTTTTTCAACGGAAAGGTTTTATAGTATTTCTAACAAATTAACACATAGACAAAACTTAGCTAACCCAGTCAGTGAGTTTTTAGGAACAGTTGTTATAGCTCTTTTACTTTGGTTTGGTGGACGTTTAGTATTACTTGATGGTAGTTTGTCTCCAGAAGTATTTATTCCATATTTAGCATTGACTTATAATATTTTAACACCAGCCAAAGCTATTTCAAAAGCAAGCTACACCGTAAAGGAGGCTAATGCTTCCGCAGAGCGGGTTTTAGAAATACTCGAAACAAAAAACACAATCACAGATAAAGAAAATGCGATTGAAAAAAATAATTTCGAAAGTGAAATTAAATTTGATAATTTGTCTTTTAAATATGAAGACGATTGGGTTTTAAAAGACTTTAATTTAAATGTAAAAAAAGGACAAACAGTTGCCTTAGTTGGGCAATCTGGAAGTGGAAAATCTACAATTGCCTCTTTACTTACTCGTTTTTATGATGTCGATAAAGGTGGTATTAGCATAGATGGTATTGATATCCGTGAGATGAAAAAAGCTTCTTTAAGAGGTCTGTTAGGTCTGGTAACTCAAGAGGCCATATTGTTTAACGATACGGTAAAGAAGAATATACTTTTTGGCTTAGAAAATACATCTGACGAACAAGTAATAGAAGCCGCAAAAGTTGCCAATGCTCATGATTTTATTATGAACCTACCCAAAGGATATGACACCAATATTGGTGATTCAGGAGGTAAATTATCAGGTGGTCAAAAGCAACGTCTTTCTATTGCAAGAGCGGTTCTTAAGAATCCACCCATCATGATATTAGATGAAGCTACATCAGCTTTAGATACCGAATCAGAACGTTTGGTGCAAGATGCCCTAGAACACATGATGCAAAACCGAACTTCAGTGGTCATTGCACATAGACTTTCTACAGTTCAAAAAGCAGACCTAATTGTGGTCTTGAAAGAGGGGCGTATTATCGAACAAGGTACACACCAAGAATTAATTGCAGCTAATGGCACGTACAAGATGTTGGTTAATATGCAAGAACTTTAGTTTAATTCTTCTTTTTAAATAGATTTTTCATCTTTTTTAGTTTGATTTCATACGCTATGAATTCATAGATTTTTCGTGTCTATGTGATTTCATAGATAGAGATTCTATGTTCTATATCTAATTTAGCAACGAATTAATTCAAGAAGAATAGTTGTATTAAACTGCATAAAAAAAGGATTGCAAACACTTATTCTTTCAACAAAAATCAAAACTATTAATTATTAAAACTTATTAAAATGAAAAAAACAGTATTAAACATCCAAACAATTTCACTGATTACAATATTACTTTTTGCCGTTACTTTTAATGCAAATGCACAAATACGAAAAGGTGTTTCTAGAACAACAACGAGTACAAGTAATTCTACTTTTAAAGGTTGTCCAGTCACTTTGGCAAATAAAACAGGAGAGGTTTTTTCCGTGGCACCTGGCATAATACAAACCAGAGCTACTTCTCAAAGAGTAACTGTAAAAGTTAAAAAAACAGGAGGACGTGCAGAAACTCAAGTAAATATCTATGTGGATGGTGTGTTAAGAAGAGCAAAGAAAATTGAATTTGATAATGGGAATTACACAACTAAATATAAAGTAAGAGAGTTAGGTAATGTACAAGGGAAAATGATAAAAGTAGAAATTGTCAATCAATCTGTTGCCAATACTTTTAGATATAAGGCTAAAATTGAAGGTTTTAGTAAGTCTATTGTTAAAGGTGGCGGAGCTCCAATTACAGGTGTAGTACAAGGACAAGTGAAAAAATCAATAAAAACTACTGGGTCTTGTACTGGGAAAACAAGATTATTAAAATATTAGGGTTACCCATCTAGGTCACAATTAGCTATTAATTAGTTGTTTAATTCTATTTTTTATTGTACTTTAGCAAGTAAATCAATAAACATGAAAATATTTAAAGAGATTGATAGACAGGCGTTTACAGAAAAATTTGGTAGCAAGGATCAATGTTATCAATATTTAGTTGAACTTAAATGGAGCGAAGGCTATAATTGTAAGAGGTGTGATTCAGAAATTCATATAAAAGGGAAGCAACCATTTAGTAAAAGATGTAGCAAGTGTGGATATGATGAATCAACCACTGCTGGCACCTTGTTTCACAAACTAAAATTTGATATAAATATAGCCTTTGAAATGCTTTACGAGATTGTAACAAATAAAAAAGGAGCTAATAGCATTTGGTTGGCAGAGCATTTTGCTTTAAATCAAAAAACAACATGGTTGTTTCGTCAGAAAGTGCAAATAGCCATGAAGAGTAGTGAGAAG
>DQTL01000051.1 GCA_015662775.1 Lutibacter sp.
CAAAGTGAAACCCAACTCTTTTTTGAAGGTGAAATTAATGCTATGATGGCAATGATGCTTAAAAAACCTTTACAAAACTTGTTGGATGGGTTGGTGGAGAAGCTGGAAAGCCTTTAAACTTTACTGAACCTCATAAGAAACAAGTCGTTTTTCAAAAAACTTATCACTAGACACCCAAGAAATATCTTTACGAATATTTCCAACACCATCTGAATAATAATAATGTGAACGACCAGGAAATGTATGATTATCTTCAATTGAAACTGCATGTAATTCCATGTCTAAACATTCAAAGTTACCTGCTTCTGTAAATACTTCAACTTTTTCATTAATAAGCTTCCCATAAAAATTAACATCACAAGAAGAACAATTATATATAAAATGGGCATCAAAACTATTGTTAACAAATTTTATTTCATGTTTGTCATCTATTAAAAAGCCGATAGAGTCTCTTAAAAAATAATTAGATTCTCCATTTGGGTATCCTATTATTCGATTAACATCATCACTTGGGCGTGTGGAAATTCTTTTAAATTTATAAAAAGTATTTCCATCAATTACTTCTTTCGAAACTATTGAAACCGAATCACTAATTTCTGTATAGTCGGTAAATTCATCTGACACTTCATCTTTTGTATAATATTTATAAACCCAGGAATTACCAATTGTAAGTGCGTAAAAGTTTGCTTCTGGTTCTTCTACTTCGGTGTTTTCAGTTTTACAAGAAAAAAAAGTAAATGAGACTACTGCTAAAAGAAAAAAAATGTTTTCATATCTATAAATTTTTGGTTGTTATCATATATCTAATCAACGTGACTTGTAGATTTTAGTATAATATATTTAGTATAAAACATCCTATTATTAATCTGGTGGATAAATGACGTATTTTTAAACCGATGCATATTTGATAGATTATCTAGTGGCTTTTAGCACTACTTCATAGGCGTCTTTTTTAAATATTAGTTTATAGCTGTCCTTTTTTTATAAACGAATACTCGTGTTTTCAGTATGTAAAAAAATAGCTTCTGTTTTAAAAGGTGTTTTTTACTTTTTTGGATAAAAAATTTCTTTCTTTTTTATGTGTTTAAATATTTTTTTTTATCGGTCACATAGAACTCGCTATTAATAATCACCTTGGGGTTTCGGATTTAAACATGATCGTTTCGTGTTGTTAAAATAATCAAAAAAGAAACAAATCAAGGAAAATTCATTTTTGTGTATTTTTTTTTTACAAGCAAGTTGCTGATTGCTACATGAGTACATATACTGTCGTAAATACGGTTAATCATTAAAGCAAATATTGCTATAGAAAAAGTCAAAAACAAAGCTGAAAACTCACAAAATAAACGCCAAAAAATTAGCTCTATTTACATAATTAAATGTGGTATTTTTATAATTTTCTACCCAAGATTTGGGAACTTTTGGTATTTTATTCCCCCATTTAAACTCATAAGCATGTAGTTTCCCATCGTATTCTTCTATATAATCAAGTTCTGCTCCTGTATAGGTTCTCCAAAAATAAGTTTGTTTATATAATTGGTTATAGTGCGTTTGTTTCAATCTTTCACTTATTAAAAAATTTTCCCAAAGTTGCCCTACATCTGTTCGGTCTTCTAATGCTGCAAAATTGTTGATAATTGAATTTCGAATACCTAAATCATAAAAGAAAATTTTGTCTTGCTTACTAATTTCTTTTCTTAAATTTCTAGAAAACCCTGATAGTCTAAAGATTATAAAAGATTTTTCTAATAAATCTATATAATGGTCAACCGTTTCACTACTCATTTTTAAGTTTTTAGATAACTCATGTATAGAAACAGTATGTCCTATTTGAAAAGCTAATAAACGTAGTAAATCGTATATTTTTTTTGCATGTTTTATATTTGAAAACTCCAATATATCTTTGTATAAATAAGAAGATGCTAATTCTCTAAGATGTGCTATAGTTTGCTTTTTTGTAGTAAACTGCATCAATCTAGGATAACCACCTGTAACCATAAAATCAGGTAACAACTCTTGTAATTGAAAGCTGTTTTTTTCTGCCTTTAACTCAGAAAATGAAAGTGGAAATAGCATGTAGGTTTTTGTTCTGCCTGTTAAAGGCTCTTTAATTTTATTAGATAAATCAAACGACGACGAACCACTTAATATGATTTTTAAATCAGGAACTGCATCGTGGAGTATTTTTATATTAACACCTATGTTTTCGATTGTTTGAGCTTCGTCAATAAACAAAACGGCATAGTTTTCAACTAATGTCAACATTTTTTCTAAATCACGACTCGAAAAAAGTGAAGCATATTTTAGTTCTTCTGCATTTATCTTTAAAACACGTAAGTCTATTTGCTCTAAAAGTTTATTTATTAATGTTGTTTTACCTACTTGTCTTGCACCATAGACTACAATAATAGTATTCGTATTGTTTAGTGTATTAATAATAGATTCTTCAATTTTTCGCTTTATATACATTCCTTAATTTTCAACAAATGTACAAATATAATCCTTAGAATCTGAAATTTTAACGTGAATTTTTAAGATGCGTCTTAAATTTTAACGTGAATTTTTAAGGTCTATCTAAAATATTCACACTAATACTACAAAAATCTAACTTCTTTAAACCCAAAAGCTAGAATTTTTTTACTTGGTGTTTTTATCAAAAGACGTCCATCATTAGCAACTCCATCAATCATTCCTTTGAACATCTTTTTATCTTTAGAAAAAAAGATCGAGGTCGTTTTATACAAATACAAGTTTTCAAGATACAATTCTTGCATCTTATCAACAGACAGAATATCAAGTAAAAGAATTTGTTTTTTAATAGAATCTCTAATTTCAACCAACAAAGAATCTAAATCAAAATCTCTATTTAATGCTGTTTTTAATGAAGTCACTTGACTTAACTCATCAGGAAACTCAGTTTGATTGACATTTAAACCAATACCAATGATACTGTGTTTTATTTTACGACTACTGACAGTATTTTCAATCAATATTCCAGCAATTTTTTTAGTATCTGCCAATATGTCGTTTGGCCATTTTATCTTTACCTGCGGAAGGTGGTTTTTTAAAGCAAAGAGTAAGCCCAAAGAAACAGCTTGATTTAACTGAAATTGTCTTTCAATTGAAAACTGTTCTAACCCCACAAACATACTGAATGTTAGGTTTTTACCTGATTTTGAAAGCCAATGAGTTCCCATTTGTCCACGCCCTTTAGTTTGTGAATCAGTAACTACAAGCATAAAATTTTCTGCCTCATGGATACGAATCCACTCCTTTAAATAGTTATTAGTAGAATCGATGGTATGGAGTTTGATTATTCTCAAAAGTGTTGCTTTTATACAGAAAATGTAAATGTAAAAAGAATCTGATTAAAAGCATCTAGAAACTATTTAAAAAAATGCAAACAAACTCACAAAAGTTGTATGTTTGTAACTCAAATAAAAACACTAAATGACTAAAACCGAACAAAACGCAGACCAACTGATTACACACATAATTAAAAGCATAGAAAATGCTAAAGGTCTGGATATCGCCTTATTAGATTTAAGAGAGTTAGAAAATACGGTTTGCGATTATTTTATCGTCTGTTCTGGTACATCAAACACCCATGTCGATGCCATTGCAGGATTAGTTGGAAAAGAAGTCAGTAAAGAGTTAAAAGAAAAACCTTGGCATACCGAAGGTGAAAGAACTGGCGAGTGGGTTTTATTAGATTACGTAAACGTGGTAGTTCATGTTTTTCAAAAACCAATACGCGAACATTATGATATTGAAGGACTTTGGGGTGACGCTAAAATCACTTTATTTTCCGAACCAAAATAAAAAGACTACATGAGTAAAGATATAGAAAATAAAAAAGAACAACCTAAAAAAAAGGTTGAAGAAGATCAAAAGCAAGAGAATCAAAAGCAAGAGAATCAAAAAAAACCTTTCTCAAAGCCCGACTTAAAAGACCTCAAAAAACCTAAGGGTGTTAACTGGTTATATCTAAGCATATTCCTTTTTTTAGGGTTTATGTTGTTTCAGAATACAAACCCTAAAAAGAATGTACATGATATATCACTATCAAAATTTGAATCTTTACTAGAAAATAAAGAAATTGATAGTATCATCATATTTGATCAAAAAAGGTTAGCTACAGCTTTTTTAAATAGACAAGCTGCTGAAAAAACAGAACATCAAGATGCATGGAATGGTGGTTTATTTGGTGCCAAAACCAAAAATCCTTATTATGTTTTTAGATATGGAGATTTACAACTCTTTCAACAAAATTTAGACACCGCAAAATCAAGCGAACAACTACTCGCCTATCGTTTAGAAGCAAGTAGTGATTGGGTCATGATTTTATCAAATATATTACCTTTTGTATTATTTATTGGTATTTGGATATACATCATGCGACGTATGTCTGGTGGTTCAGGCGGCGGCGGCATGGGTGGTCAAATTTTTAATATTGGAAAATCAAAAGCCAAACTCTTTGACCAAGACCAAGAATCAAAAATTTCATTTAAAGATGTTGCAGGTTTAGAAGGAGCCAAAGAAGAAATGGAAGAAATTGTAGATTTCTTAAAAAACCCAGATAAATACACTGCCTTGGGTGGAAAAACACCAAAAGGAGCTTTGTTAGTCGGCCCTCCAGGAACAGGTAAAACTTTGATGGCAAAAGCAGTAGCTGGTGAAGCTGAAGTACCTTTTTACTCATTGTCAGGATCTGATTTTGTAGAAATGTTTGTAGGAGTTGGTGCCTCTCGTGTACGTGATTTATTTAAACAAGCCAAACAAAAAGCACCTTCAATTATTTTTATAGATGAGATAGATGCAATAGGTCGTGCCAGAGGAAAAAATGCGATGACAGGCGGAAACGATGAGAGAGAAAATACGCTAAATCAACTACTTACAGAAATGGATGGTTTTGGAACAGATACTGCAGTTATTGTAATTGCAGCAACCAACCGTGCTGATATTTTAGACAAAGCCTTGCTAAGAGCAGGTAGGTTTGATAGACAAATTTATGTAGACCTACCCGATAAAAACGAAAGAAAAGAAATTTTTGACGTACATATTAAACCACTAAAACTAGCTAAAGATATTGATATTGAGTTCTTAGCCAAACAGACCCCAGGTTTTTCAGGTGCAGATATTGCAAATGTTTGTAATGAAGCGGCTTTAGTCGCTGCTAGAAAAGAAAAGAAAGCAGTCTATCATCAAGATTTTTTAGATGCAGTTGACAGAATTATTGGAGGTCTAGAAAAGAAAAATAAAATTGTAACCCCACTAGAAAGAAAAACCATTGCCTACCACGAAGCAGGTCACGCAACGGTTAGCTGGATGATAGAACATGCGGCTCCGTTAGTTAAGGTAACTATTGTACCACGAGGTAGATCACTAGGTGCTGCTTGGTACTTACCAGAAGAACGTATGATTGTAAAAACAAATCAAATGTTAGATGAAATGTGTGCTACTTTAGGAGGTAGAGCTGCCGAAAAAGTTATCTTTAATGAAATATCAACTGGTGCTTTAAATGATTTAGAAAAAGTAACCAAATCTGCTCGTGCTATGGTAACTATTTATGGTTTAAATGCTGAAATAGGGAATATTACCTACTATGATTCTGCTAACCAAGAATACGGATTTACAAAACCTTATAGTGAAGATACGGCAAAATTAATTGATGATGAAATTTCAAAAATCATTGAAAAACAATACAAACGCGCTATTGATATTCTTGAAAATAACAAAGAGAAATTAACTATCTTAGCGGAACAGTTATTGAAAAAAGAAGTCATTTTCCAAGATGATTTAGAAAAAATATTTGGAAAAAGACCTCATGAAATCACCTTAACTGAGGAAGAAGTCAACAATAAAGACAAAGAAGAATCCTAAGTAATAAAATGGGAATTTTTGATAAAATATTTGGAAAAAAAAAGAAGGTTCAAGAGCAAGATTTTGTAAAAAAATCAAATTCTAATCTATCTCCAGATACATTGTTTGTTGAAAATTTCAAGGAAAAGGGTGGAAAGTTTCTTTACTGTACAAGTAAGGAAGAAGTTGTTGAATACCTACATAATATCTTTGAAGAAAATAATTGGGAACATGTGTTGTGTAGTGATAGTAACTTAGATCAATACCTAAATGTAGTCGCTATTCCAAAAAACGAAAATGCAGATGCTTTTTTTACAACTTGCGAACATCTAATCGCTGAAGACGGCAGTATTCTTTTTTCGTCCAATCAATTACAAGAAACCAAGCTGGCCCAATATCCGTTAAATTTTATTGTTTTTGCTAAGACAAGTCAACTTACTCTTAATAAAGACAAGGCACTTACGAGTATTAAATATCATTTTAAAAATGAGATACCTTCTAATATTAGTGCAATTAAAGATTATGCTCCACACAAAAAAGATTCTAATTTTTTAAATTATGGAAATACAAATTCAAAAAACTTATATTTGTTGCTCCTTGAGGATTTATAAAAATGAATAACTTTACAAAACGAATTATATTTGGGGCTATATACATAGGTGTCTTAACTTTTGGAATCTTATTTAGTAAGATTACATTTATTAGTCTGTTTTTTTTACTAATGCTGATAACATTATACGAATTCACCAGCATTATTAAACTTAAAAGCGTCTTTCCGTATATCATTGCTGTATTCCTTTTTGTTTTTGCCAATGCTTTAAACATTCGTGATATTCCATCAAGAAGTTTATCAGAAATGGCAGGTGTTGCTGTATTCCTTAGTTTTTTTGCCGCTTTTATTTCAATACTATTTACTAAAAAAGAGGAAGTAATTAGTCACTTGGGTAAAATATTTTTAAGTATCATTTATATAGTTGTACCTTTTACTTTAATTGCTCAAATTCCTTTTATAAATAACGAATTTAGTTATGTAAACACAACCATTCTAGGTGTTTTCATCTTAGTGTGGGTCAATGACAGTTTTGCATATCTTGTGGGAAAAAACTTTGGAAAAACTAAACTTTTAGAACGAATTTCACCCAACAAAACTGTTGAAGGATTTATTGGTGGAATGGTTTTCACTTTTGTTGGTGCATATATTCTTTCTTTGTTCTTCACTAAACTTTCTCTTGTGAATTGGATAGCATTTGCTGGTATAGTTAGTACATTTGGTGTGCTAGGTGATTTAATAGAATCTATGTTTAAAAGACAAACTGGCGTAAAGGACAGTAGTAATTTTATCCCAGGTCACGGAGGTTTTCTCGATAGATTAGATAGTGTTATTTTTGCTGCACCTTTTATTTTTATATATCTATTAATCATAAATTAATAAATCCGTTTGTATTCGCTTTCTTTAAAAACAGAGTACTTTACAAACTTTTAACATTTTAAACTTTTATCTCTATGTTTCACAAAGAAGGTTACACAATAATATTTATCACATTATTTCTCCTTACAATTGGAGTTATTGGTTCAGGAGAATTAATTGAAAATTATACGATCCAAAAAACAATTCAAATTGCATTATTACTCTTAACTATTCTCGTATTACAATTTTTCAGAAACCCTAAAAG
>DQTL01000031.1 GCA_015662775.1 Lutibacter sp.
CAGGAATATATGTTATCATAAAATATATTTTCCGCAAAGGTAAAAAAAATAGAACGTATTTTTATGTTTTTTATGTTTAATTTTTAACAACCCATGTCTTAGGTCTTAAAGTTTAGCAATCTTGTCTCTTGATTCTTAATTCTTAATTCTTGATTCTTAATTCTTGATTCTTGATTCTTGATTCTTGATTCTAAAAAATAGAACAAATACTACCATAAACTTAAAACAAAAAAACACGTTTTTTTAAGTAAAGTCTCTTTTTATTATAGTCAATAATTGCTTTTCCTTTTTTTAAAATATCGGCACCAATTATACCATCAACAGGTTTTGCATGATGGTTTATAAGAGCCGTATTGACATGTGTTAAATCTAATAAAACCAAGTGGAGATTATGGTATTGCCATTTACCTATTTTAATTTGTACGTCAATCGCTTCTTTGGTTAACATTTCTGTAGCACCTGCACCAGCAGCTTTAATTTCAGAATCTTGAGCATTTAGTTTAAAGTAAGATGCTTTCTCAAAACCCACACAAGTATTGGAAGCTCCTGTATCTAATATAAAACTTCCTTTAACACCATTAATCTTTGCTTTTAACTCAAAATGATTTGTACGGGTCTTAGTGAGTTTAATACTATAATATTTCTTCTTAGTTAGGAAATCTTTTAATAACATAATTAGTTTATCTAATCGCAAAAATGAGAAACTTTTTTGAATAAAAAAAGCTGCCTTTTCAGACAGCTTCACCTTATATTTATTGATCTAAATTCTTTACTTCGCAATTTGTTTCAGGGTCAAATAGATTAGCGACTCTTCTTTTTGGAAAAGAAACGCTAACTATTTAGAATTCTTTTTTGCCATAAAGGTCTTGAAGTCTTGAGGCGATTTAGTAATTATATCGCTTATTTTATTCAACTTATTATTCATGATGTTTTTAGCTTCACATTCTCCTAAATTATATATGTTGCCATAAAAAGAAACAGACCTGTACGACACATACACTTTTCCATCTTTGGCTTGATAGGCTACAATTTTTAATGGTAAATCTAAACCAGCTTTAGGATCTTTTTCTAACATCTTTAAACCTACTTTTGGGTTTCCAAAAATAATTACTTCTGTATCTACAACGTTAATTGCACCTGCATTTCTAGAATTTTCGGCATGATTAATTCTGTTAAAAAGACTAATCCCTTTTGTTTTTGAAATGATTTTTTCCAATCTATCCATTGTGGTTTTTACATTTACAAAACTTGGTTTTGTTACGATACCGTTGGAGTCCATTTGGTTACTCAATTGAACTTTAGCGTTTGAAGTAATCGTTTTAGTTGAATTACAACTACTCAAAAACACAACAATAAGTAGGAAACTTAGTAATAATTTAGTTTTCATTTTTCTATTGATTGATTTAATCCATCTACAATAGTACTTATTTGCACATGGAAGTGCAAAATTACATCTTTTCAAACCCTATGACGTAATAAATGTTACATAAAGTCTATTTAAACAAGGAATTATGCCGTTAAAATTGGTTGAGAAAAACCAATATTGAAAATCTAAACTATTGTTGGAAACGAATACAACAGACAAATTCACCAACGTTGATAACAACTTCACCTCCTAAGATTAGGGCTCTATTTTCATCAATATGTCCTGCTGGCATATTAAAAATAACGGGGAAATCATATTCCTTTACAACATGGAGTACTAGGTCTTGATAGTTTTGATTTTTCCAATGTTTATCGGGTTTTATATCTGTAAAACCGCCAACAATTAAGCCTAAAATATCTTTAAAAATACCTGCTAATTTTAAACTGTGTAGTAATCTATCAATTCTATAAAGTTCCTCACCTATTTCTTCAATAAAAAGAATTTTATTTTTGGTTTTAATTTGACTTGAGGTTCCTAATAAACTTTGTAAAAGAGATAAATTACCTCCGACAACAACAGCTTCTGCACTACCATATCTATTTTTCAAAGAAGATGGGAATATGTATTCTAAATCCTTTCCAAATAAAGCATTATACAAACTATCAACCGCTTTTTCTATTAATTTATTGTCATTTTTTAAATTTATAGGCATGATTCCATGTATACTTTTATATCCTTTGTTATGTAGCATATTGTGTAATGCTGTTATATCAGAGAATCCTATAATCCATTTCGGATTTTTAAGAAACTTATTAAAATTTAATTGTGATAAAATTCGCATACTACCATAACCACCACGAACTGCCCAAATGGCTTTTACTTTTGGATTGTCTAATGCTTTCTGCAAATCTTCTAATCGTTGGGTATCTGTACCTGCAAAAGAAGCATCTTGTTCTAAAACAAACTTTCCTCTAATAGCTTTTAAACCCCAAGATTTAAGTAATTTTTCTGCTAAAATTAGTGAGCTGTCATTTTCAATAAAGCCAGCGGGAGTCACTAATGCTACTAGATCTCCTTTTTTTAAATAGGGTGGTGTTTTTAGTTTCATTTTTTTGTTTTAAAAATTGACTTTATCTAAGAGTTTGCTTCACTCGTTCCTCGTTCGCAACGACGGGTTTCAATCTAAGTCTGAGTCGATTTGAAAACAGTCATTGCGAGGCACGAAGCAAAGCAATCTTTTAATGTAAGTGCCTTATTGTTTTCTAGCTTTTTCTGGAAATTCGCTAATTCATTTCTGCTTTTGACGCTGTTACACTTCTGTCAATTTTTCGCATTAATCCTGTCAGTACTTTTCCTGGCCCTATTTCTGTAAAATCAGTACCACCATCTGTAATCATTTGTTGAATGGATTGTGTCCATCTTACAGGAGCGGTTAATTGTGCAATTAAATTTTCTTTGATACTTTCTTTATCGACAACTGCTTTTGCTACTGCATTTTGATATACAGGACAAATAGGGTTTTGAATTTCTGTATTTTGAATGGCTTTTGCAAGATTTTCACGAGCTGGTTCCATCAATGGTGAGTGAAAAGCACCTCCAACAGGTAAAACTAAGGCTCGTCTTGCCCCTTTTTCTTTTAAAGTTTCACAGGCTGTATTTATGGCATCAATATCACCTGAAATAACTAATTGACCTGGGCAATTGTAATTTGCAGCAACCACAATTCCTTTTGTTTCTTTACAAACTTGCTCAACAATTTCATCTTCTAAACCTAAAACTGCTGCCATGGTAGAAGGCTCAATTTCACAAGCTTCTTGCATGGCTAAGGCTCTTTTATATACTAAATTTAATCCATCTTCAAATGACAATGCTTTTGCCATTACGAGTGCTGAAAACTCTCCCAAGGAATGCCCAGCTACCATTTCTGGTTTAAAATCATCTCCCATTAATTTAGCACTGATAACAGCGTGTAAAAAAATAGCAGGTTGAGTAACTCTTGTTTGTTTAAGATCTTCTGCTGTTCCCTTAAACATAATGTCCGTTATAGAAAAACCTAGAATTTCATTGGCTTTATCAAATAAATCTTTGGCTTCTTGTGAGTTTTCGTATAAATCGGCTCCCATTCCTTCAAATTGAGCTCCTTGTCCTGGAAAAATATAGGCTTTCATTTTTTTTAGTTTATAGTTATAAGGTATAATGTTGAAAGTTTTAGAGCAAAATTACTATTTTTAGAACGAATACAAAGTTACACAAATAACTTTCCATATACATCTTCTACCTTAGCCACCAAAACAATCTCTATTTGATAATCAGAAGTGCTGATTTTATTAAATTTAGAAATAAATATTTGTTTAAAACCCAACTTTTCTGCTTCTGATATGCGTTGTTCGATACGGGTTACGGGTCTTATTTCACCTGCTAATCCTACTTCTGCTGCAAAACAAGTGTCTTGCGGAATAGCAATATTATCGTTAGATGACAAAACAGCTGTTATAACCGATAGATCAATAGCTGGGTCATCAACCTTAATACCACCAGCTATATTTAAAAAAACATCTTTAGCTCCTAATCTAAAACCAGCACGTTTTTCTAATACAGCTAAAAGCATGTGTAATCGTTTGATGTCATAACCAGTTGAGGAACGTTGTGGTGTTCCATAAACAGCACTACTGACTAGAGCTTGTACTTCTATCATTAAAGGTCTCATTCCTTCTAAGGTTGCAGCAATTGCTGTTCCACTTAAGGCTTCATCTTTTTGAGAAATTAATAATTCTGATGGGTTTGTAACTTCACGTAAACCAGTTTGTCGCATTTCATAAATTCCAATTTCATTGGTAGATCCAAAACGATTTTTTTGACTTCTTAAGATACGGTATAGATGATTGCGATCTCCTTCAAATTGTAAGACCACATCGACCATATGTTCTAGTATTTTTGGCCCTGCAATATGTCCGTCTTTGGTAATATGACCTATTAAAAAAACAGGAGTCGCTGTTTCTTTGGCAAATTTTATGAGTTCAGCTGTTGTTTCTCTTATTTGAGAAATACTTCCTGGCGAAGCTTCTATTGCATTGGTATGCAAGGTTTGTATAGAGTCAATTACTAAAACCTCAGGTTGCAGTTCGGTAACATGCCTAAATATTTGTTGGGTATTGGTTTCGTTGAGTAGCAGACAATCTGAATTTTGCTTTTGTAATCTTTCAGCTCGCATTTTAAGCTGTGTTTGACTTTCTTCACCTGACACATACAAAACATTTTGCGACATGGATAATGCCACTTGTAAAAGCAATGTTGATTTTCCAATTCCAGGTTCTCCACCTAATAAAATTAAAGATCCGGGGACAACGCCACCACCGAGCACATTATCTAATTCATTGTCAAATGTAGTTATTCGAATTTCTGTATCTAAAGCAATTTCAGAAACTTTTAAAGGTTTGCTTATTCGAGTGTTTTTAGTTTCACTTTTGGGTTTCCATGCCCTTTTTTCTTCTTTTTGAATAATTTCTTCGACAATAGTATTCCACTCTCCGCAAGACTTACATTGCCCCATCCATTTCGCATATTGCGAACCGCAATTTTGACAGAAAAAAGTGGTTTTTGTTTTCATTTTATTTAAAATTTTACTGCTAAGTCTGTGTATTATTCATTTCTCTGTATCTCAATCTCAATTATTGTCGGTATGATATGCACATCCTATAAATTTTTGTCATACTTTAAAAAATAGAGATGCAATATTTTTTTATTAAACAATAAAATCAAGATAGTTTTCTTTATTGATAGTTTTAAAAGAAGCATCGGGGTAGGCATTCTTCCAACCTCTTGGTGCTTTTACTTTCTTTTTATGATTCCATTTAAACTCATAAGCACTAACTTGTGTTGCTTCTTCCTCAATTAAATCAATTTCTTGTTGATCATATGTTCTCCAAAAATATTGGTTTATTCTTATATTCTTATACGAATTGTGCTTTATCCTTTCAGACATTAAATAATTTTCCCACAATTCACCTATATCATTTCTAAAATTTAGTTTGTTAAAATTTCTAATAATTGCATTTCTTATTCCATTATCATAAAAATACCAACGATTTGATTTGGTTACTTCTTTACGTAAATTTTTACTATAACCTTTAACTTTATAAATAATAAATACTTTTGATAATAAGTCTAAATAATTTTCAACGGTATTTCTACTTATTCCTTTTAAAGAATTTGCTAATTCATCAATACTAACTTCTTTACCTACCTGAAAAGCTATTAGTTTTAGTAAATCAATAATTTTATCAGCTTTTTTAATTTTATCATAAGCTAATATGTCTTTTAATAAATATGAATTGACAATTCCTTCTAAATAATCTGCTTTATCATTCCAATCGGTATACTGTTCTAATTCAGGATAACCTCCAAATAACAAGCGTTCCTCTAGTTTATTAACTGTATCAAGAAAGCCTTCTTCTTTTACAAACTCCATTTGTGCTAATGGATATAGCCTTAATGTATTTTCCCTACCTACCAAAGGTTCACCTAAACTATTACTAAGATCAAATACGGAAGAACCTGTGGCTATCACTTTAATCCCTTTTATTTCATCAACAATTAATTTGAGTTTTAAGCCAATCTCAGGAATTTTTTGAGCTTCATCTATGATTAATATTTTAGCCGACCCTATTAGTCTTTTATAATTTTCCACAGAGCGTTCTTCTAAAATACTCAATGTTTGTAGGTCTTCTCCATTCAATAATAAATAATCTGATGTTGGAATATTTTCAATAAATTTATTTATTAATGCTGTTTTACCTACCCTTCTTGCACCTAATAGAATTAAAACTTTGTTTGGTTTTAACTTTCTTTTAAATTCATTAATAACAGCTCTATGTATATACTTCTCAGACATTATTATAGGTTAATAATGCAAATGTACATAAAATTATTAAATTCAAAAGGGTGAATTAACGTTAATTCCTTGAATACACTCAAGCAATTAACGTTAATTGCTTGAATAGAAATATGTTTGTTGACTTTTAACAGACAAAAAATCAGTCTAAAAACCTAAGTCACTGCCTTAAACTGCTCTAAAAACTTGACATCATTTTCATAAAACATACGTATATCGGGTATTTGGTATAAGAGCATGGCAATACGTTCTATACCCATTCCAAAGGCAAAACCTGTATATTTTTCAGAATCAATTCCTGCATTTTTAAGAACATTGGGGTCTACCATTCCACAACCCATAATCTCTAACCAACCTGTTCCTTTGGTAATACGATAATCTGTTTCGGTTTCTAATCCCCAATAAATATCTACTTCGGCACTGGGTTCTGTAAATGGAAAAAAGGAAGGACGTAATCTTATTTTAGATTTCCCAAATAATTCTTTTGTAAAATAAAGAAGGGTTTGTTTTAAATCTGCAAAAGAAACATCTGTATCTATATACAAACCCTCTACTTGATGGAAAATACAATGCGAACGTGCAGAAATATCTTCATTTCTAAAAACACGACCTGGAGATATGGTTCTGATAGGTGGTTCATGATCGTCCATATAGCGAACTTGAACCGATGAAGTGTGTGTACGCAATAATAAATCAGGATTTTTTTCTATAAAGAAGGTATCTTGCATATCACGTGCTGGATGGTGTTCTGGTAAATTTAGAGCTGAAAAATTATGCCAATCATCTTCAATTTCTGGTCCTTCAGAAACTGTAAAGCCTATTCTTGAAAAAATATCCACAATTCTATTTTTAACGATAGATATTGGATGACGCGAACCTATTTCTATTGGTGCTTGAGGTCTAGTTAAATCACCGTATATCCCTTTTTCAGCAACACTTGTCTCTAGTGCTTCTATTAGCGTTTTTACTTTATCAGTAGCCGCATTTTTCAACACATTTAAGGCTTGTCCTACCGCTTTTTTTTCTTGATTGGGAACTTCTTTAAAATCTTTAAACAATGATTTTATGATGCCTTTACTTCCAGTAAATTGAATTCGAAAGTTTTCAACTTCACTTATTTCAGTTGCTGAAAACTGAGCAATTTCTTCTTGGTATTTTTTAATTTTATCTAGCATAGGTTTTTACAAGAATTGAAACGCAAAATTACATATTTTTTTGGAAGCTATAATTCAAATTGACTAAAGATAATTTTTTGATGGAATCTTTGTTAAATTCATAATAATCTTATTCATAAAATGACAAAAGTCAGTTAAAAAACGATAATTTTTAACGTATATTTGTTGCAATTATAAATAAAAATCCATAATTATATGAAATCAAAAATAAATGCTTTTATGGAATACGCAAAAAAGCGTAATTCTAATGAACCTGAGTTCCTTCAAGCAGTACAAGAAGTGGCTGAGGCAATTATTCCTTTTATTGAAGAAACTCCAGCTTACAAAGGGAAAATGCTTTTAGAAAGAATGATTGAACCCGAACGTGTTTTAATGTTTAGAGTACCTTGGATTGATGACCAAGGAAAAACACAAATAAATAGAGGTTTTAGAGTTGAGTTTAACTCAGCAATTGGTCCTTACAAAGGTGGTTTGCGTTTTCATCCTTCTGTAAACTTATCTATTTTAAAATTTTTAGGGTTTGAACAAGTATTTAAAAATTCCTTAACAACCTTACCAATGGGTGGTGGAAAAGGTGGATCTGATTTTGACCCTAAAGGAAAGTCAGATATTGAAGTAATGCGATTTACACAATCCTTTATGAGTGAATTATTCCGCCATATTGGAGCCAATACGGACATACCCGCAGGTGATATTGGAGTTGGTGGTCGTGAAATAGGATTCTTATTTGGTCAATATAAAAAATTACGTAACGAGTTTGTCGGTGTTTTAACTGGTAAAGGAATGTCTTATGGTGGTTCTTTAATAAGACCAGAAGCTACAGGTTATGGGACAGTATATTTCGCACAACATATGTTAAAAACAAAAGGTGATTCTTTTAAGGGAAAAACGGTTTCTATTTCTGGATCAGGTAATGTAGCACAATATGCAACCGAAAAAGTTAATGAACTAGGTGGAAAAGTAGTGACACTTTCTGATTCTGGCGGGTATATTTATGATGCAGATGGCATAGATTCTGACAAACTAGAATATGTAATGGATCTTAAAAATGTACAACGTGGGCGTATTTCTGAATATGTTGATGAATATCCAAACGCAAAGTATATTAAAGGTGAAAGACCTTGGGGTGTTAAAGTAGATATTGCTTTACCTTGTGCCACACAAAATGAAGTAAACGAAGAACAAGCAAAAACACTAATTAATAATGGTGTCATGTGTGTTGCCGAAGGTGCTAATATGCCTTCTACACCAGATGCCATTGAAGTGTATCAAAATGCCAAAATATTATACGCTCCAGGTAAAGCATCTAATGCTGGTGGAGTTGCCGTTTCTGGTTTAGAAATGAGTCAAAACTCATTACGTTATAACTGGACTCGTGAAGAGGTAGATGCTAAATTGCACCAAATTATGAGCGATATTCATGCTTCTTGTGTGAAATATGGTACTCGTGATGATGGTTCTATTGACTATGTACAAGGAGCCAACGTGGCAGGATTTGTAAAATTAGCCGATGCTATGTTAGATCAAGGTGTGGTATAAATTGTACCTTAAATTATTAATGTTTTTCAATAGACGTAATATTTTTTATTAAAAAGCTTTTTCATTAAATGAAAAAGCTTTTTTTGGAAATTTATTGTACATTTAACATCGTGAAAAACAATATAATAAAAATATTAATATTATTTATTTTAGCTGTAGGAACATATTTTATTTCGGAAATATCCTATTTACATTATATCAAAAAAATCGAATGTACTAGATTTCTTATAATACCTGCATGCTATATAGGAACTGTCTACTTTATATTTTTACTGATTTTTCAAGTCGTACAAAAGCAAATAATTCCGTTTTTTATCTTTTTAGGGGCTGGTTTAGCTTTGTCTATTTATGCTTCTATTGGACATATTTATGGAAAAGTTATATGTGTGTCTAGTAGTTTAGGCATCCCTTTTTGTTACATTGTTCTTGCTATATTCTTAATTATTACAGTTTTAAAGTTTATTCTTTTAAATAACAACAAAAATTATACTGATAATGTTGCAAAATAATCACTTGCCAGACTTACTAACCTACAGGTTTAAAGATATTTCTTTTAAACAATTAATGCAAAAAAGAGTTCTAAATGTACTCATTATCTGCTCTAATTATGACTTTTATTTATTGGAAGAAGACGGCAGGATTGATGAACAAATCTTTACAGAATACTCTTCCTTAAATTTACGCTATCCACCCAATATTTTACATGCAAACTCTAGCAAAAAAGCTTTAAAACTATTAGACAATAACCATGTAGAATTGATAATTAACTGGTTAGATAAAAGCATTATTTCATATGAAGTATCTGACATAATTAAGAAAAAATACCCTCAAACACCTATTGTTGCACTAAGTCATCATCCAAAAGAATTAGAAAAACTATTAAACAAAAAAGAGAAACACAGCATTGATTATGTCTTTCATTGGAGCGGAAATGTCAGTATATTTACTTCAATAATAAAACTTGTTGAAGATAGTATGAATGCTGAAAAAGATATAAATGAAATAGGTGTGAAAGCCATTCTATTAGTAGAAGACACCAGTAGTTTTTACACACGTTATTTACCAATACTCTATAATATCCTATTTAAACAAACACAGTTATTTGTGCAAGAAGGACTTAATGAACACCAACAAATATTATCAAGAAGAGGAAGACCTAAAATATTACTTGCTAAAACATATGAAGAAGCTATTGTGTTGTTTAATACTTTTAGGGAAAACATATTAGGTGTTATTACAGATGTAAGCTATCCCAGAAATAACAGACTTGACAAAAATGCTGGTTTCCATTTTTTGAAAAAAATAAAAGATAGCAACGGATTTATTCCTGCTATTATCCAATCTTCTAATTTAGAGAATAAAACAAAAGCAGAAGATTTTAAAGCTGAATTTTTACACAAACATTCCGAAACACTTGGAATAGATTTAAAAAAAATAATCTCAAAACATTTTTCTTTTGGAGTTTTTGAATTTTACGATCCTAAAAAAAATATAGTTATAAGAAAAGCTGAAGATTTACAAAAATTTCAAAAATCATTAGCTAAAATCCCTGTTCGATCTTTGGTGTTTCATGCTAAAAAACATGATTTTTCAAAATGGTTACGTGCTAGGTCTCTTTTTCCATTAGCGAATCTATTTATTCAAGTTGAATATTCCGATTTCTCTAGGGACAAACAGTTACGTCAGTTTTTAATAGAATCTGTTAAAGCTTATAGGATATATAGATCTAGAGGAGTTATTAATAAATTTAACAGGCATCAATACGATGAATACTATGTGTTTTCACGAATTGGAGACGGCTCATTAGGAGGAAAAGGCCGTGGATTGGCCTTTATAGATTTATTTTTGAAAAATTATAATCTAGCTAATAAATACAAAGATATTACCATCTCTATTCCTAGAACAGTTGTATTAAGCACCGAAGTATTTGATGAGTTTATGGAAACACATAATTTGTTTCCTTTTGTTGCAAAAAAACAAAAAGATGAAGAAATTTTGAATATGTTTATATCAAAACCCCTACCTAAGTGGGTTGTAAAAGATATTCGATCTTTTTTAAGCACATCAAAATTACCCATTGCTATTCGTTCTTCTAGTGTTTTAGAAGACTCTCTATACCAGCCTTTTGCAGGTGTATTTGCAACTTATATGGTGCCAAATACTAGTATAAATAAATTGCAAATAATGGTCTGCAATGCTATTAGATCTGTAATGGCATCTGCCTTTTATAAGAATAGTAAAGCCTATATAAAAGCTACGGCACATTCTATTGAAGAAAGCAAAATGGCAGTAATTTTACAAGAAGTTGCTGGTACACAATATGATACTGTTTATTTTCCGACTATATCAGGTGTGGCGAGGTCTATTAATTTTTATCCGATTGGAGAAGAAAAACCAAACGAAGGTATTGTCAATATAGCACTTGGACTTGGAGAATATATTGTTGGTGGTGGAAAAACTTTACGATTTTCTCCCGCTCACCCGACAAAGATTCTGCAATTATCATCAACCAAAACAGCCCTTAAAGAAACACAAAAATATTTTTTTGGACTTGACATGAATCCTGATAGCTTCACAACATCCCTTAATGAATCTATCAATAAAAAAAGAATTAATCTAAGACAAGTTAAAGATCACAGAGCATTAAAATTTGTTGCTTCTACCTACGATATGCAAAGCAACCAAATACGATCTGGTGTTTTTCATGACGGAGCGAGGATTCTTACCTTTGAAAACATATTAAATCAAGAAGAATTTCCATTACCCGAAATTTTAAATGATTTATTACGAATTGGAAAAAGAGAAATGCACAACCCTATAGAAATTGAATTTGCAGTCAATTTAGATGTTCCCAAAGGACAACCCAAAATTTTTAGTTTTTTACAAATCAGACCCATTGTAGAACAAAATGATTCAATCCATCAAATTAAAGATGTTGTTGATTTGTCTAAAACAATCATATATGCCGAATCTGCTTTAGGAAATGGAATTTATAATAATCTCATGGATATTGTGTTTATCAAACCTAAAGTATTTGATGCTTCAAAAACAATGGAAATTGCTGAATCAATAGAACAAATAAATAACAACTTTGAACATGATGAAAAAAACTATATTTTAATAGGACCTGGCAGATGGGGCTCTAGCGATCCATGGTTAGGCATTCCAATTAATTGGTCACAAATATCGGCCGCCAAAATAATTGTAGAATCAGGTATGGAAAACTACCGAATTGACCCAAGTCAAGGCACACATTTCTTTCAGAATTTGACTTCTTTACAAGTCGGTTATTTAACGATTAACTCTTTTATGAATGATGGTTTTATTGATTATGAGTATTTAAATAAACAACATATTATTTTTGAGGATAGTTTTATTCGTCATATACAAGTCAAAAATCCTTTATCAATTTTAATTGACGGTAGAAACCGGAAAGCAGTTGTTTACAAGGAAGG
>DQTL01000119.1 GCA_015662775.1 Lutibacter sp.
TATTAGGCTATATTGCTGCCAGAATTGTAAGTAGTCGTATTGATGAAAAGATGTTAATCTCTTAAAAACTACGCAACTTTCTTGTGTATTTACATCTTATAAAAAAAACTGTACATCATGAAAAATATATTTTTACTTACAGGAATCATACTATTCTTTTTAACAAATGCTTGTACTACAGCTGATGATGAAGTTTCTATTATTGGAAAATGGAAGCTTATTGAAGTGTTAAATGACGATGGTGGTGGCGGTGGCACTTTTCAAGAAGTTGAATCAAGTAAAACAATTACTTTTAATGATGGCAATACTTTTACAGCTAACGGAGACATGTGTAGTGCCTCTTTGACAAATGAACCATTAAGTGGCGGAACCTACTCAACAACCACAATAACACCTGCTACTTGTTCTGAAGTTCCACTCAATTATGAAATACAAGACGGAAAATTAATTATTAGCTTTAATTGTATAGAGCCTTGTAAGCAGAAGTATATCAGACTTTTGTAGTGAATATCATTATTTATAAGTTTGAATAACTTGCTCAAAAATGCTAAACACTTCCTCTTTAGTTGGTGCTGTTACCATTTTCATTCTAAATGGTTTAAAGTCGGGTGTTCCTTTAAAATAACTAGAGTAATGGCGTCTAGTTTCGAGTAAACCTACTACATCTCCATTCCATTCTGTTGCCATTTCTAAATGTCTTTTTGCTACAGCTACTCTTTCTGTGATTGTTGGTTTTGACAAATGCTCACCAGTTTGTAAAAAATGTTTTACTTCTCTAAAAAACCAAGGATTTCCTATGCTAGATCTACCAATCATAGCACCATCTAAACCATATTCATCTCGCATCAGTTTTGCTCTTTCAGGTGTGTTGATATCTCCATTTCCAAAAATAGGGATATGCATTCTGGGGTTGTTTTTCACGGCGGCTATGGGTTTCCAATCGGCATCTCCTTTATATAATTGTGCTCGAGTACGACCGTGAATTGCCAAGGCGGCAATCCCAACATCTTGTAGTCGTTCTGCCACTTCAACAATCACTATTGAATTAGCATCCCAACCCAACCTAGTTTTTACGGTAACGGGAATATTTGCCCGTTTGACCATGGCTTCTGCCATACGAACCATTTTAGGTATGTCTTTCAACAATGCCGCTCCTGCTCCTTTATGCACTACTTTTTTAACAGGACAGCCAAAATTAATATCTATAAAATCAGGTTTTGAAGCTTCTACAATCTCAATAGTTTGCAGCATAGATTCTAAGTTATGACCAAATATTTGAATACCAACTGGACGTTCACTTTCGTAAATATCTAGTTTTTTAGCACTTTTTTGGGCATTTCGTATCAATCCTTCAGAGGAGATAAACTCGGTGTAGACTACATCTGCACCAAATTCTTTACACAATTTCCGAAATGGAGGATCACTAACATCTTCCATCGGTGCTAAAAGTAGTGGGAATTCTCCCAATTCTATGTTTTTAATTTTTGCCATTTAAGTTGCGAAATTAATTATTTATCTTACATTCGTATCAATTTTTACAAAATGATTGAGAAAGTTCACATATACACCGATGGTGCTTGCAGGGGAAATCCCGGTCCAGGCGGCTATGGAATTGTTATGGAATGGGTTGGAAAACCTTACAAAAAGGAATATGCCGAAGGTTTTCTTAAAACAACAAATAACCGCATGGAGTTGTTAGCAGTCATTGTGGCTTTAGAATCTTTAAAATTTAATAATTTAGAAATTACTGTTTATTCCGATTCTAAATATGTGACAGATGCTATTAATCAAGATTGGATTGCAAAATGGAAAAGACGACGTTATGCCAATGTTAAAAACCCTGATTTATGGAGACGTTTTGTTAAATTATACGACCAACACAAACCCAAAATGGTGTGGATTAAAGGACACAATAATCATCCACAAAATGAACGTTGTGATGCATTAGCAGTTACGGCATCGCATAAAAAAGACAAATTGATCGATACTGGGTTTGAAGCAGGAAAAGATAGTTTATTCTAATCGCAGAGCGATAGTCATAAGGTTAAATGCTTTGATATTTTACGTCGAATTTACTTGTCTACTGGCAGACAAGGCTTATTTCAAAAAAATCTTTAATGATTATGATGATGTTCTCCTTCACGTATTTGCATAATCCTTGTTATTATTCCTTTTAATTCTTTTGGAGGATTCCCATGATCAAAAGTTGGAACAACGTGTGTTTTTCCATTAAAAACAACGGTAAATGTAGCTGCAGGAGCTCCATCAAACTGATGTTTTTCTGAAGGTGCTTGTAGTTTTTCTAAAGATTCAAAACCAATTTTTTGCAAAGCTTCTTTAAAGAGTTTTAAATCTGTCTTAGAAAGCGTGTGTTTCTCAACAGGTGTTTTCTTCGGTAATAAATTGGAATATTCTAGTATATTTTTAGCTTCTATTATTTTATTTTTAAATGCATAGCCTTTAGAAGAAACATTGTATTCCAAAATATAGGGTAATCTGTAAGTCTCATTTTCAGGAATTGGTTTCTTTGTCGATGCTGTCATAAGCACATATTTAGATTTGTCAAACAATAATAAAGAACCATCTGTTATCTTATAATGCGTCACTTTGTTTAAAGTAGCGTGAAAAGCATTTTCTAAAGAAGCAAATTCTTCACAATACATTTCGGTTTTACGAAGCCGATCAATTTTAAAAATATTTGTATTGTCTGTCATAAAACTACCTCCAAAATCATTACATCCATTGTTTCCATTTATAAATGTTTTACTGATTCTAAAAAAAGGAATTTTATTCGTTTTGTTGTGAAAACCTTTAATACTAGTTATAAACCATTTGTTTTCTATTGCAGCAATACGCTCTTTTTTCTTTGCTGAAAATAAAAGTTTGTTTTCATTATCTAAAAAAAACATTTTTCCTTTTACAAGTTTATAATTTGTGGCTTTACTCAATGCAGCTGAAAAAGCTTTTTCTAATTTCATATATTCTTGACAGTACATCTTAGTAAATCGTAATCTACCTACTTTAAAAACACCAGTTTTGTCAAATTGTAAATCTCCTCCAAAAGAATTACAACCTGCATTACCTCTAATTTGTCCATCTTTTAATGTGAAAGAAGGTGTTTTACTAGTTTTATTATCAAATCCTTCAATTTTTGATACGAGCCATTTTTCTTGATCTTCAGTAGTTTTTTTTGTGACAGTTTCGGTTTCTGATAAGATTTCAATCAAAGTATAAGTAACTTCTGAATTTTTCTTTTCAATCTTAACTTTTAGTTTATAATTGTATCCTTCTTTGTACTCAAAACCTTCTATATTTTCTGAAAAGTTAGTCCATTTATCCTGTTCATTTTCACGAACAAGTAGGCATTGTGATTCACAATCACCATAGTGGTCTGCTATAAAAATTATCTTGTCTTTTTGACAAGAAGAAAAGAAAAAAGCTAGAATGATTATAAAATAAAAAGGTTTCATTATTGAGGTTTAAAGTTAAAAAAATTGAAAGTAAATGTAAAAATACAAAAAGTAAGCCAAAGTAAAAAAATTGATTTTAAAAGCTAGCACAACATAGTAATCGCCTTTTTTAGTGCATTAATAAAAACAATTATTTCTTCTTTTGTATTGTAAAATGAAAAGGAAGCCCGAATAGTTCCAGAAATATCAAAAAATTGCATAATAGGCTGTGTACAATGGTGACCTGTTCGTACTGCAATACCTAATTTATCAATGATGCTACCAATATCAAAAGGATGAATATCTTTCACTATAAAGGATAAAACAGCTGCTTTCTCTTGAGCAGTTCCAATAATTTTAACTTCTGGAATCTCACTAATTAGTTGTGTTGCATAAGCTAACAATTCATTTTCGTACTTGGCAATAGAATCTAATCCGATGTTATTAAGATAGTCTATGGCTGCACCAAAAGCTATGGCATCTGCAATGTTGGGTGTGCCTGCCTCAAATTTATAGGGAAGATCTGCATAGGTTGTTTTTTCAAAAGTAACCTCTTTAATCATTTCTCCACCGCCTTGATAGGGCGGTATTTTTTGCAACCATTCTTCCTTACCATATAGCATACCAATACCCGTTGGACCACACATTTTATGAGCTGAGGTACAATAAAAATCACAATCTAACTCTTGCACATCAATTGCGATGTGTGCGGTAGCCTGTGCACCATCTATTAAAACAGCAGCATTATGTTTGTGTGCTTTTGTTATGATTTCTTTGATAGGATTGATAGTCCCTAATGTATTGGAAATATGATTTACGGCTACTATTTTGGTTTTATTAGAAAGTAATTGTTCAAACTCTTTAAGTAGTATTTCACCTTTTGAGTTTATGGGAATTACCTTTAAGCTGGCTCCAGACTTTTCACAAGCCAATTGCCAAGGAACTATATTGGAGTGATGTTCTAATTGCGAAATAAGCACTTCATCTCCTTTTTGTAATAGTTGAGAAAAACCATTAGCCACAAGGTTGATGCTTTCTGTTGTACCTCTTGTAAAAATAATTTCGTGTGTGTGTTTTGCATTAAAATGCTTTTGTAATTTAAGCCTAGCCTCTTCAAATTCTTTGGTAGCTTCTTGGCTTAAAGAATGTACGCCTCTATGTACATTGGCATTGATTTTTTGATAAAATTTACTTAAAGCAGCTATAACTACCTGTGGTTTTTGGCTAGTAGCCGCATTGTCTAAATAAACTAGTGGTTTACCATTTACTTGTCTATTTAGTATGGGGAAATCTTTTCTTATTTTAGAATTATTTAGCATGTTTTGTTTTTAGTTAGTCTGTTACTTATGTGACTAGAGGGCAAAGTTAGAAGATTATAGACAATAAAAAAAGACCATCATTTCTGATAGTCTTTTTTTACAATATGTTGAATACTTTTTATCTTGTTTATTGTACAATAATACGTTTTACTTTACCCATATTGTTATTACCCATTCTAATGATATACACACCAGAAGCTGTGTATGACATGTCTAACGGATAGGTATAAGCTCCATTTTGTTTTTTGATTACATAATGAACCATTTCTTGACCAAATATATTAAAAACTTGAAAAGTTAGATTTTCTGTATAGGTCTCTGTCTCTAATGAAATTTCAAAATGATTATCAGCAAGTGTTTTGATTATAAGATCACTAGCATCAACTAAGTTATCAAAAATCCCTGCAGATGTAGTTGTACAAGTTTCTAAGCTCCATGAATTTAGAGTACCAGCATCTTCACCATAATCATCTGTAATTTCAAGAGTCCATTCCCCAAGGATTGACATACCGTTAAAGTCAGCTAAGCTTCCTTCTGGTTGGTAACTACCTGTAAAAGGTGCTTCTCCTTCGGTAATTGATAGGCTTGCATCGTCGTCAAATATGGTATCGATAAAACCTTCTCCTGTACCACCATTATCAGTTGATAACTCTACACGAGTTCCATCAGGTGCGATTATATAAATATCTAAATCAGCATCATAAGTATGGTCAATATTTACAGTAACGGAAAGTCCATTAATAATAGCATCAGTTGTCATGTTTATTATTGAGTTTGTCACAGTACCCGCATCAGGACCAATTGGTTGGGAAGTTGTGTTTTCTTCTTCTATACAAGAAGAGTTTACAATTACTACACTTATTTCATCATTTGAAACATTTGAGTCAGTTGCTAAACTTGTCGTTGCGGATAAATTAAAACCTTGAATGGCAGAAAAATCACCTTGAGTAGCAAAAGAATACTCTAAAGAGTCACCAGATGCAATAGGTCCAGCAACTTGTTCTACTACAGGAGCAGCACCTTGTAATGTGTAAGAAACATCAAAATTTGACTGTTCAGCCCCGCCAAAGTTTTGAATAGACACTGTGATTGTTTCCATACCCATATTTTTCCCAGATTCTGGAGCAACAAAAGTAATTATACCTACATCATTATGAATTAAATGTGTGATTTCTTGAGTAATACCATCGTTCCCATTATCTTCATCTCCACCTAAAGAGGTTGTTGTCGTTACAGAATAAGTAGTTCCTTCCGTAGAAAAATCACCAAGTTCAGTAAAAGTATATTGAGCTGATGTATTTGAGGCAATGGTTCCTGAAAAAGTTTCGGTAACTACGTCTCCTCCATCAATTTGATAAGACACCTCAAAATTAGAAGCATCTAATTGACCGTAATTAAAAATACTTATTGTTACCGCTTCTGTACTAGTTAAAACACCTGAAACTGGAGAATCTACATTAACTGCTCCAATATCGTTGTTAAAGTTAGGAGCTATTTTAAAAACTCCCACAACACCAGTTCTACCGCTACTCATATATTCGTCTATAAACCAAAATGTTTTATCGTCAGAAGGATCAATGTCAATTTTACTATAATCTCCATATCTTGAACTACCGATATTTGCATCACCTTCAGAAATTAATTCTTCTGCAATGGTCATCGTTCCTAATGGATCTCCTGCATATCTTCCAGTATAAAAAGAGCTAACTTTAACCTCGGTAGCTGAAGTAGGACTAGAACAAGAGGTATATCCCATACCTATATTACCTTGAATATCCATTATCATACTAGCATTCCAAGCATGTTTTCCATCAGGCGATGCATAGGTTCCTTCTTGGTATAAAGACCAAGGTTGGTTGTCACTGTCTTGTCTTAATTCTATCCAACGAACACCTGCTAAATTTACGTTTGATGCATCTATGTCAACTACAAAATTAAAAATAATTGAATTGTGACTTCCAAATTTTCTAAATTGAGCTTGGTTCATTATGGTAGCTTGTAAAGCATCGAGAAGTGTTCCTCCAGGTTGTTTAATATTCTCCCATGCTCCATTATCAAAAACACTGATAAAAGGAGTTGTAATAATTTCTTGTGCTGCTGAAATAGTTGAGTTGGCAGTATTTGACCAATCCATATCAATAGTCCATAATTTTATATGATCTTCAGTAACACCACCCCAAGCATCATCTTGCATATATATTAAAGGAGCACCTCCTGCAGCTGGCATATTTTCATCAGACACATTACATACTTGTAAACTATGGAAACCACTAGTAACTATTCCAGGAGGATTAAAACCTACTACTTGTGCGCCAGCATCACCAGCAAGCATGGCATCTCTTTCTAAAGCATAAACTTTATTAGAACCACCATGATCTGTGATGTAATAACCATCACTCCAAACAGATAATTTTTGGTAATCGCTAATTGCAGAAATGTTATAGGTGTACCATCCATCGTTAATAGGGTCTGGACCGTCAGAAACAGCAACTTGAGCTCCACTTCCCAAGAAAGTTAAAACAAAACGATCAGCTGCTTTATCGTAAGAAGCTGTTAAATCACAACAACCACCACTTGGAAATATTGTTGGGTTTGGTGACACCATCCCAGTTAAATCATTTCCGTCTTTGTCATATATAATAAAACCTGTATTAAATACCACTATAACGTGGTCGGGACCAACTGCTAATGCTGGGTCAGTTGGAGTAGAACCAGATGTATAGGTGTCAAACACTAAACTAGGTGTTTTTCCTTTAATCTTTTGAGTTAAAGAGTGTGGATTGCTTGCCAGAAAGTCATTCTCAGTTTGTGAATCTTTTCCAGAAATAATAATATTTTTTGAAGATCTTCCATCCATCATTTCTTTTTCATCAACGATGGCAGGTGCTAATTCAAATCTTGAAGCAATAGAAGGCACATGTTCCATGGAACTAACTGTACCTGTAAAACTAGCTTTCATAGCCTTGTTTTCTTGAGCGGAGGTAGTATAAACTATAAACAATAAGAGCGTTAATAGTGTCGTTTTAATTGAATTCATAAGTTTAGTTTAATTTAGTTAATGATTATTATAATAGTTAATGTGTAACAACCAAGTAAGCTTATACCCTAAGTAGTTACAAAAAAAAACACAAAGGTAAACTATAAAAGACACATTTGTTACAGAACGCAAAATAGTAAAAATATTCTGAAGAGCTTTTTATTGGATTAAAATAATCTTTATTTATTCAAGGAAAAGCAACAATAATACGTATTTAAATATCTGCATATCAAGAAGATAGATATTTGTGTATTTTGTAAGATATTTTTTTTGATATATTGTTTGGAATTTTAATGAGCTTCAAGCCAATCAGCACCTAATCCAACATCAACAGATAAAGGGATGGAAATTTTATAGGCATTTTCCATGGTTTCTTTAATTAGAGGTTTTAGTATATCAAGTTCTTCTTTGTGTATATCAAAAACCAATTCATCATGAACTTGTAATAACATCTTAGATTTATAGTTTCCATTTTCTAAAAGTTTTTGAATTTCTATCATCGCTATTTTAATAATATCAGCAGCACTTCCTTGTATTGGAGCATTGACAGCATTTCGTTCATCAGCAGCTCGGACAATTGAATTTCCTGAATTAATATTTTTTAAATAACGTCTTCTTCCTAATAAAGTTTCTACATAACCTTGATCTCTTGCCAAATTTACTTGTTTAGAAATATAATCTTTTAGAGTTGGGTAGGTTTTATAATAAGTTTCTATTAATGCAGCGGATTCTTTACGGGTTAAATTGGTTTGTTGGCTTAAGCCGAAAGCTGAAACACCATAAATAATTCCAAAATTAACTGTCTTAGCATGACTTCTTTGTTCTCTTGTCACTTCTTCTAAAGGAACTTTAAATACATTTGATGCCGTTGCTTTGTGAATATCTTCTCCATTGAGAAAAGACTGTTTCATGGTTTGATCACCACTTAACTCGGCGATTAATCTTAATTCTATTTGAGAATAATCAGCAGCTAACAAGGTGAAATTTTTATCTTTTGGAATAAAGGCTTTTCTAACTTGTCGTCCTCTTTCAGTACGAATAGGAATATTTTGTAAATTAGGATTATTAGAACTCAAACGTCCTGTGGAAGCGACGGCTTGAGAAAAAGTAGTATGTATACGTCCTGTCTTTTGATTGACATCTTTGGGTAAAGCATCAACATAAGTGTTTTTTAGTTTTACTAAACCTCGCCACTCTAAAATATCTGAAATAATAGGGTGTTCTTTGGCGAGTTTAGATAATACTTCTTCACCAGTTGCAAACTGACCTGTTTTGGTTTTTTTCGGTTTCTCAACTAGTTTCATGTCGGCAAATAAAACTTCACCTAATTGTTTGGGGGAAGCTAAATTAAATTTCTTATTTGCCATTTTAAAAATGGCAGTTTCAAGTTGTATAATATCTTTGTTCAAATCTTGAGTAAGGCTTTGTAAAAACTCCGTATCTAATTGTACGCCTTCTAATTCCATAGTAGTTAATACTTGAAGAAGTGGCATTTCTATATTTTGAAATAAATCAGTAAGATTATTTTCCTTTAATTTTGGCTCAAAAATTTGTTTTAGTTGAAAAGTAATATCAGCATCTTCGACAGCATATTGTGTTTGATCTTCGATTGAAACACTACGCATACTACGTTGATTTTTGCCTTTTTTACCGATTAAGTTTTCAATTGGTTTGGGTTGGTAATTTAAATAAGTTTCAGCTAACACATTCATATTGTGTCGCATATCGGGTTGTAATAGATAATGGGCAATCATGGTGTCAAAGAGTTTTCCTTTGACTACTATGTTGTAATTATTTAATACTTTTAAATCGTATTTTAAATTTTGACCTATTTTTTCTATACTTTCAGATTCAAAAAATGGACGCAATTCTTCTATAATTTCTTGAGTTTCTTTTTGGTTTTTAGGAAATGAAATATAGTATCCTTTTCCTTTCTCATACGAAAATGCAATACCTACTAATTCTGCTTCAAAAGTGTTTAAACTAGTCGTTTCTGTATCAAAACAAACCGATTTTTGTTGCATCAATTTTTGAATGAACAACTTTCTAGCAAAAGGCGTATTTACATGTTGATAAAAGTGATTGGTATTATCAAGATTTCCATAACCGCTCTCAATTGGTGTTTCTTCTTCAATGATTGGTGTAGCGAATAAATCTAGTTGAAAACCTTCTTGTTTCTTTTTTTTAATTTGGTTTGCTTCAAAAGTTTGCTTCTCTCGTTCCTCGCTCGCAAAGATGGGTTTCTTTACTGAGCCTTGACTTTTAATAGTAGGTTCTTTAAAAATACGATTAAAGGTTTCCCACATTCTACGAAATTCCAATTCTTGAAAGAGCGTTTGTACCGCTTCAAAATTGGGTTTTGTTAGTTCGTAATCAGTTTCATTAAAAGTAACTGGGCAATCTAACATTATAGTTGCTAGTTGTTTAGAGAGTCGTCCTAAATCTGCATTTGCTTCTACCTTTTCTTTTAGTTTTCCTTTAAGTTCATGTGTGTTTTCTAATAAACCTTCTAAACTGCCATATTCTTTTAGGAATTTTTTTGCTGTTTTATCACCAACTCCAGGTAACCCAGGAATGTTGTCTACACTATCACCCATCATACCAAGATAATCAATAACTTGTTCGGGTCTTTCTATTTCAAATCTTTTTTGCACCTCTGGAATTCCCCATATTTCAATCCCATTTCCCATACGGGCTGGTTTATACATGAAAATATTTTCAGAAACCAATTGGGCGAAATCTTTATCAGGAGTCACCATAAAGGTTTTATACCCTTGTTTTTCCGCTTGTTTTGAAAGTGTACCTATCAAATCATCTGCTTCATAACCTGCTTCTTCCACAATAGGAATTTCCATAGCCTTCAATATTTTTTGAATATAAGGAACGGCTATCTTAATAGCCTCAGGTGTTTCTTTTCTACTGGCTTTGTATGCAGGAAAAGCAGTATTTCTGGCTACAGATCCTCCTTTATCAAAGGCAACAGCCAAATGATCAGGTTTTTCTCTACGAATAACATCTAGTAAAGAATTCATAAAACCTAATATGGCTGAGGTATCCATACCTTTAGACGTAATTCTCGGGTTTTTTATTAAAGCGTAGTAGCCTCTAAAAATAAGAGCATAGGCATCAATTAAAAAAAGTCGTTTTTGGCTCATTTGATTGTAATTGTTATTTTTTTCAAAGGTACAAACTTAAATATATTGGTGGTTAAAACAATATGAAGTGTGTTTTAGAAAGAAAATAGTGGGTTTTATACAGTAAATAGGTCATTTCATACAATAACTAAATCTTGTACTAAAAAAACTAGTATATTTGTTTACTCTATTAAAAATCTTAAAAAGAACCGATTATGAAAAAGATAGCATTGTTAATTGTTTTGTCATTCAGCTTTTTTACAAGTAATGCACAAATTGTAAATGAAGGAGTATTAAAAATTGAATCAGGAACTAGTGTTTATTTTGCTGATGATTACACCAATAAAGTTGGGGCTACGCATACTAATGATGGAGATTTACATTTAGTTGGGGATTTTACAAATGATGGTACTACAACAGTTCCCACGTCAGGAACTACTTATTTTGATGGCGTAACTAACGATACACAAACTATAGATGGGATTTCCAAAGAAATTAGGTTTTATAATCTAACGGTTAATAATACACATGCAAGTGTCAAAGGATTAGCTGTGTTTCAGATGAATTTGATTTACAAGTTGAAAATGATTTAGCATTGACAAATGGTGATTTACGATTAATGGGTGAAGCACAATTAATTCAAAAACATACGGGAGTTTCTGCAAATTCAGGTTCAGGTCATTTATTAAAAGATCAAGATGGTGCGCAAAATGCCTATCGTTATAATTATTGGTCTTCACCTGTGCAGGTTTCAAGTGGTGCTAATACAGCAGCAGCTGTGTTAAAAGATGGAACTACACCTGATTTATGGTCACCAGCCTCTCCAACTTATATTGGAGGTTTTAATGGGGCAGTTGGTCCACCAATTGAACTAGCAGCTTTTTGGTTTTATAAATATGTAGATGGTGTAGTTGATCCTTACAACACTGAAGACTGGATTCCGCTTTTTACAGGGACAACACCTAATACAGATGCTGGGTCACTTATGTTACCTGCGCAAGGATTTACCATGAAAGGTGTCAACATAGCTGCCGCTTATGCTGATGCTCAAAACTATACGTTTACAGGAAAACCTAATGATGGAGAATATACTTTGCCCTTATCAGCAAATAAAGAATATTTAGTAGGAAATCCTTATGCTTCGGCACTAGATGCAGATGAATTTATTGATGATAATGCAGGCGTAATAGACGGAACACTTTATTACTGGCATCATTGGGGAATAGACACCCATATTTATGTAAATTATAGTGCAGGGTATGCAGAATATAATCAATTGGGAGGTGTTGCTTCGACTTTACATCCTGATTTTTCAGGCGGTACTAATCCAGGTGCTTTAGCAATTACGCCAAAACAATATATACCAGTTGGGCAGGGGTTTTTGGTGAGATCTGAAGGAACTCTTGGTGGAGATATTACATTTAATAACAGCCAAAGAATTTTTATGTTGGAAGGGGCAAACTCTATCCCTGTAAAAAACACTACTGCTAATGATGTTGTAACTGCAAGAATACGA
>DQTL01000278.1 GCA_015662775.1 Lutibacter sp.
AAATTAACTAGTTAGTCCTTCAAAAATATAACTTCGAATTGATTAAAAATTCGTTCAAACTGTAAACAAAGCTTAGGTCGAACTCAGGTTAATAGGGTTTCAAAAGAGCTATGACTTATGTTTCTACGAAACTTGTTCCCCGTTCTTTATATTTTTAGAAGTTGGTGATAAAAAACTCAATTTCCCGTCTTTTGTATCGGTCATTAAAATCATTCCCTGACTTTCAATTCCACGTATTTTTCTAGGGGCTAAATTGACTAAAACACAAACTTGTTGTCCGATAATATCCTCTGGAGAAAAGCTTTCAGCAATACCAGAGACTACCGTTCGAGTATCTATACCAACATCTACTTTAAGCTTGAGTAGTTTTTTAGTTTTAGCGACTTTTTCTGCTTCTAAAATAGTTCCAATTCGCATATCCATTCCTACAAAATCATCAAAAGTAACTGTGTCTTTTTGTGGTTCGACGGCTTTATTGTCTTGCTTGTTTTGAGTTTTAGTAGCTTCTAGTTTGTCTAATTGTAGTTGTATTGCTTCGTCTTCAATTTTTTCAAATAATAATTCTGAAGCATTGATTTTATGACCTCCTAGAACTAAAGATTCTGTATTTGACAAGTGTACTTCATCCCAGTTTAAAGCTTCAATATTTAGAATATTTCTTAACTTTTGAGCCGTAAAAGGTAAAAACGGTTGAGCTAAATGAGCCAATGCTGCTGCAATTTGTATCGCTACAAACATTATTCCTTTGACCTCTTCAGGATTCTCTTTGATTTTTTTCCAAGGTTCTTGTTCTTGTAAAAACACATTTCCCATACGAGCTAAATTCATCAAGACTTGTGAAGCTTCTCTAAATCTATAGGATTCAATAGACTTAGCAATGCTGTTTTTAAAGTCATTTATCTGATCTAATTCCTTAAAATGTTTTGCTTTTTCTGGGACTACACCATCGTAATATTTATGGGTTAAAACAGTGACGCGATTGATAAAGTTTCCAAATATAGCAACTAACTCATTGTTGTTACGTGCTTGAAATTCTTTCCAAGTAAAGTCATTGTCTTTTGATTCGGGTGCGTTGGCTGTTAAAACATAACGCAACACATCTTGTTTGTCAGGGAAATCTTGCAAATATTCATGTAACCAAACTGCCCAGTTTTTAGAAGTTGATATTTTATTTCCTTCTAAATTTAAAAATTCATTAGCTGGTACATTTTTTGGCACAATATAACTTCCTTCCGCTTTAAGCATACTCGGGAAAATTATCGCATGAAAAACAATGTTGTCTTTTCCAATAAAGTGAATTAGATTAGTGTCTTTGTCTTTCCAGTAAGGTTCCCAATCTTTTCCTTCTCTAGCCGCCCATTCTTTGGTGGAAGAAATATAGCCAATAGGTGCGTCAAACCATACATAAAGCACTTTTCCTTCGGCACCTTTCACAGGAACTGGGATTCCCCAATCTAAATCTCGGGTTACAGCTCTTGGTCGTAAACCATCGTCTAACCACGATTTTACTTGTCCTAAAACATTGGGTTTCCAATCTTTTTCATGACCTTCAACAATCCATTCTCTAAGCCAAGATTCGTATTTATCTAATGGTAAATACCAATGTTTTGTCTTTTTTAACGAAGGTACATTACCCGTTATTGCTGATTTAGGATTGATTAAATCGGTGGCATTGTGACTGGTACCACAACTTTCGCATTGATCACCATAAGATTCTTCATTGCCACATTTGGGGCAAGTACCTACTACAAACCTATCTGCTAAAAACTGGTTGGCATCGGCATCGTATAATTGTTCGGATGTTTCTTCTAAAAATTTACCTTCATCATATAGTTTTTTAAAAAAATCTGATGCGGTCTCATGATGTATTTGAGCGGAAGTACGTGAATAGTTGTCAAAAGAAATTCCAAAATCTTGAAACGATTGCTTAATAATAGTATGGTATTTATCTACTATTTGTTGAGGCGTGACTCCTTCTTTTTTAGCGCGTAAGGTAATTGGCACACCGTGTTCGTCAGAGCCACAGATATAAATAACATCTTGTTTTTTTAAACGCAAATATCTTGTGTAAATATCTGCAGGAACATAAACACCTGCTAAATGACCAATATGAACAGGTCCGTTTGTATAAGGCAGTGCAGCTGTAATAGTATATCTTTTGGTTGAAGTCATGGTGTTTTTTTGAAAGTTGTAAAATTACAAAAAAGTATGTAGTGTGTTACAATATAAATAAAAAAAGCCTGTAATCATTAGACTACAGGCTTGATAATAAAGTTGTAAAATAAATATTAAATTACTTTGACATTTACTGCATTTAAACCTTTTTTACCTTCTTTTAATTCAAATTCAACTTCGTCTCCTTCTGCAATTCGGTCAATAAGACCTGTTACATGTACGAAATATTCGTTGTTTGAATCTTCTTCTATAATAAATCCAAAGCCTTTAGCTTCGTTGAAGAATTTTACGGTACCTTTTTTCATTTGTAATAAAAATAAAATTAATAATGCTACAAAGATATGATTTATTGATGATTAATACTCTAATCCCCATATTTATTTTTAAAAATAATCCTTAAACATTTTTTTCTTAATCTAAGTTATAGCTATTCTAAAAATGTATTTTTGTATTCTAAAACCAAACTAATGAATACAAAAGCACAATTAATTATTTTAGATGGTTGGGGAATGACCCAAAACCCAAAAGTATCTGCCTTGCAACAAGCCAATACTCCTTATCTAGATTACTTAAATAAAACCTATGCACATGCTACTTTAAAAACTTCGGGTTTAGATGTAGGTTTACCTGATGGGCAAATGGGCAATTCGGAAGTGGGACACATGAATTTAGGAGCAGGACGTGTTGTGTATCAAGATTTTGTAAGAATTAACAAAGCTGCAAACAGTGGTTCTTTAACCTCTGAAAAGGTATTACAAGATGCATTTAAATATGCCGAAAAAAACAACAAGAAAGTTCATTTTTTAGGATTAGTTTCTGATGGCGGTGTGCATTCGCACATTAATCATTTAAAAGCTTTGGTGAAAATCGCAGATGCTTATCAAACAAACAACTATATACATGCCTTTACAGATGGTCGTGATGTAGATCCTCATTCGGGCGTTGGTTTTATTGAAGATTTACAAGAAACTCTAAAAGGCACACACACACAAATAGCTTCTTTAATAGGACGTTATTATGCTATGGATCGTGATAATAGATGGAATAGAGTAAAACTAGCTTATGATTTGTTAGTTCATGGAAAAGGAACTAAAACAACTGATTTAGTCAAAAACATTAAAGAAAGCTACGCACAAGATGTCACAGACGAATTTATAAAACCTATTGTAGTTAGTGATGTTTCTAATGAACCAATTGCCAAGATTGAAAATGACGATGTCGTAATTTTTTATAATTTTAGAACTGATCGTGGTCGTGAACTCACAGAAGTTTTAACTCAAAATGACAATCCTGAGTTTAATATGAAAAAATTAAACTTGCATTATGTGACTTTTACAAATTATGACAAAAAGTTTAAGAACATTAAAGTCATTTATGATAAAGAAAACCTTGAAAAAACATTGGGTGAAATTGTTTCAAATAGTGGTAAAAAACAAATTCGTATCGCAGAAACAGAAAAATATCCACATGTTACTTTTTTCTTTTCTGGTGGAAGAGAAAAATTATTTGATGGAGAAAAACGAATTTTAGTAAATTCTCCAAAAGTTGTAACTTACGATTTACAACCCGAAATGAGTGCTTTTGAGGTACGAGACAAACTACTTCCAGAATTAGAAAATCAAACTGCAGATTTGATTATTCTCAACTTTGCAAATGGTGATATGGTTGGGCATACAGGTGTTTTTGAAGCAGCTGTAAAAGCAGCAGAAACTGTGGATACTTGTTTGAAAGATGTGGTAGAAACAGGACTCAAAAACGGCTATACCAGTATTATTATTGCAGATCATGGAAATGCAGAATGTATGGTAAAGCAAGATGGAAGTCCGCATACAGCACATACAACCAATCCTGTTCCTTTGATTTTAGTTGACAAAGATCGAAAACAAATTAATAGCGGAATTTTGGCGAATATTGCACCTACTTTATTAGAAATATTGGAAATTGAAAAGCCAAAAGAAATGACAGAGAAATCTTTATTGTAGGATGCGTTAAAATTCAGCAATTCTTTTATGAATATCCTTAAAATGGTCAAAAGCTTTAATTAAACGAGAACCATACCAAGAGAAAAATTGTCCATCTACATAAATGGTCATGGTTTTTCTGTTTTTTCGTAAAACTTCAAAAACCTCATCATCAGAAAAATCGTAAGGTTCACTACTAAAGAGTAGCAAGGTGGCTTTTGATTTAATTTTTATGGTATTTATATTGATTTTGGGATAACGTTCTTGAGCTGCATAGGCGTTTTCAAATTTACAAATACGAAGCATGTCATCAATAAAAGTTTTACTTCCTGCAACCATCCACGGATTTGCCCAAATAAAATAGGCTGCTTTTCTAGGAGAAATGTCTTTAACAGAGTTCTCAAATTCTTTTAATTGAAAATTTATCTTATCAATTATATGTTCTGTTTGAGTGCGTCTGTCGAATAGAACTCCCAATTCTCTTATTAATTGTAAAGCATCCTCTAGCGAATTTACATCTGACACATAAACGGGAGCAATTTTCTCAAGCTCACTCACCATTTCTGGTGTATTTTCTTCTTTACTACATAAAATAAAGTCAGGTTTTAAATCTTTTACATCCTGAAATTTTACTTTTTTTGTGCCGCCAACTCGTTTTTTAGTCAATAAATAATGCGACGGATGCACACAATACTTTGTGATACCAACAATGTTTTTCTCTAAACCAATATCATGTAATAATTCTGTTAATGAAGGTACTAACGAGATGATTCGTTGTGGTGTTTTGGGTAATTCTATTTTTCTATTTAGGGCGTCTTTAAATATCATTTTATAAATTAAGAGCTATAAGAATCTAAAATATCTTTCATTTGTTGTTGTAACTCTAGTGCTTTTTCTCTTGCATTTTTAGCAAAATGCAGTCCATCATCTGCATAAATAATTCCTCTTGAAGAGTTTATTAAAAGTCCAATATCTGCGTTGAGTCCATTTTTGCAAACTGCTTTTAAATCACCTCCTTGTGCTCCAATTCCTGGTACTAAAAGGAAACTATTTGGTATTATTTCTCTTATCTCTTTAAAGAATTCGGGTTTGGTGGCACCAACAACATACATGAGTTGTTCACTTCCTTTCCATGTTTTAGACTTTTTCAAAACTTCTTTATAGACCTGAGAATCATTTGTAGTTAATCCTTGAAAATCTAGTCCACCTTTATTTGAAGTCAAAGCTAAAAGTATGGTAAATTTATTTTTAAATACCAAGAAGGGTTCTACAGAATCTCGTCCCATATAAGGTGCAACGGTTAAAGAATCGAAATTTAAATTTTCAAAAAAGGCTTTTGCATATCGTGTAGAGGTATTGCCAATATCACCACGTTTGGCATCGGCAATGGTAAATATTTCAGGGTGATTTTCGTTAAGGTAATTTATAGTTTTCTCTAAAGATTTCCAACCTTTTAAGCCATAGGCTTCATAAAAAGCAATATTGGGTTTGTAAGCAACTGCTAAATCTGAAGTTGCATCAATAATTTGCTTGTTAAATTCGAAAATTGGATCGTCCATCTCCAATAAATGTGCTGGGATTTTTTCAATATCTACATCTAAACCTACACAAAGGAAGGAGTTTTTTTTGCGGATTTGTGAAATTAATGCCTGTTTCGTCATATTTGCAAAAATAAGAATTAATTTAATGCGTTATGAACTACATGAGACGAAAAGACAAGAAAATTGAAGATTCTAAGATAATCGAAACCATTTTAACTCAATCGCAAATTTGTCATATTGCTTTTTTGGATGATGAGTATCCGTATGTTGTTCCTATGAACTATGGTTATAAAGACGATGCACTATATTTTCATTGTGCTACACATGGAAAAAAGTTAGATTTAATAAAAAGGAATAATAAAGTAGGTTTTGAAATAGTATTATTTCATGAACTCATCAAAAAAGAGATATCTTGTGATTGGACGACTAAATACCGCTCTATTATGGGAACAGGAAAGATAGAGATTATCACAGACTTCGACCAGAAAAGAGCAGGATTAGATATACTCCTTAAATCCGCAAGTGTATTTCTATTACAAACATCAACTGCCCATCATTAAAGGCAATGCTCGTTTTTCGATTCTCACCATAACTGGTGCTAT
>DQTL01000308.1 GCA_015662775.1 Lutibacter sp.
AGTTAATGATTCTCTGTTAATCCAAAGTTCTAAGATTTCTGATAGTTGAGCAAAAACTGGTTTTGTTGGTTCTTTTGGTTTCCTGACTTTAAGCCAATAGTCATTGTCTGTATTAAATTCAGGTCTAATTATATTTTCAAATAGCTTATTATTTGGTATGTCATTAAGCCATAACTTTTCTGGGTATTGAGTCTCTTGTGATTCAATATCTCTTACTGGATTGCTTCTCAATTTTGAGAATTCTTTCAAGTAATTGAATATTTGTAAATACTTTTCTTTTTTCATTTTACTCAATCCATATTATTTTAATTCATCTGGTCTATTCCTGTCGAGCGTTGGCTAAAAAATAGCTCTTTTGGTTTTTCAGCGTTTGCCTGTGTGTCGGCAAAAACCAAATGTGCTATTTGTGCGGTGGCTCTTTTTTGCATGGCATACAACGTTTACTGTATAGTTAGTGGCGCTTAAAAGAACCGTAATTTTCAGTTTATTACAGAACTTTATTAAAAGAACTAAACTTCAAATTTAGCACTATGTAGCCATTAACTATACAGATTGTTGGCATTTCGTTATTTTTTTTCTAATGTTTTCATTAATTCAAAGCATAATTTATCAATGTTTCCCATATTTGGACTAAATCCTGATACATTTGATAAAATTATAATTCCATTTTTAGTTTTTGTATCAATTACCATTGAGGATGAGTATCCACCAGTTCCACCATTATGCCAATACCAAAGGTTTTTAGATTGAGATTTTAAAATATGCCAACCTAAACCAATGTCCATATTGTCATTTATTTCAAAGGTTTTTTGCCTTGTTAGTTCTAACTCTTTATTTGAATTATTAAATTGAGTAATTGCAAATTTTGACAAATCTTCTACTGTTGATAAAATTCCGCCAGCACCTACCAAAACAGAAAACTCCCAATTTGAGACTTTATTTCCTTTGTTATCTAAGCCTTTAATAAGAGTACTATTTATTTTATTAACACTTGTTGTTGAATTTAGCATATTGTATTTAGAAAATATTTTAGAGTGTAAAAGACTATCGTAACTTACATTTGATATATTACTTAATGTATAGCCTAATAAACCTGCTCCTAAATTAGAATATTGATACTTACCTTTATTTGATAATTCTAAATTTTTGGTTAAATACTCTTCTAAATTCGTTTTATTATACTCTTTGTACGGGTTTTCAGGATTTACCGCTGTTAAGTCTAAATTAGTAGGTAAAGCAGGAAGTCCTGAAGTATGATTTGCCAATTCCTTGAATGATATTTTTATTCCATTATGAAATGAGAGGTTTAAATAATCATTGATATTATCATTTAGTTTAATCTTTTTGTCAGTTATAAAACCAGCAAGTAATGTAGATGTAAAAACTTTTGATATTGACCCGATTTCAAAAATACTTTTGTAATTTTCGGATGTATAAATAGTATCATTATTTCGTTTTATTCCGTAATAGTTAACTTTTCCATTTTTTATAATGGCAATAGAAATTTTCGTGTTATTAGGAAAAGGTTTTACCTTGTTAAATACTATTTCAGTTTGTTCTTTTGTAATTAATTCGTTTTTTGACAAATTATTAATTACATTTTCCGAATTATTTTCTTCCACAAAAGGCTTAACTAAAAACTCATTTATTTTTGAGTTGTTATCTATTGAAATATTGAGAGATAAAACAGCACGTTCAAAAGTTGTTTTATAAGACGCGAAATTACCATTTTCATATTTTACAAATTCTCGATTAGTGATATTTCCTGCTTGTGCTTTTAAACCTGTTAAAAATTCAGTCGTTTTATCTATTGGCGAGGCATTTTGCATTACTTCTGCAAACATTAAAAATATTGCTTTATAATCATTATTATTATATTTTTCGACAAAGTTTTCTGCAACAATTTTGTTTTCATGTTTTTCCGTTTGACCGAAAGAAACATTTACAACCATTAAGGTTAAAATCATAAATATCGTTTTTCTCATAAATTTCTTGTTTTTTTCGTTTGTTCTAATGAATGCCAACGTTTGGTATAAGATTAGTAGCAGATTTAAAATGCACTTATTTTTAGTTTATAAACGGACTATGTAAAGATACAATAACTTTGAGTTTAGCACAAAAACTGCTATTAATTTTATACATTGTTGGTAGCCGTTGTTGATATTCAAAAATTAAATTTCATACTCATTAACACTTGCCTTGGTCTTAACTGAAAAGTACTTTGCGTATATGAAAAAGCATCATTAAATATTGTTGCAAATTCTTTCGTGTTTAATATATTATTCCAATTCAACTCTAAATCTATTCTACTCTTTTTAAAAGTGTATCTATAGTTTAAATTTAAAAAATAGTTCTCTTGATTTTGGTTTGAGAAATTATTTTTATAAAATTCAGCATTAAAACCAATATATTGATTTGAAGTTGGATAAAAATTAAAATTTAGTAAATGCTCTTGCGTTATGATATTGTCAAAAGCCTGTTGGTTTTCAAATTGAGAGTTAGAAACAGAAATTTTATTTTTATATTCAATATTCAACCACTCTATAATTTCTGTGTCTAATTTTCCTTTTAATTGAACATTTTTTGTGGTTATATCTGTAATTGTTCCGTTTAACAATTGCTCTTTATTGTCTAAAGAAACATTTGAAGTTATTGTAAGTGTAGTATTTAGTTTGCTAAAATATTTACTTCCTCTGAAATTAATATTATGTGTATTGTTATTATTATCTTGTTCAAAGAAACCAAAAGAGGTCGTTCCATCACTATTTATAATATTTCCAAAAAGTAAATTTTGATTTGATTTTCCATAAGAATAAAAACCATTTATAAATAACGATTTTATTGGGTTTCTATATGAAATACCGAATGTTATATTTTTTTTTAAACTTTCTAAAATAGGCGTTTCATATTGTTGAATGTTCCTATAATTATTTAAAATATAACCATAATACAATTGATTAATTTCTCCAAAACTATTTTTTAAACTTGCCGAAAAAGTAGTTTTCCAAAAAGCATTTAAGTCTTTTTTTATAGATAATCTTGGCTCAAAAGTTAATCTATTAATATTTTGATTTTTATTTAAATTGTTGTCTTCTCTTTTGAATGTTTGAACTTTCAAAGGTGTTTCTAATTCAATTCTCCAATCCCCGTTACGATATTGTGTGTTTAAAATAGTGTAAAATGAAGTTTTATTGAAAATTAAATTATTTTGAAAATCACCTGTAAGTATATTTTCAATACTGTTTTCAAAGATGGAAATTCGACTATCTAATTTCTGATTTTGAATAGTAAATCCAACCTTTGGGATGAACGTAAATTTTTTAATTCCTTTTGTAAAACTAAAAGAGTTGTTGGCGTAAAAATTAGAATGCTCAATTTTTTGATTAAGTTCCTCAAATGAGTTGCCATTATTTAATAAATATTCAAATTGACTTGGAGTAACTCTTAAATTTTGAGGTGATTTTGAATAAGATAAAACAGATATTATGGTAACGAGTTTTTTGCCAAAGGGTTTTATTATTTTTAATTTATTACTAAAAGAAGTAAAAGGAATTTCTGCGTTTTGGTTTAGATTTTCATTGTTTAAGATTATTTGTCCGTTTTGAGAATCCCAATAATTATTTGTTTCAAAAGTGTTTTTAAAATAGTTTTTATTCGTGTTTTTTGTCAAAACAAATTTGCTTTTCAATGAATCGAAAAACAACCTATTATTTGTGTTTTCGATAATACTTATAGTATCTGTTGGAGTGAAAAACGAGGTTTGTGTATTTCCGTTTTGTTGTTGAAAATCATTTATATAAGATAGATTTATTTTTAGGTCTACATCTTTTTTTAAACGAACCAAATAATTGGTAGTTAATAAATGTGCATTATTGTCTAACCAACGTTCTTTAGAAAATGAAGGCGATGATAGTTCTTGAATAGTTACCCAATCTTTTTTTTCATTATTACTTTCAAATTGGTCTAATAAATCTTCTATGGTCAATGTTTTTATTTCGCTAGAAATATCATTACCAACATTGTTAGTTTGATAAGAAGTTATCATTTGTTGATTTTTAGTAAACAGCATAGGTGTAATATTTACATTCCATAAAAAAGGAGATAAACCAATACCTAACTTGGAAGTACCTGTAACCGTAATGTTTTTTTTGAGTTTAATATTTAAAGATGCTTTGTCTGAAAAAACTAAACTATCCAATATTTTTATAGGTTGATGATTTTCTAATATTTGCACTTTTGAAACTGCATCTGCTGGTAAATTATTGTTCGCCAAATTGTATTTACCTTCTAATAAATCTAAACCTTCAATATAATATTTTTGTATAGGTTTACCTTGATATAATATTTTACCATCGACTAAAACTTCAATTCCGGGCAACTTCCTTAAAACATCTGAAATTACTCTGTCTTTTTGGTCTTTGAATGCATTAACCGAATAACTTATCGTATCTCTTCTTTTTGTTATAGCAGAACTCTTAACAATAACCTCTTTTAGTTTTTCTGTTGATTCTAAAAGATTAAAATTAAGAGTTTGACTTCTATTTAAAATAATTTTTGATTGCTTTGCATAACCAATATAGGAAACATTAATCTGCAAAGAATCTAACTTAGAATTGATATTCAAAGAATAACTTCCATTAGTATCAGAAATTGCATAGGCCAAAATAATATTTCCCTTAGTTTTGGTTACAACAACACTTGCTCCTTGTAGTGAAGTGTTATCTTTAGTCGTTATTGTTCCACTTATTTTTGTTTGCGAAAAACTTATAGATATAATAAAAAAACAAAAAACAAAACAAAAAATTATTCTCATTTGAAAACTTATTACTCTATTTTGAGTTCTATTGGGTTTTTTAATTTTTCACTTAATTTATTGCCAAACATTTTCTTTCCTTGTTTATTAAGTGTTATACCGCTCATTTCTATTTGACTAAAATAATTTTTAGAACTACTTAGTAATGTTTTTTTAAACTCTTTGAGAGTAGTGCTAATTAACCATTTGTCTTTTTCTTTTGGATATGCAATATTTACATTTTTATCTTCAATCAATCCTATTAACTCAAAACTATAATCTCTTTTGCTGTCATTTATTTTTATTATTAGACCTGGTAGTCCTTGAAATTTAAACGGACCGTTTGATATTGGAATTTCGGTAGTGTACCAAGCCTCATATTTTCTACCTCTATAATTTAATAAAGATTTTTGGCATTTATAGTTTTGTATCGTTAGAGTGTCTGAGGTCAATATCCATTCATTTTTATAATCATCTTTGTAAATGTATTTATTCTTTATGATTTTATCAATCACAACAATTTCTTTAGTGATACTATTCTTATAAATCTCAAAACTAAAATTAGTCTTTGGTATTTTAGATAAATTTGCAAGAAAAGACATTGCAAATGCATTATCTTTTCGTGCTTTTGAGGATAAAGAGTCAATATGTAATTTTCTATTACTTACAAATTTTGATAGATTATTATCGATATATAATGTGAAAATTTCTTTTTCTTTCTTATTAGGAAACAAAGTGTCTTTAACATAATTTAATTCATATTGTATTTTAAATTTGTTATCGTTTTTCTCTGTCTTTTTTTGTGCCTTAATTTCTATACTAAAAGTTAACAGAAAAATTAAAAATACTATTTTTCTCATATAATAAATGTTTTAAATTGAGTTTGCTTATACTGTTTTGATATAAGCAAACTCAAAAAGTTAGTGTTCAATTTCTAAAAGATTAAAAGAATAGTGCTAAAATAGAATCTATCATATCTCCTACTGTGTTACCACAAACCCAACCTACCCAACTTCCGTTGTAGTAAAGGTCAACACAATTGAATTCACCTTCATTTTCTTCTAAAAACGTTTTTAAATCTCCAATTTCTGTTAACTCTATTTTGAGTACTTCAAAATCTGACACTTCAAGAACATCAATTGATTTTTCAATTGTTGATGTTTTTTCTACATCATTTGTTGATGTTTTTTCTACATCATTTGCTGCAAAAGCAAACGAAACGGTTAGTAATAACACTACTGATAAAAATAAATTTTTCATAATGAAATAATTTAACTTGCCTACTTTCAGATAATAATTTTTAAACTTTGGTCGCTGTTTCGGCATTAATTCCGACCGTTTTTGTGGTAATCATTCAAAAAATCAGCTATTCTTTTTACTTATCACGGTTCAATTCTCTGTTAAGTGAGTGACTTTTCATCTATATTTTTAGACGCTATTTTATTTTTTGAACCGCTGAATTTCAATCGAATACGTCATTTCTAATGGCTACCAACGACTTGTGTAAGAATAGTAAGGGATTTCGAAGGATTGAACTTTCAATTTATCACTTAGCCAA
>DQTL01000058.1 GCA_015662775.1 Lutibacter sp.
TGTTTAGAAGCTTACTGCGATTTTTAACTCCTGGTACTGAGCTTTGTATAGCAACAGATATTAGTTTAAATACAGAATTTATTAAAATGATGTCTGTTCAAGACTGGAAAAGACAAAAAATAGATTTACATAAAAGACCTACAATTTTTATCATTAATAAATCTTAAAACTAGAGATTGTTTTAAACTTAAAGAAATTAGCGATTCAATATTGGAAAACGAGTAGGTTCTATATAAGTGAGATCGTAATTAGCAAAACTGATTAAGTATTGTTCAATACTAGTTCCGTAAGCATCAACAATTCTTTTATTTTTTCCTTTTTTACGTAAAAAACGCTTGACACTTCCAGCACCAGCAAGATGAGCTGCTGCAATTATACCAGATTCAGTAATTTGTATACCTTTTATTGTGCTACCCACATGTTGATTTATTTCTTCATGAAGTAACCATTTGTTATAGCTGCAATTTGCCATAAAGGCTTTTTCTTGTAAAATAGAACTATATAGGAAATATTCTGTATTTGATATTCGTAATGTAGATAGCGTAGATACACCAAATTGATACTTACCGATATATCCTAATGTGTTAATTATGTGGTATCTACCTTGAGATTCTTTAAATGCAATGGCTTCTTTAAATCCTAAGAAGGTTTTGCCATAACCTGGTATATAATAAGAATCATCACCTGTGTATTGCTCAACTGTGTATTCAGCATCAGGTTGTTGAATATAGTGGCTTCTTTCTTTCTTTTCCCAAAATGAGAATGCTGAGCTCAGTACAATGAACAAAACTCCAGCAAGTGTTAAAATTAATTTTTTCATTTCTTATCTTTTTTTTTCAATTTCGGTGCAAAGATATGCAAATTTTCATATATGCAAAATACAAATGCTTTTTAACATAAGTTTTGCAATATTAATAACGAAAGCATTCGTTTAGTATTGTTCTTGTAAAATGAAAGATGTGATTATAGAAATTTGACTTATTATACTTCTAAAAAAAATTAGTTAAGAATAATTTTCTTGACAATATTTCCTTTGTCCAAATTAATATGTAGATAATAAATGCCTTTTGAAAAACCTTTTATATCTATATTGAAAGATTTTTCCGAATATTTATATGTTTTAAGCAATTTTCCTGTGGTAGAATAAATAGCTATAGAATCTATATTTAAATTAGGAACTGTAGCTATATTCAAAATATTATTAGTGGGATTTGGAAAAATCTTAATCATTTTTTCCAAACTATAGTCATTTACACCAATTCCATTATTTGCACTGATACTAAAATTATCTAATGTCCATCTTGTTGGGGTTCCATTTGAGTAGTATTTAAAAGCTAAATAAGCATCTTGAGGAATACTACTGATGTCAATATTAGTTATTTGTTGAGAGCCTTCAGTGGTTCCAGTTGGTGTATCTATGGTTAGATTAGGAACTGATTGCCATGTGTAACTAGAAGGATTTCCTGATCCGTTATAACCTGTAGAGTATAGGAGTTCTAATGGGGAATTTCCATATTTATATAATAAATAAAAAGATAAATACATGTTTGAGTAGGTAGTAAAATCTATTTTATTTGTGGTTATTAACCAATCTTTACTCAGTACATCTTCTTGATAACCGTTCATTCGATAGCAACCAGTATCATCGTATCCATATTGGTCAAGGCAAGTCCAATCTTTGTCACTTGCTTCATTATAAGGAGTAAAATTAGTAGCAACAGTTGTACAATCATTAAAATCTTCATTTACAAGGTAGAAAGGTATTGCTAAGGTAGTTCCTATAATCGTTTCACTGTTTACAGATTCATTCGATGCAGCATCTCTTGCTACTACATATAAGTTGTAACTAGTTACAGGGTTTAAACCATTTAACACAAAGTATTCAATGTTACTTGAACCTGCTAGGACTCCGTTTTTATATATATCATAGCCAACAACAGCTACATTATCTGTAGAAGCATCCCAAAACAATTCAAAACTTGTACTTGTTTCATTTGAAACATATAAATTTGTTGGTGCTGTAGGAGCTTCATTATCAGGTGTTGGATCCCAAATAGTAGAAACCCATTCAGGATGGCTAATAAAAGGATTGGCATTTCCTTGAAATTCATAGGCAGCGTGATTTCTGTCATCTTCTCTTTGAGAAACAGGATCTGCATAATGCCATTCTAAAATCATATCTAAAAACCAATCTGCAAATACAACATCTTCAGTACCATTAAACATATCGTGCGACCAACTGTCAACTTGTGTTTCATAACGTGTTGCAAAATAGAATAACATTCTTGCAATATCACCTTTAAACTCATCGATAGGCTCAAATACAGTGCCTGTATAACTTCCATAGGTATTACTTCCTACTTTTGATCCATTTAAGGAAGTCCAGCTTGGATTAGAAACTTCACCAAAAGCATAATTACTTCTTCGTCCATTTACATAACCGTCAGAAGGCACTACAAAATGAATGTCATTTTTCATAGGCGACGCACTTCCAAAAACACTTTGAGGAACAATATGCTCCCGATTGTAACAATCGTTCTCACTATTGTAATTTCCACAAGTATTATTACCGTGTGTATAATAATAAGGATCAGTTCCACTTGGGTTTTCGGAATACATATCTAAGACCGAACCATCATTTTCATAATAATTGTCAGTATCGGTTGATTCATAACCATAATATAAAGCAGCATAACCTTGGTCGGAATGTCCGTTAGTAATAATTGAATGCAATTCACTTTTTAAAGTAAAACCAGTTAATCCTAATGCATCATCGTAATAATTAGCTGGGATTTGTGCAAATGCTACTAGGGATTTCGTAACAAGTAGTAGAATAAATATATTTTTCATTATTTATATTGATTTTGGTGCGAATTTAAGAAGATTTATGAAGTTCTAAAATGTAAAACTATGATTTTTTTTGAAGTAATGCCATATAAAATCCATCAAAACCAGATTTTGAAGCTGATACTTTGTTTTCAGACACAAATTCGAACTCAGGATGATTAGCTAAAAATTTTTTTATTTGTTCTTCATTTTCAGAAGGTAAAATAGAACAAGTAGCATAAACCAATTGTCCACCTACTTTAAGCATTTGAGAATATTTGTCTAAAATTTCTGCTTGTGTTACTTTAATTCTTTCAATAAACTCAGGTTGTAATTTCCATTTAGAATCTGGGTTACGTTTGAGAACACCTAACCCACTGCAAGGAGCATCAATTAAAACTCTATCTGCTGAATTTTTAAGCTTTTTAATTACTTTGGTAGATTCAATTACTCGTGTATCTATATTATGAGCTCCGTTTCTTTTGGCTCTTTTCTTTAAATCTTGAAGTTTATGACCATAGATATCTAAGGCAATGAGTTGTCCTTTATTTTCCATTAAAGAAGCCAAGTGTAAACTTTTTCCACCAGCACCAGCACAGGTGTCTATAACACGCATTCCTGGTTTAACACCAAGATAATCTGCAACAAGTTGTGAGGAAGCATCTTGCATTTCAAAATAACCTTTTTTAAAAGCATCAGTTTTAAAGATGTTGGCTCTGTTTACTAGTAATAAAGCATCTGGATAATCTTTTATAATTTCTGTTTCAACACCTTCTTTTGTGAATTGTTTTTGAAGATTTACTCTTGAAATTTTTAAAGTATTCGTACGTATAACAACAGGAGCTTGTTGGTTGAGTGCTTTGAGTTCTCTTTCCCATTTTTTATCGCCGAGTTCTCTTTTTCCTAAATTGTCTAACCAATCTGGAATAGATTCTCGTATTGCTCTTTCACTTTGTAGTGTGTCAAACATACCTTTAATACGTCTTACAGGTGTATTTTCAAATTGTTTCCAATCGGGTAGTTCAAAGCCTTTTAGGACTAGATGTACAGTGAAAAACTTCCAAATATTTTCACGTGAAAAATGGTTTTTTGTACCTGCTATTTCGTTGTATAATCTTTTCCAACGAACACTGTCATAAATACCTTCGGCAATAAACTTACGATCGCGAGCTCCCCAACGTTTGTCAATTTTTAGTGTTTTGTTTACCACTTTATCTGCATATTCTTTTTCGTTAAAAATGCGGTCTAAAGCGTTGACAACGGCTAGGACTAGGTTTCTGTGTAGGCGATTTTGTTTCAATTTTTTGGCTTTTGGTAATAGCTTTATGAGTTTCTGAATCAAGTTCAGAAAGACGTACTTCTATTGATGTATTGTCTATATGTACAATGCTTCCTTTTGAAACTTCGTTATGCTGAACTTGATTCAGCATCTTTTGAATATTTCACTTAATTATATTTAGTGAAAGTTTTACAAGTTTCTGTACTGAATCAAGTAAAACATGACAGCTCAGAAATATGTATTTTTTATTGATGTTTTGTCTTTTCTGACTATACAAATAGACTTCAAGACTAGAAACTATCCTAGTACTTCCTGTACTTTATCAGCAGCTTCTTGAAACTCAGTTGCAGGGATTACATTTAATCCTTTGGTAGCTTCAATTAATTCTTTAGCTTCTTTAGAGTTGGTTCCTTCTAAACGTAAGATGATAGGAACATTTATTGCATCACCCATGTTGTTATACGCATCTATAACTCCTTGAGCAACACGATCACAACGAACAATACCACCAAATATGTTAACTAAAATAGCTTTTACATTGGGGTCTTTTAGAATAATTCTAAATCCGATTTCTACACGTTCAGCATCAGCAGTACCACCAACATCAAGGAAGTTAGCAGGTTCGCCACCAGCTTGTTTGATTAAATCCATTGTACTCATCGCAAGACCAGCACCATTTACCATACAACCTACATTTCCATCAAGATCTACGTAACTTAAACCAGCTGCTTTAGCTTCTACTTCAATTGCATTTTCTTCACGAATATCACGTAATTCAGCTAAATCTTTATGTCTAAATAAAGCATTGTCATCTATAGTAACTTTAGAATCAACTGCCATTATTTTATCATCTGATGTTTTTAACACAGGATTGATTTCGAATAAAGTAGCATCTGATTTTACATAAGCTGTATAAAGAGAGGTTACAAATTTGACCATTTCTTTAAATGCAACTCCAGATAAACCTAAGTTAAAAGCTACTTTACGTGCTTGGAAAGGTAATAAACCTAAAGCTGGGTCAATTTCTTCTGTAAAAATAAGATGTGGTGTTTCTTCGGCTACTTCTTCAATACTCATACCACCTTCGGTAGAATACATAATCATATTTTTACCTGAACCACGGTTTAAAAGAACAGACATATAGTATTCGTCTGGTTCGTTTTCCCCTGGATAATATACATCCTCCGTAATCAAAACTTGATTTACTTTTTTTCCTTCGGCAGAAGTTTGAGGTGTTTTAAGCATCATACCAATGATATTACCTGCAATTTCTTTTACTTCATCTAAACTTTTAGCCAGTTTTACACCACCACCTTTACCACGACCACCTGCATGTATTTGTGCTTTAACAACCCACCAACCCGTGCCAGTTTCTTCGGCTAATTCTTTAGCTACAGCGACTGCTTTTTCAGGTGAGTCAGCTACTTTACCTCTTTGGATTCTAACACCAAAACTATTTAATAATTCTTTACCTTGATATTCGTGTAAATTCATTGTTGTTGATTTTTGTTTTCAAGATGCAAATATAATAATATAGAATTGAATTACTGACTGTTTAATATGAGATTTTTATTGAATTTGATATTTTGTTGAGAAAGTGGTAAGATTGCTTTAGATCAAATGGCTAGTTTGCTTTTTATCCTTTTATAATTGCTTTAATTTGATATTGAGAAGTGTTCAATACATATCCACTTAATTAAAATATATAAGATTAGAATTTATTTATTTAAATGAAGGTACAACCTATACTATTAAATTTGAATTGGAGCATCCACTATTTTAATAAACACCTGAATAAAGTATTATAGGCTTACCCATATAGTTGGCAAATAGTTGTAAAACAATCATTAATATGATGTAGTAATAAGTTTTTGAAATTCTTAACTTAAAGTTTAGATAAAACAATACTAGATGCATCATTCGTTTCATACTCCAAACCTAAAGGCAAGCAGATGGATTTCAGTGCTTTGTCTAAATTATTATGTGTAAAACTTCCTGTAAAAAGAATATTTTGGTCAAGATTTTCGACAATGAGTTGTACAGCATATTGACTTTCAAGAGCCTGTAAAACAAATAGTAAAGGAGTACTTTTAAAACTAGATTCTCCATCTAACCAAGAGGCTGAAGTTTGGTCTGTTGACCAAGTTTCGGTTTTTCCTTTGATGCTTCTCCAAGCATTGTTAGGTAATAAAGTCCATGTTTTGTTTTGTGAAGTAACTGCTACTTTTCCTTCGTAGCAAATCACTTCTAAAAAGTTTTTTCTAGAAATTACATTAAACTCGGTGCCTAGTACTTCAATGCTACCATGAGAAGTTTGTACTGTAAATAAACCTTTTTTAGTCACTTTAAAAAAGGCTTCACCTTGTAAAGAGATATTTCTTTGATTTTGATATTTAGAATAGGCAACAGATGACTTGGCATTTAAAAGAATGGTAGTTCCTTTATTTAATGCAATCTCTTGGGTTTGACCTATATCTGTTTTATACTCAATAGAAGCATTTAAAAATTGGAAAATGCCTAAAAACAAAATGAAAGAAGCTGCTACAGCATAAACCCAATTTGGTATAAGTTTCTTTGTAACAGTTTGTTTTTTAGGTAATTTTGTTTTGAGTTCAGTAAAACTTGCAGTTGTGTTAAATGTAGGTTTTTCTAAAAGATCAAATGCTTGTTGCATTTTCTTATAAGTTAGAAACTCTTCTGGAGATACAAATTCTTGTAACTCCTTATCTGTAATTTTCTCAGCCAACCAGTCAGCTAGGAATGTCTTATTTTCGATATGTTTAGGTTGTTTATTCATGCCTTTTCACAATAATAACAATATTGGTAGAAATTACCCTACCTATACTTTTCCAATTTTTTTTCTCATTAAAAGTAATGCAGAATGCATTCTTTTTTCTACTGCTTTAACAGATATAGTAAGCATTTCTGCAATGTCAGCATATTTAATTTTTTCAATTCTGTTTAATAAAAAAACTTCTCTTTGTTTTTCTGTTAACTCAGCAATTGCATTATCAATTTTTATCTGAAATTCTTTTTCAATTAATTGAAATTCGGGCGTTTCATTTTCAACTCTTTTTACTGAGTTAGTATTAAAATTTAAAACTACTTTTTGATGTTTATAGGCGTTTAACGATAAATTAATGGCAGTAGTATATAAAAAACCTTTAGCTTTTGATGGTTTTACCTTTTTACAATTTTCCCATAATTTAATAAATGCATTTTGGGTAATATCTTCGGCGTTCTCTGAGTTTCCAAATTTATAATAAAGAAAATTTCGTAACAAGGAAAACTGTTCTAGATAAATCCGTTCGAAGATTTTATCTTTACATATATTCTCTGTTTTATAAAACTCAGACATTAATTGTTGGTGTAATGAAGTCCCAAAACTAATTAAATCTTTATGAACCACAATACATAGCGTGTTTTTTTATAAACCTGAATTAGATGTAAGCTTTTTTCAGGAAAAAGATTTTTTTGGATTACTTTTTAATAGTGAGATTAAACATCTAATAGTTGCTGATTCTTTTTATGCTTGTTTTTCATTTCAGAATCCAATAGAAATGGTTACAAATGAATTATTTTTTCTTTTTCTGTAATTTCATTTTTCCAAATGCAATCAATAATACACCAATAATGCTTACAATACCACCCAGAATTGCCGTAGAATTAGGGAAATTCCCAAAATACATATACGACCCAACTAATACAAACAAACCTTTAGTGCTACCAATAATTGCTTTTCTAGAAAGTGGAATATATTGTAAAGCTAGGTAACCAGCTATAACTGTTAGAAATGGGCCTAAAATAGAGCCAATAAATATATTTTTAAATGCAGTTGTTGGAATAACTAATGCTTCTTTAGAAAAAATAAGGGCAATAAGTGAAAAAACAAGTAGAAAACTAGTTCGGCTTATTGTAAGAATAATAGGAGGAATGTTTTTAATATTCTTTTTGATAATTACCATGTTTATGGAACTTATGATACTTCCATATAAAACATATTGAGCTCCATTAATAAACATCTCCCCAAAATTTTGATTTCCTTTATAACTAATTATAAATGCACCAGAAAGTGCTAACAAAACACCTAAAATTTCTAATTTATTAAACTTTTCTTTTAATAATAATACACTTAGCGTAATGACAAGAGCAGGTGATATATTTCCAATAAATGAAACTATCGAAGGATTAGATATGGTAAAGATTGCTTTAAAGAAAAAATAGGTGCTCAAGACAGCAAATAATCCTAAAAAGATAAGAGTTAAATAGTTTTTTTTACTCAGTGTTTTAAATACTTTGAATGACTTTTTGTAGGATGCATAAAGAAGTATCCATAACAAACCAAAAGCAAACCAATAGCTACCAAATTGTGGTAGACTGACTTCGGTTAAAGCGGCTTTGCTAAAAATATAAACGTTTGATACTGCAAGTACAGCTATTATTGCTAATATATACCCTTTTACAATTGGGGTTATCTTCATATTGTAGTTGTAAAAATCATGGCAAAGGTAACCATATTTACTACATAAAAATCAGAATTTATTATGCCTTTTTTAGTATTCCTTTTTTTACTTTTTTTCCATTTACATAGGCACAGAATAAGTAAAATCAATCTTTTAAACTTGATAGGTTTATTTCGTCGTCTTTTACAAGAGTTTTTAAAACTTGATTTCCTTGTTTATTATAAAGTTTAATGTATTCTATGGGTTGGTTACATTGCACAGTTACAAGATCTTTGGCTGGATTCGGAAAAATTGAAAATTCTATTTCATTAGCCGCAGTTTGATGTGTTTCAAATTGATCAGTTTGTGAATAGATAGAAAAGGATAAGAAAAATAGAATTAGTTGTATAGCTTTCATAATAGTTATGTCTTTAGTGTTAGTTTATCAACACTACAAAACTACTAGGAGTCTATACGTTTTAGACTAGGAAAAAGAATACTTCTTTATAGGGTTTTTCCTATAAACTATTCAAGGTGTTTACCTTAATAACCTGAGTTCGACCTAAGCTTTGTTTACAGTTTGAACGATTTTTAATCAATTCGAAGTTATATTTTTGAAGGACTAACTAGTTAATTTGATAAAATATAACAAGACTTGGGGAAAATTCATCAAATCCAAAGGAAATGCAAAGAAGAGGCAA
>DQTL01000236.1 GCA_015662775.1 Lutibacter sp.
GGTAAGAAGTCCAAGGTTTATAAAGGTATTGTTTAATAGACAAAACTTAAAAACCCCCAAAAAGTCTCGTTTCTCGAATTCTGACCCCCTTTACACAGGGGGTGGCATAAAATATGTTGTGACTATTCATGATTTAGCTTTTAAATTCTTTCCTGACCATTTTCCACTGATAGATAAATTGAAAATAAATTTTTATACGGATATTGCAATTAAAAAGGCTGATAAAATAATCGCTATTTCAAAGTCGACAAAAAAAGATATTATAAAGTTGTATCCCAGAATTGATGCTGGAAAAATTGAGGTGGTGCATCATGGATTTGATAGGGAGAATTTTAGGCGGGAATTTAATGAAAAAGAAGTTGAGTTGTTTTTAAGAAAGTATAATTTGGTACAAAATGTTGGTGATAGTAAGAGCTTAAAATTCGAGTCGAAAGTTCATAAAGTTTGTAAAGTCGAAAGTCAACAACCTGCGGTTGTTACGTCAAAAAAAAATAGGAGTAATGTGACCAATAGAGCGGATTATTTATTGTATGTGGGGGCGATTCAACCGAGAAAGGATTTGGTGACGCTGATTAGATCTTTTGAAGATTTAAAGAGAGATGAATTTGGGGGGCATGCGGATTTAAAACTAGTTTTGGCTGGAGAAGTTGCCTGGAAGTCTGATTCGACTGTTGAGGCGGTAAAAACTTCTGAATTTACAAAGGATATAATAATGACGGGAAGAGTCAGTTTTAAGGAGTTAGCATTGTTTTATAGATTTGCGAAAGTGTTTGTTTTTCCATCGCTGTATGAAGGATTTGGTATCCCACTTCTAGAGGCGATGACTAGCAAGACTCCAGTTGTTGTGGCGGATAATTCTTCGCTGGGAGAGGTGGGAGGGGGAGCAGTTTTGAAATTTAAGTCTGGCGATACCGAAGAGCTAACTGCGCAGATAAAAAAACTTTTAGATAATGAAGATCTACAACAAGAAATGATTGAGAGAGGTTTGAGTAGAATCGAAAAATTTAGTTGGGAGAAGTGTGCAAATAAAACGCTTAAGGTAATTAAAAGTTTTAAATAACATAGGGTGTTTAATATTTTCAATAAGTGGGTAAATAATTTTTTAGTTGTTATAATAGACTTCTTCGGAAGGTATTATCTATTACAAATTCTTATTTTTGGCAAAATTTAGCTCATACCCCAGGGCATACTCTACTACGTTTTAAATTCAGAATAGTCGCAATACTGCTCCTTTCTTCATTCATCTGCCTTTGGCATCCACCTTAACTTTTCTTAGCTTAGCTAAGGCTAGGCCTTCAAAAAGTATTCACTAAATTTTGCTCAAAACTAAGAATTTTTATAACGAAACTACTTTCCGAAGAGGTCTAATGTAAACTTCTTTAGATATTTTAAAACAGGTAGAGCTCTTTGGGTTACTTGTTTTTTTATTGATATCTGATAAGTGATTATATCAAATAATGGGTAATCTCTTTGACCGTTGAATGGTCTTGCTGTCTGGCATCCAAGATAATATTAGTCTGAAATCTATTCCTAGATGAAAGGCCATAGATCTTAGGGTGTTTTTTGAGGGGAAACATTCACCTTGTTGATATTGGTGAATAACTTGCTTTGTTATAGATAAGCACTTTGCTAACTCAGGGATACTTAACAGTATTTTGAGCCGGCTATCTCGTAAATTTCTTCCAAAGGCCGATTTTAGTGGTTCTTTTTCCCCTCGTAAAAATTGAATTAAACTTTTCTTATCCAGACAAAAAACATCAGAGAGCATACGAGCCTGTAGATGATGCAACCCATGACTTTTTGTATTTTCCTGTAGTCGGATATTACCTATAGGAACTCCTTGTATTTTGGATACATCATATAAGGAGAGATTCTGGTTTATTCTGGCTTGTTGGAGTAACTTACCAAGACCTGTTGAAGTCGGTGGTAAATAATTCTTTTGAGTGTGGTTATAGATATCAGCAATGGTGCATTTTAAACACTTGGCAAGCTTCGTAATGTGACACTCTTTAACACAATTGCTTGAGCCTCTTTCTAGACGAGCAAAACTACGGATTGGCATGCCAGAAATGAGATGCACATCTTCTCTCGTTAGGACTAAACTTAATCTTTTTTGCCTCAAAAAAATTGCCAGTTTTGGCAGAGGGGTATTTTTTTCATTTATGATTCTCCCTGGTCGTTTGAGTTTTTATTTAATAAACTGCTTTTTGAAGAAAGTTATTAATTTATGGTTGTTGTAAAAAGCTGTTTAGCGGTTGGGGATAGCTTTGTCTAAAATTAAAAACGAGTAAGCCATTAGATGGGCTACTCGTTTTTTTTGATGGAAATATTTCCAGGTTAATTTGGAGTTGGTAGTAGAGATATTTTTCGCATTGTCGCAGTGGATGGGCAGCAGTCATTGTGTTCATATAGACTGATAGCCTGTCTTGTTAAATTCAATGATTTTGCTAATTCACTAACACTGAGTAATAGAGACTGTCTCAACTGTCGTATTTTTGCTCCATTTCCAAAAGTGTTTTTTCTGTTTGGTTCTGATAGAAATGGAATAAATAGCTCTGGTTTGATACTTAAATTTCTTGTTAGTGTCCGAGCGTTAATATGACGTATCTTACCTTTCTTGCTTTCTAATAGTCTAAGCTTACTGATTGACCAGTTGTTTTTTGCAGCTAAGGTCGTTTGAGTTAATCCTTGCTTTCTTCTTTCGTGATTAATAAGCTCTCCTAAAGGAGCGGTTATTGAGATGTTATTTATTCTTAAAACTAAATTACATTTTTGACAGTGCAATGCCTTAGCGAGAAGAGGAATGTGTCGGTCTTTTAGACGTGGATCTTTGCCAGACATTAATTCTGAAAAAATATTTATTGGAATATTGCTCTCCTTAGCAACATTTTTTATTTTTAAATTATTTGTAAATATTTTATTGGTAACGAATTCAGCCATTGAGGTGTAGTTGTTATTTTTTAATGAAAATTTTAAAAAAGTCAAGGCGGAATGATTTTTTCTTGGAAAGGGTTTAGACAGGTTCCTAACAAATGGTGTATAATGCAATCAAGGATTATGTAAAATTATTTTGTAGTATCCAATGTTGAAGCAATTATTGAGTAGAATTAAACAGGAAAAAAGTTTAGTAATTTTGGGAGTGATTATATTGCTAGCTTTTTTTGTGCGAGTGTGGAATATTGATGAGTTGTTTGTTTTTAAAATGGATCAGGCAAGGGATATTGCCTTAGTGCAGGAAGCCTATGACGGTGGGGCTGGAGAGTTACCGTTATTGGGCCCACGGGCGGCTAAGACTTATTTGCGACTTGGTCCAATTTTTTATTATTTTGAATATGTATCGATGTGGATTACTAATAATAAAAGTCCACTGTCTGTTGTATGGCCTGATTTTATTTTTTCTATTTTAACAATTCCACTTTTTTATTATTTTTTGCGACAAGTTTTTAGTCAAAAAATTAGTTTGATGACAACGGCAGTTTTTGCGTCATCTTTTTTCTTGACGCAGTATGGTCGGTTTGCTTGGAATCCAAACGCGATACCTTTTTGGAGCTTGTTGTTTTTTTTGGGGATGTATAAAGTAGCGACTTTGTCGCTAGTCAAAAGTCAAAAGTCAAGAGTCAAAAGTCAAATAGTTGGGAGGTGGCTATTGGTGGCGGTGATTGGGTATGGGGTGA
>DQTL01000005.1 GCA_015662775.1 Lutibacter sp.
ATTTTACACTCCAACTTTTTATCTTGGAAGAGTATCGTAAATGAAAATTGCGAACTTTATTTTACACTATCTAAGAAACTGGTTGTTTTGAAAACATTAATATTGATTTAGTTACTTTTTTATGATGAACTTTTGCAAAATCATCTATACTTTTATTTTGTTCTTCAAGAGAAAAAGTCATTGGAAGTATCGACATATAGCAGCCAAATCCATTCGTATCCAACCCCATAAGTCTGCGTAATGAAAAAGTTGTATGGAAGGATAGTGTATTCGAGACTCCGCCAAATACTAATAATGCTGTGTTATAAGCTTTTACTAAAGCTGTAGATAAAAATGAATTTACTGAATAACCAGCCTTTTCACAGTAGTTTTCAATTATTGCTAACGCTTCGTTTTCAATACTTAAAACCTCAGTTTTAGTCGATCGTTCCTCGATAGGACAAAACTGTTTAATCTCAGAAGATTGATGCTTTTCTAATGCTAGTGCATCGCTAAATGTTTGCCTAAAATGTTCCCATGACTGAGTAAATGGGCTAGATAGAATATCTTCAGCAGCAGGTAAAATGTCAAATGTTTTTTCTAAATCTACACTTTCATTTTCAGTATACTCAGAAAAAATCTTATCTAAAAATATATCTGCTGAAATTCCATCTGCCACTGCATGGTGTAAGGTTAAATATATAAAATGTTTATTTTCTTGATTACTGGGGGAACAAATACGTAATCGCCAAAGAGACTTTTCATGATTTAAATAAGTATTATTTTCTTGATTAAATACTTCTAACCATTGATTATCCAATATGTTCCCATCAAAAACGATAGGTGAATTTTCAAACTCTGTTTTAAAAAAAAGGGAATGTTGTTGTTTTCCTGAATAACACATTGTAACAGAGGTAAATGTGAAACAGCCCTATTGACAGCATTAGTAAAACATTCTTGGTCAAGTTCTCCATTGATACGAAGAACCAAGCACCCCTGTGTAGTTCCCCTAAGGTAAGAATGCATATAGTGCATTCTTGCCTCCATGTATCCTAATTTTCTGATTTTCTTCATTACTTTCTCCTAATTTTTTATGTTGAATACGCAGTATTAATATCAATATAAGCATGAGATAAGTCACATCCCCAGACGGTAGCTGAGTTGTCCCCAATACCTAACGAAACACTAATATTAACTTCTTCACGCATTAATAAATCCGTAAGCTTTTGTAGATCATCTTGATTCAGTGGTTTAGGATAAACTTCAAATCCACAAAAACGAATAATAGTTGTCTCTGGTGTAATATCTATTTGTTCTTCACATTTACCAATAGCCATTGCAACACGACCCCAATTCGGATCTGCGCCATAAACTGCCGTTTTAACCAACGGGGAATTCACAATGGATTTAGCAACTATTTTTGCCTGATCTTCACTACTTGCTTCATCCACAAAAACTTCAATGAGTTTAGTTGCACCCTCGCCATCTTTCGCAATTTCTTTAACCAAATACTCTGAAACATCATAAAGAGCTGTTTCAAAGATGTCATGATCTACATCACCCGATATACCATTTGCCAAAATAATCGCAGAATCACTAGTTGACGTATCTGTATCAATACTCAAGCAATTAAACGTCTTATTCATAACCCGCTTAAAAATTACATTTAATTCTTCTCCTTTTAAATTAGCATCAGTCATAAAAAAAACAAGTAGTGTCGCCATATTTGGTTCCATCATTCCAACACCTTTAGCAATACCTACTAAAGATGCCTCACCAATTTGAACAGACGCAACTTTTGACACAGTATCTGTAGTCATAATTCCACGGGCTGCCAATGGAAAATCTGCTTCTTTCATATTGCTAGAAAGGTTAGAAATATAAGTCTCAATTTTATCCATCGGATACAATCTCCCAATCACCCCTGTTGACGCAATAAAAACATCTCCTTTATCAACTCCTAACTGTTCAGCACAATTCTCTATAATCACTCGAGCATCTTGTGCTCCTTTCTCTCCATTCGCTACGTTAGCATTTTTTGAAATAGCTACAATAGTTTGACCTTTTCCATTAGTAATATTTTCACGACAAATGTCCACACTCGGTCCAGCAAAACGGCTTTGAGTAAAGACTCCAGAAACTTGACATGGTACCTCTGAGTGGATACAAACAAAGTCTTCAGTTTCATCGCGAATACCAATATTTGATACCGATGTCTTAAATCCTTTAGGTAGTTTTTTTTTCTTTTCATTTATATAATGCATAGCATTTCTCCTTATTTATCTTTTCTTAATTATGGCATTAATGCATATTATCAAGAAACACATGATCAGCCTCTGCTATAATTTCTTCTGCGTTAGGAAGATATGCTTCTTCAAGTAACATCTTCAATATATGATAACAATACCTATCTTTCTCAAATCGTATATTATTATATATACCAAGATCGTTTAACCTATTCGTAAAAAAATCCTCACAACCACTTCCTTCATGAATACCAACTTTCTTTCGGGAAATCACATTATCAGTTATTTGTCCCTCAAACGCTTTACGAAGGATATATTTTTCAATGCCACCTTTATGTTTAAGATAGGGATCAATAGAAAAGGACAAATCAACCACTTCACTATCAAAGAATGGATATGCAACATTAAATCCATGATGTCCTCCCAAGGTTTGTGATGCCTCATTTGACCACAAGGTTGTTTCATACTCTGAGTGAATCAAATTAGCTACTTTAGTCAAGCTATCCGATGGCTTCGCAAATCCAGCGAATAAAACATCTGAACCATACCCTGACAACATAATGTCTGTTTTGATATTGATTTTTTCATAAGCAATGTGTACTGGGATAAGATACTCATTAAACATACTGAAGGGATGTTCTGTAAGCCACAATAAATTAGGTAATTTGTTTATGAACTCTTTCTCATCGATGACAATTTTCTCAAAATCCTTACC
>DQTL01000258.1 GCA_015662775.1 Lutibacter sp.
ATCAAATTAACTAGTTAGTCCTTCAAAAATATAACTTCGAATTGATTAAAAATTCGTTCAAACCGTAAACAAAGCTTAGGTCGAACTCAGGTTAATATGTTAATACAGCCAAACCATCAACACACGAAATACTTGTTGGTTTTGGCTCGATCATACAATCAGAAATTACATCCCATTTAGTATTGAACTCTTGTTCTGAATGAGTATAATTTGCAACTTTCATCAAAAAGCTTTCTGTATCAATACTCATTGAATAAGCTATATAACTTATAGGTCCACCACAAGCTTTGGAACCAATTGCAGTGAATAGCCAATTTTCTGAATTTTCACAAGTTACATTTGTAGCTATGTCTTTAACTATTGTATATTGTTCATTTAGTTTTAGACGTTCAGCTTCTATGGTGCTTCCATCTTCATAAGTGCTTTCATCTTCTTTGCATCCAAAAAAAAGGACACCAAAAGATAATAGTAGTTTTTTTTATTGTGATTTAAAAATTCATTAATTTTTTATTGTTGAGTCTCAAACTTACCACTACGGAAACTTAGGAAACTGTTTAAAGTCAGGATCTCTTTTTTCTAAAAAGGCTCTTTTCCCTTCTTGTGCTTCTTCCATTAGATAATACATTAAGGTGGCATCACCAGCTAATTGCATGATTCCGTGTTGTCCATCAAGTTCTGCATTAAGTGAACGTTTTATCATACGCAATGCTAAAGGAGAACGCTTTTGCATAGTTTTACACCAAGCAACTGTTGTGTCTTCTAAATCTGCTAAGGGAACAACTTTGTTGACCATGCCCATTTTTTCTGCTTCGTCCGCAGTATATTGTTCACCTAAAAACCAAATTTCTCTTGCTTTCTTCTGCCCTACATGTCTCGCTAAGTAAGAGGATCCAAACCCACCATCAAAACTACCTACTTTTGGTCCTGTTTGTCCAAATAGAGCATTATCACTAGCAATAGTTAAATCGCAAACAACATGAAGTACATGTCCGCCACCAATTGCATAGCCATTTACCATGGCAATAACAGGTTTAGGTAATTCACGTAATCGTTTGTGAATATCTAGGACATTTAATCTTGGAACACCATCTTTTCCAACATAACCTCCAACTCCTTTTACATTTTGGTCGCCTCCACTACAAAAAGCTTTATCACCTGCACCAGTTAGTACTACAACATCAATATCACGATCTTCTCTACATATTTCAAGAGCATCAAGTATATCAAAATTTGTTTCGGGTCTAAAAGCATTGTAAACTTCAGGGCGGTTAATCGTTATTTTTGCAATTCCTTCAAAATTTTCAAATAATATATCAGTATATTCTTTAATTGTTTTCCAATCTCTTTTTGGCATAATATTCGTTATTAGTTAATTTCTTAGTATTTAATTGAAAGCAAATTTATTCAAAAAAAATAAAATACTACTTTTGACACCATCATTTTTACTAGATATCAATAAAAACACTAAATTTGAAAATCAAAGTGTCTGGCAAAGATGCGCAATTGATTGATTATAAGTATCTTTGCAGTTATTGGTTTCCGAACAATAAATTTTAAACATATGAACAACAAAAATCTATTAATTGTATTACTATTTTTTATTTCAAATATTCTTTTTAGTCAAAAGGTATTCTTTAAAGAATTTAAATCGGTAGAGTTAGGAGTGACTAGAACTTTAAAAATTTATATCCCTGCTTCATACGACAGTCATGAAAAACGACTATATCCCTTATCCATTCTTTTAGATGGAGATTATTTGTTTGATGTCTATACTGGTAATGCAAAACTTTTTGCACAAAGAGATAAGTCCCCTGAACAAATTATTGTTGGAGTCATGCAAAATATTAATAAAGAAAGATATGTCGATTGTGGTTATGATAAAATAAATGGATTGCCAACAGAAGATAGTGATCGTTTCTATAGATTTATTAGAATGGAACTATTAGATTATTTAGAAAGTAATTATCGATTGTCCCCATTTAGAACACTAGTAGGTAGTACATTAACTGCAAATTTTATAAATTACTTCGCAATAGAGAATCAACCTGTTTTTGATGCTTTTATTAATATAAATCCATATTATAATGCTGATATGGCAACTTTTTTACAAAATAAATTAAGTGCTATTCAAGACCAAAAAGTCTACTATTATTTAAGTTCTGGATCCTATAACAGCCTGTCAAAACATAAAAGAATTAAAGAAGTAGCTTCCTTGTTACAGACAATAAATAATGATAATATCATCTATAAATTTGATGATTTTAAAAACTCAACAAAAACAGCATCAATCGGTCAGTCAATTCCGCAAGCATTAGCACATATATTTGATATATATTCAGCAATTTCTCAAGAAGAATTTTCTCAAAACATAAAACACCTTACGCCTCCAGATGCTATCGCATATTTAGAGAATAAATATGTTGAGATCGAATATCTTTTTGGAACTAATATGAAAATAAGAGAACGTGACATCTACGCAATAGAATCAATTATTATTGATAGAGAAGATGGTGATTACCTCGTTAGTTTCGGAGAAATGATACAGAAATTATATCCTGAAACACC
>DQTL01000168.1 GCA_015662775.1 Lutibacter sp.
AAATTAACTAGTTAGTCCTTCAAAAATATAACTTCGAATTGATTAAAAATTCGTTCAAACTGTAAACAAAGCTTAGGTCGAACTCAGGTTAATAGACGTAATATTCTTCCATTGCCTAACTAGCGTTTCAGTTTTTTATATCTTACTCGTTTAGGTATTAAATCACCGCCAAGACGCTTTCTTTTATTTTCTTCGTATTCAGTAAAAGAACCTTCAAAATAATACACATTACTATCACTTTCAAAAGCTAAAATATGTGTGCAAACTCTATCTAAAAACCACCTATCATGCGATATAATTACAGAACATCCTGCAAAATTATCTAAACCTTCTTCTAAAGCTCTTAAAGTATTTAAATCTAAATCATTGGTCGGCTCATCTAATAATAATACATTTCCTTCTTCACGTAAAGTCATGGCTAAGTGCAACCTGTTACGCTCTCCACCAGATAACATGGAAACTTTTTTATTTTGTTCAGAACCACTAAAATTAAATCGACTTAAATAGGCTCTTGAGTTCACCATTTTTCCACCCATCATAATTAAGTCTTGACTCTCTGCAAAGTTTTCCCAAATAGTTTTATCAGGGTCAATATTTGAATGACGTTGATCTACGTAAGCAATCTTAGTCGTTTCACCAACTTTAAATTCTCCTTTATCAGGTTTCTCTTCTCCCATAATCATTTTAAAAATAGTCGTTTTACCAGCACCATTTGGTCCAATAATACCAACGATACCATTTTGGGGAAGCGAAAAATTTAAATCGTCATATAATAATTTTTCACCAAAAGCTTTAGAAACCCCAACGGCATCAATCACGTTAGTTCCTAATCTAGGGCCGTTTGGGATATAGAGTTCTAACTTTTCATCTACTTTTTTCTGATCTTGATTTAATAATTTCTCATAACTAGCCAACCTTGCTTTTGATTTAGATTGTCTTCCTTTAACACCTTGGCGAACCCATTCTAATTCTCTTTCTAATGTTTTCCGACGTTTAGAAGCTTGTTTTTCTTCTTTAGCCATTCTATCAGTTTTTTGTTCTAGCCAAGAAGAATAATTTCCTTTCCAAGGAATGCCTTCGCCTCTGTCTAGCTCTAAAATCCAACCCGCAACATTGTCTAAAAAGTACCTGTCATGTGTTACAGCAATTACGGTTCCTTTGTACTCAGATAAATGATCTTCTAACCAATGTACCGATTCTGCATCTAAGTGATTGGTTGGCTCATCTAATAGTAAAACATCGGGTTGCTGTAATAATAATCTACACAAGGCAACTCTTCTACGTTCTCCACCAGATAAGTTTTTTATTGGTGTGTCACCAACTGGAGTACGTAAAGCATCCATAGCTATTTCTAATTGTCTATCTAATTCCCAAGCTCCTAAAGCGTCTATTTTATCTTGTAAAACAGCTTGCTTATTCATTAGTTTTTCCATTTTATCTGCATCAGAATACACTTCTTCTAAACCAAACATATCGTTGATTTTGTTGTATTCGTCAAGTATAGCAACCGTTTCAGAAACACCTTCTCTTACAATATCAATTACTGTTTTTGTTTCATCTAACTCAGGTTCTTGAGATAAATAACCAACGGTATAACCTGGTGCAAACACGATATCTCCTTGGTAATTATCTTCTAAACCTGCAATAATTTTCATTAAAGTAGATTTTCCAGAACCGTTTAAACCTAATATTCCAATTTTTGCTCCGTAAAAGAAGCTCAAATAAATGTTTTTTAATACTTGTTTATTTCCTCCGTCATAGCTTTTATTCAAAGCTGACATGGAAAAAATTACCTTTTTATCATCTGCCATAATTATCGTGTTTTATTTAGTTTGCGAAGATATATAAATACATTTGTAAGGAACTTTATTTTTTAAAAAATGTATGAGTTGAGTATAATAATTTGAAAATATTTTAGACTAAGACTTTAAAAAATAGTTGTGTTTTAAAGCAATAAAAAAGTTCAAGTAGCTTGTATTTTATAATAACAAAGTAATAAATATACAAAAATGTATATATAAAGTTTTATATATATTATTTCACATAAAACATCTTTACATGCACACATTTAATACCTAAGACTTTGCACTTGATGCTAGACTGTTATTTTAGTTAGTGTCTGTCAGAAAACGCTACTATTTTGAGTGCTTAGTCAAAAAAACGTTGCCTTCGAGGCTTGTGAAGTCCTGAAAACAAGAAACTTACTTTTGTAAATGACTGTTTTCAGTACGAGCGTAACGAAGAACTGCGAAGCACATCACGAATTCCTATAAAAAATAATAGAAAATAAATGAGTAAATCGACGTTTTCTGACAAGTACTAAGTAAGCAAAAGCCTTAGAAATTAGAGAAGCTACTTATTTATTATAGAAAAAATAAAGAAATATTTGTAATGCTTCTACCAATATGTGTAGTAAGAATTTGGTTTTATTGCTTATGGCTTATTATTTTGTCGATAAAACTGGTTGGATAGAAGAAAACACTCGCGGATTTAAGGTATTATAGAAAAGCCAAAATCTTAAATAGGCTATGCTGAAAACTCAAAAAACTAAAAGAAATGTTTGAAATGGAAGTAATTACAGAAAGTGAATTTACAGCTAAGAAAAAAGCAATCTTCAATGCCTTATAAAAGCATCAAAATTACTACTTTTACAATTCCAAAAAGTATCAAAAATAACTTTTAAGACTTGTGAAAAAAGGTCTTTAACAAACAAATAATATATAATGGAAAACGTACTACCAAGATATCAAAGACCTATAGCAAGTACAAATGACCCAATTAATAAAGTAGAACATTGGAACAATGCTATAAATGCCTTTGATGACAAAGAGTTTAAGAAAACTGCTATTGAGATTATTAATTACATGAATCCTAACATGCTGGAAGGGAAAGATATCGAAAAAGACATTGAAATAGTACAAATGCAGGGTTCTGCAGAACTTCATGTTAAGATAACCGACACACAGTTTAGCGTTAAAGCACCTTTCCTAAAAATCACTGACAAAACCAATAAAGTGCCTCTTTTAAGAAAAGTTGCTGAGGTGAATTTTAGCCCTTTAAAACTAGCCCAAATACAATTAGAAAATGATGAACTTTGGTTTAAATACGAAATGCCAATTGAATTATGTCAACCCAACAAGGTCTATGATATTTTAAGAAGTATTGCCGTTTATTCCGATGATTATGATGATATTTTTATTTCAAAATATAAAGCTTCCTTTTATAAAGAAGCAGAACATACCAAACTTTCGGAGGAAGAAAGAAAAACAATATGGAAACAAATAAGTACTATTTTTGAAGATTACACAAATTACACTCAGTTTTTCAAAGACAAACGTTGGGATGATTACCAATGGGATAATTTAGTAATTTCTATGTTGAAAGTATCAAATATGCCATATGTTCACGGTAAATTACGATCAGACTTGATAGAATATATAGGAAACTTATTTGATGGCGATTTGGATTATAATTTCAGAGTAGATAAAGGCGTTAATTTTATGAAAAAATTGCTTTCTAAATCTAAAGATGAGATTATGAAAGACGTGTATCATGCCGAGCAATTTATTTCTTTACGATGGAGAAGTTCAGAACAAATAATTACAGACCGATTAAAAAATAATATAGAACGTGTACAAGAATACGAAAAGAAAGAAAGTTATTTCAACCTTTCCTATTACTTACAATTCACCTTTTTAAAGCTTATCTACGATTACAACCTAGAAGCAAATTACAAAGAAGCCATTGAAACAGTGTTAGAAGAAGTTTCTGGACTAGAACCTTCTGATGCAGCACCAAAATTAGCAAAAGTATTCTATGCTTTACAAGATGGATCTGTTAATAATAAAGTTGAAGTAAAAGAGAAAAAAGGATTCTTCTCTAAGCTATTTAAATAATTGTATAACAAAGATATTAATCATTGCTTAGCGTCTTAGCGTCTTTGCGAGAAACTTAATAATAATGAAAAACACAAAAGATTCAATATATAAAATAATTACGGCTGGTGGAACAGGCACAGGTTTTAAAGTAGTAGGTTACGATTTTTTAATCACCAACTATCATGTAATAAAAGGAAGTAAAACTGTAGCAGTAGAAGATCACAAAAACAACAGATTTTTAGCTAAAGTAGCTATGGTCAACCCAAAAGTAGATTTAGCTTTTTTAGATGTAAAAGATTTAGTTTCTATGAAAGGAACCATAAAATTAAATAAAGATAAGGAAGTTAGTAATTTAGATACCATATACATCAATGGTTTTCCATTTGGAATGCCTTTTACAGTCACAGAAGGAATTGTTTCTGCGGCAAATCAACCTATGAATGGTCGCAATTATTTGCAAACAGATGCAGCGGTTAATCCTGGAAATTCAGGTGGACCAATGTTAGATAGTGATGGAGTTTTAGTTGGGGTAACTACTTCAAAATTCACCCAAGCTGATAATGTAGGTTTTGGAATACAATCTAAAGATGTGATCAAACAAATTGAAGATTTTAATTTTGAAGATGTAAAGTACCGTGTAAAATGTAATTCGTGTGATAGCTTTACAGAAAACGAAAGTGAATTTTGTTCTAATTGTGGAGCCAATATCGACATTTCTGTTTTTGAAGAATTTGAATTATCACATTTTGCCAACTTTACAGAAAATGCCTTAACAGAGTTAGGAGCAAATCCTGTTTTATGTAGAGCAGGTAGAGACTATTGGGAGTTCCACCAAGGAAGTGCTTTAGTACGTATTTTTGTTGTGAATAATAATTATCTTTTCGCCACTTCTCCATTAAATAAATTACCTAAAATAAATCTTGATGAATTACTAACCTATATTAATTCAAATAAAGTAGCTCCTTATCAATTAGGTGTTTACGAGAATAAGATATACATCTCTTATCGAACACATTTGTCTGATATCTATTCAGAAAAGAAAGATGACATTAAAAAGAACATTATTAATCTAGCATTAAAGGCAGACGAATTAGATGATTTCTTTAAAGACAATTATGGTTGTGATATGTCAATGGAAAGTAAATCAGAAGAACTTAATCTTGTAGCTGATATTCAAGAAGCAGGTAATAAAAAGGAAGAAACAACAGAAGTTGAGAATGTTGATGACCACAATCCAAAAAGTTTGGCGGATAGACTAAAAAAACTAAAAAGTCTTTATGAAATGGAATTAATTACGGGTGCAGAATACGCAGCGAGTAAAAAAGATATTTTGGAGGATATATAACTTATTATACATATAATACAACCAAAGCCTGTTAAATAATTTATTTAATAGGCTTTGGTTTTAATAAGTATTTATATTGAAATATTGTCTAACTTTACAACTATATACGTCAATATCTTTTTTCAAAAAAAACTTTACATATATTAGTCTTTGTAACAAATGAAAAACTGAATCCTGAATTCAATACTCTAAACCTGAGTTCGACCTAAGCTTTGTTTACAGTTTGAACGAATTTTTAATCAATTCGAAGTTATATTTTTGAAGGACTAACTAGTTA
>DQTL01000099.1 GCA_015662775.1 Lutibacter sp.
CACATGATTTCAAAAGTATTGGGTTTATCTCAGCCTACGGTTAATGGAATAATTAAGAGAATAATACTATCACTATCACCTGACCCCTAATACTCATTTTTAGTGTTCGTTTATTTTTTGTATAGGAGTTTTTTGTGTTATAATGTTCGTTCAATAAATAGTTATACCTACTAAAAGTCTAAGTAATATTTTAAAAGGAGAACATTAATGAGAATCGTAGCAAATCTGACTAATGATAAGTTAGAACAGTTATATGAAAAATTAGATGAAGAAATAATAAATTTGCCTCAACAATTTAAAAATTTACGGTTAGGTTTACTTCCTAAAATTTGCCAATTATTCATCACAGCATTAAAATCAAACTCTAATACAAAAGTGAAATTTTATAAACTTGAATCAAACAAAGAACATGCTGTTTCTGAACTTCTAACACATCCAGAATGCTTAACAGCCTTATTAATGTCAGATAGTGTGTATGAGAAAGATAGAGAATTAGATGAAAAAAAAATAGAATTAGAACTAAAGTCTAAAATCAATATTGATATACAAAAAAGACTAAATGAATCTATTTTTAAAAGGGCATATAGAGTGCAACTTTTTGCAGTTGATCACTCAGCTAAAAAATATGCTTTTCCTAGCTGTTTCTACCTATCTGAAGATAGTAACCTTTTAAAGAAAAGTCAGTTTTATACTAAATTACTTACAAGGCTTCTTGACATAATTCCTTATCACTTTACAATTAGCGAAAATCACTTAAATAATTTAGGACAAGTAATATACGAGCTTATTGAGAATACAGAACAACATGGAAAATTTGATTTTAATACAGGTAAAGCGGACAAGTCTGTTCGAGGACTAATAATAGACCATAACCTCATTACCAAAATGCAAACTTCAGAAAGTATAGGTGGAGAAAACTCTGCAATTACAAGTTATTTAAAAGCTATTCGTATCGCTAACCCTACTGTTCATTTATTAGAAATATCTATTTTTGATAGTGGACAAGGTGTTTTTAAATCTTTAGAAGCAAACAATACTACAGACATTAGCTTAAAAGATGAAGTTAAAGTTGTAGAAAAATCATTTGCAAAAGGTGTGACTTCAAAGCCTAATCCTCATGGTTATGGTAGAGGTTTATTTAATGTTCGTAATGTTTTAGATGAAAGAAAGGGATTTATATCACTCAGAACAGGAAGGATTGGTGTTTATCGTGATTTTTGTTCAAACCCTTTATCTGAAAAAGAAAAAGAACCACTCTCATTATTTGATGAAATTAGTAAGTCTACTGAAAACTATACTCAGTTAGCACAAGCTGAAGGGTTAGCATGTAGTATCTTGGTGCCTATACAATGAAGAATTTTTATTTTTACCAAACTGATATTATTTCTGAAAAAACAAATTTCATGGTCTGCTTTTATTCTGGTGGAACTTTTTGCCTTGAAACATTTTATAATGAAGTAGAAAACCAATTTAAAACTTGTATTTTTACTCGGGATATAGTTTTTATTACTCCCGAGTTCAATAAAAATGACATTTCAGAAAAACTACTTCAGACTGAATCACAATCGATAATGAAAGATAGAATAAATAGCTTACAAGAACTTAATTTTCATGCCTGTTTTATAAAACGTAATGGTGAATTTGAGTTGAGTGTTTTTAATAATGATAGGGAAAAGCTTACAAATACTGAAATGAGTAAGCTTATAGAGTTCGGTCTATATAATATAATTACAAGTCGCCATTTAATTATTGAAGCTCATTCAAATATCCATTTTATAAAACCTTCAGGAAAGCATACAAGTAAATTTATAGATGTAAAGAACTTACTTGAATCATCAGTTGAGATAACATTTATGGCAACCTGCCTTTTAAAATTACTACCAGAAAAAATAAATAAGATTTATGTTGATACATCAGGTATTTACTCTTTAGCATATGAGTTAGGTAATATTATTAGAGCTTTTGATAGAAGTTCAGAAATTTTCTCTATTGATTCATTTGGGAGTTATGGTGGTATTGATGAATATGACTTTAGCTCAGATGCTAATACACTTGTATTGATTTCTGCTTCTACTAGCAATAACATGTTTGAAAAATTGAAAAAAAACTTGTCATTAGAACAAGCATCAGTTGTTTCAGTTATTATGACTCAGGTTAGTGACAACAAGCAAAAAGTATTAATTAAATTTCAAAAATATAAAGATAAGTTTTGTAAAGATTATTTCCAGCATTTTGAGTCATACAATGAAAATGAATGCCCAATGTGTTTGGAAGAACATTCAATTCCTATTGCATTGAATAAAAGCCGATTTGTTTTTGATGCCCCTAGAAGTGAAACTTATTTACCTTTGGCAATTGATTCTGATAAAAATTTAAGAACATTAATTCATAGATATAAAGACCTAGATACTTTCAGATGTTTATTTGATGGGATAGATGGAACTAAAAAGCCTACCCCTGAATATTTTATTGATGTAAGTAAGATAATCGGACAGGAAAAGTTTCAAGAGTTAGTAAAGAATAATCTCCATAGATACTTTCCCCTTAATACTGATTGTATGATTCATTGTAATGATGAAGGAGCAAAAGAATTAGCAGAACTTATTCAAAAAAATGTATCTGAATTAGGTCTTGAAATCAACCTCTATGATAGTGAAATAAATCTTAAAAAAGAACCTAAAAAAGGGATTGTTGTAATCGCTGGTTCACTAGAATCAGGGAAGGCACTTTTAAATATCAGTAGAGCACTAAGAAAATTCAACGAATTACCGATTACATATATTGTTGGATTTGCTAAATACAATAGTGAAAGTGAACTTAAAAAACTCCAAATGGATTTAAAATTTTCGGAAGGTCCATGTGGTCATCATCAAGTTCATGTGATAGAAAAAATTCTTTTACCCATCAATGAGCATAAAAAGCACAGTTGGGATAAAGAACTTGAGATATTGAATATTTTAGCTGCAAAATATGAAGATAACGATAAATTAAAAGAAACTATTGAAAAAAGAAATAAGCAGTTGAGACAAGCTTCATCAATAGAAAATAAAGGCTTAGGGGAAGACCTATTCCTACCCTCTCCCTTAGGCGATTCTCTTATATTAGGTAAAACTTTTGCTTTTTGGGATAAAGGTGATAATGACGAAGAATTTTATCATCAATCAACAGTGTATTTTACGGTTTCCTCAGTATTACAACAGTTAAGGACTAAAGCTAAAAAGGATGGTGCCATACCATTAAAAACTGGATATATTATTAGACAACTTGACCCTCTTTTATTTGATAGGTTTAATGAAGGTATAATTCAAGCAAGTGTGTTAAGAACAGCAAAGTCTAGAGAATTAGATTACAGTGCTGATGATGCAAATAGTAAAGTTATTGGTTCACTAATAGAAAGAATGCTTAAATTTCCAGAAACTAAAGAAGCTGAAGGTTTATCTGAAATTTTACTAGCATTATGTACTAAAAAGCTACAAATAAAAAAAGATTATTTACTTGGATTAGATGACAATAATTTAGGGAAAGAAAAGCATACAATGACTTGGATGTTAGTAGAGTATGCCAAGGAATTGATACTAAAGGACACTTCAGGTAAAGATGATTTACAAGCTGAACCTGTTGTTTTTTAATTGCTTTAGGGCTGAAAGTATAACAAATACGTGGAACGCAATCTGTGACCGCGAGCGGATCACAGATCGCTCACGATGAACGTTAGATTTATAAGGTTATATAGTGTTTAAATATTTTTCAAATTTATTAAATAATATTAAAAATAGTATAACTTCTTTATTTAA
>DQTL01000324.1 GCA_015662775.1 Lutibacter sp.
CGGTAAAAAGAATGACAAAGTCAAGTGACTAGTTCAATAAATCTTATAAAAAAGAACTTTTATCAAAAAAACCAAAGCTTCACAGACATAAATAGGATAACCATAATTAAAACTATACGAATAGCTTTATCACCCTTTTTCACCGACCAACGACTAGCAAACCAAGCTCCTGTTGCTCCTCCTAAAGCTAAAGATAAGCCGTATTCCCAGTTTACTTTTCCATAATAGGTGAAAGTGGCTAAAGCTACAAGAGTATAGATTAGAACGACAACTGTTTTAGTTGCATTGCTTTTGAGTAAACTCAATTTGTTAATACTGTTAAGGGCTACTAATATTAAAAATCCAGTTCCTGCTTGAATAAAGCCACCATAAATACCAATAAAAAAGAATACAATTAAGCTAAACCAAAAATGCTTTCCGCTGAGTTGTTCTTTGATTAAACCAATGTCTTTGGGTTTTTTAATGATAAAGAATAATACAAAAAGCATCACTACAGCAAGTATTTTATTAAAAACATCACCCTTAATATCAACAGCTAGCTTTGCTCCAATTACAGCTCCAAAGAGTGCTGCAATTCCAAAATAGATGTTAAAAGGGTACGTATGAATACCTTTACTTTTATAACCTGCAGTTCCAAAAATATTTTGAATAAATATAGCCACTCGGTTTGTACCATTAGCAATATTGGGTGGTAATCCCAAAAATATTAATAGTGGTAATGTAAGTAATGAACCACCGCCAGCTAAGGTGTTTAATATTCCAGCAATAAATCCGATAATGACTAAGTAGAGTAGTTCCAATTCTTATTCTTTAATTCGCAAAGTTATACTTTTTATTATAGTTTGAAAAACTGTAATTTTACAACCTAAAAACTATCTTTTTTATGCGTTTTATACTATTAACTCTTTTTGTTTTTATCCAATTAAGCATGAAATCTCAATCAGCTCCTATACTTATTGATGGCGTTTATGATGATTGGAATACAGGTTTAGCTACTTTTACAGATACTGCTGAAACCATTTCTGGAATAGATATTTTAGAAATGCAAGTAACCAATGATGATGCCTTTTTATATATAAAATTTATTACTGATACCGAGTTTGATTTAACAACCAATCTAGTACAACAAGATGTAATGCTTTTTATCGATGCAGATAATAATCCTACGACTGGCTATCAAATACAAAGTGGTTATGGTTCGGAATTGGGCATTAATTTTAAAGAACGTTTCGCTTATTATAATGTTACGCCACCTTCTAACCTAAGTTTTTCTGATATTCGGTTAATACCAGCACCTACGGTAACTTCAAATCAATTTGAAATAGCCATAGCACGAAATGTATTGCCTGATGGTATCAACCCTTTGTTTCCATCACCAACTATTCGTATTTTGTTTAAAGATGCAAATAGTGGTGATAATATGCCAAATGTAGGAGAAGTTTTTTATTATACTTTTGATGAAAGTGCTGTTCCTGATATTGAATTAATAGAAATTGAAAAAGCAGACACTTCTCTTATAAGAATCCTAGCCTACAACACCTTATTTAGTGGCTTAATTGATACAGATAGGGTTAATTATTTTGAAAATATTATTAGAGTTTTAAACCCAGATATTATTGGTTTTTCAGAATGTGGAAGTACGAGCAGTTCTGATGTAAAGACCTTGCTTGATGATTGGTTGCCTTTGGGAACTTCTCAAGGTTGGTATGTCACTAAAGATTCTTCTGGCGATTTAATTACCGCATCTCGTTGGCAATTTTTACAACAATGGAACTCGCTATACCGTCAATTTCCTGTTTTAATTGATTTGCCAGCTAGTTACAATACCAATTTATTATTTACAAACGCTCATTTACGATGTTGTGATGCAAATTACGAACGTCAAGAACAAGTAGATGATTATGTGTCTTTTATGTTAGACGCAATGACTAGTGGCGGTGAAATTAGTTTGCCCGAAAACACGCCTTTTGTCTATGCTGGTGACCTTAATTTAGTCGGATTCGCTCAGCAACTAACCACACTAATTACTGGCGATATTCAAAATACAGCAACTTACGGCACAGGAGGTCCGTATGATTGGGATAGCACAAGCGTAACAGATCAAATTTGTCGTCAAACGGATAAAAGAATGGCATATACTTGGCGAGATGATGGGAGTTCGTTCCCAGATGGAAGATTAGATTTTATGTTATTCTCCGATGCTGTAATGACAGCAGAAAAGTCTTTTACGCTACAAACAGAAGTTATGAGTACAGATCGATTACAACAATATGGCTTTTATCAATACGATACGAGTACCGCATCGGATCACTTCCCTGTGGTGACAGATTTTTCAATTCATGCAGCAATTAGTGTTGATGATGAAAGTTTGCCTAAAATACTTCTATATCCAAACCCTACTAAAGATAAAATAAAAATAGATTTTATAAATCCTACATTGAGAATAATCAAATTGTTTGATATAAAAGGATTATTAATTTTAGAAATAAAAAGTGATCTGATTTCTAAGGAAATTGATGTTACATTTCTGAATAAAGGAGTTTATTTTATTTCAGTAGAAAATAGTAATGGAGCAATACAGAAACTCAAATTTATTAAGATTTAGGTTTTCAGAAACAATCTTCACAAGGCAAACTCATACTTTTCTCTGTGTGTCTTTGGGGATTCTTTGGGAAACTCTGTGTAATAGTGAGAAATTATAGAAAGGTTATTTACAGTTTCTAAGTATATGGTGTCTTGATATGCTGATAGTTAGAGTTTTTTTGAAAGTGTGCGTACAGCCTGAAAACCTCAACTAGATTCTTGATAGTTCCATTTTTTATCATATCTTTATTGACTAATTGCTAGTTGATATAACATGAAATATTTTTCAACTCCTAGTCGTGTAGCAGTATTTGCCTTATTATTTCTTATTATTACGATTCAAGCCTTGTATTACTTTGTAGATTTTAGTGATGACACCTTGTATTTCAATTCTAATAGTGAAGAAGTATTAGCATTTCAAAAAGAAATTGATTCATTAAAACTACTAGAAATTGAAAATCGAAACCCCAAAATTTACCCATTTAATCCTAGTTTTATAACGGATTATAAAGGTTATAAATTAGGAATGTCAACAGTTGAAATTGACAAATTATTAGCTTTTCGAAAAGCAGGAAATTATATTAATTCGGCTAAACAATTTCAAAAAGTTACAGGTATTTCAGATAGTCTGTTGGCAGTTCTAAGCCCCAATTTTAAATTTCCAGATTGGGTGATTAATAAACAGAATAATAAAAAAAATAAATACAAAAATACAACAACTAACAATAAATTCTACACAAAGAAAAAGCCATTACCTGATGAAAAAATTGATTTAAACTTGGCAACTTCCGAAGAATTACAACGAATTAATGGAGTTGGTGTAAAGCTAGCAGCTAGAATTTTAAAGTACAAAGATGTTTTAAAAGGATATTCTTATGACGACCAACTATATGAAGTTTGGTATTTAGATAAAGAGGTAGCAGACAAAGTAATGCAACATTTTACAGTACTTACAAAACCCACAATCAATAAGATTAACATTAATACTGCTAGTTTTAAACAAGTTTTACATTTACCTTACATTGATTATAATCTCACTAAGAAAATATTTAATTTTCGTGATGAAATGGCAGAAATACAATCTTTAGAAGAATTGAAAAAAATTGACAGTTTCCCAATAGAAAAATTTAATAGAATTAGCTTATATTTGAAAGCTGAATGATTCAGAATTTCAGTTTTGAGTTTTTTAGTTGTTAGCAACTAAAAACATACAGACTTCAATAGATAACCAAGACCAATGAACTACGAAATTACCGAAACCCAACAAATGATTACTGCTGCAATTAGAGATTTTGCAGAGCAACATATCAGACCCAATATCATGATATGGGATGAAGACCAGATTTTTCCAATTGAATTGTTTAAAAAATTAGGTGAATTAGGACTTATGGGTGTGTTAGTACCAGAAGAATACGGAGGTTCGGGTTTAAACTACCATGACTATATTCGTATTATTGAAGAGATTTCAAAAGTAGATTCCTCAATAGGTTTGTCAGTTGCAGCTCATAATTCTTTGTGTACCGGTCATATTTTGGCATTTGGAAACGAAGAACAAAAGAAAAAATATTTACCTAAACTAGCTTCTGGAGAATGGATAGGTGCTTGGGGTTTAACGGAGCATAACACAGGTTCTGATGCAGGTAGTATGTCAACAACCGCAAAAAAAGATGGAGATTATTATGTGTTAAATGGTGCAAAAAACTTCATTACACATGCTATCTCAGGGCAAGTTGCAGTTGTCTTAGCTCGTACAGGAGCAAAAGGTGAAAAAAGAAATGCAACGGCTTTTATTATAGAAAAAGGAACGCCAGGTTTTACTTCAGGAAAGAAAGAAAATAAATTAGGTATGCGTGCCTCAGAAACAGCAGAATTAGTTTTTGATAACTGTCGGGTACATAAAGATCAAATAATGGGTGAAGTAGGTGAAGGTTTTGTACAAGCATTAAAAGTGCTTGATGGTGGACGAATATCTATAGGCTCACTTGCTTTAGGAATAGCAAAAGGTTGCCTTGAAGCTTCTTTAAAATATGCAAAAGAAAGAGAACAATTTGGAAAACCAATTGCCAGTTTTCAAGCCATTTCTTTCAAACTAGCTGATATGGCAACAGAAATAGAAGCATCAGAATTATTATTACACAAAGCAGCTTCATTAAAAGATAAAGGAGAACGCATGACTAAAATAGGTGCTATGGCAAAAATGTACGCCTCCGAAGTAGGGGTGAAAGCGGCTACAGAAGCCATTCAAATTCATGGAGGTTATGGATATACTAAAGATTTTCCAGTAGAGAAATTTTATAGAGATGCCAAACTAAACACGATTGGTGAAGGAACAACCGAAATACAAAAACTAGTAATAGCAAGACAAATATTAAGAGACTAGCTTGATAAGAATTGAACACAAATTGGTAAAGTTATAAGGATTGTATTTGATATACTTTTAACTTTACAAACTTTTAACATGATACACTTTTAACTTTACAAACTCATATAAAAATGGATTTTAACCTAACAGAAGAACACATTATGATTCGCGATGCAGCTCGTGATTTTGCACAAACAGAATTGTTACCTGGCGTTATTGAAAGAGATGATAAGGAACAATTTCCAACAGAACAAATAAAAAAAATGGGAGAACTAGGATTCCTAGGAATGATGGTAGATCCTAAATATGGAGGTGGCGGAATGGATGCAATTTCTTATGTTTTAGCCATGGAAGAAATTTCAAAAGTAGATGCTTCTTGTTCAGTTGTGATGTCTGTAAACAACTCTTTAGTTTGTTGGGGATTAGAAGCTTACGGTACAGAAGAACAAAAACAAAAATACTTAACGCGTTTAGCAACAGGAGAAATAATAGGTGCATTTGCTTTAAGTGAGCCAGAAGCAGGAAGCGATGCAACCAAACAAAGAACAACAGCCGAAGATAAAGGAGATCATTACTTACTAAATGGAACAAAAAACTGGATAACAAACGGTAATTCTGCAGAAGTATATTTAGTTATTGCACATACACATCCTGAAAAAGGGCATCATGGAATCAATGCTTTCATAGTTGAAAGAGGTATGGAAGGTTTTGAAATAGGAGCAAAAGAGCATAAAATGGGTATTCGTGGTTCTGATACACATTCCTTACTTTTCACAGATGTAAAAGTGCCTAAAGAAAACAGAATTGGTGAAGATGGTTTTGGCTTTACTTTCGCTATGAAAACACTAAGTGGTGGAAGAATAGGTATCGCTTCGCAAGCATTAGGAATAGCTTCAGGAGCTTATGAAAGAGCTTTGCAATATTCAAAGGAACGTAAAGCATTCGGAAAAGAAATTAGTAGACATCAAGCCATTGCTTTTAAATTGTCAGATATGGCAACAGAAATAGAAGCAGCAAGACATTTATGTATGAAAGCAGCTTGGGATAAAGATCAACACAATAATTACGATTTATCAGGTGCTATGGCAAAATATTATGCCGCTGAAATGGCAATGCGTGTTACTACAGAGGCTGTGCAAATTCACGGCGGTTATGGTTACGTAAAAGAATACCATGTTGAAAGAATGATGCGTGATGCCAAAATCACTCAAATTTATGAAGGAACCTCAGAAATTCAACAAATAGTAATTTCAAGAGCAGTATTAAGAGATTAGATTTGTAGAATGATAACAAAAAAAAGCTTAAAGTTCGTTTACTTTAAGCTTTTTATTTTGATGTTATTTTAAACTTTATATCCGTTTCAACCATACAATGTTCACTATATAAAGCCAAAGCATTTTTTTTCCAATTCTTATAGGAACCTTTTTTGTTTGTTGCATCATGTTGGTTGTCAACTTGAATACATGTTAAATAGTTATTTTTTTCGGCGTCAAATATTTTAATATTTTGATTATTACCATTGTTTATTAGTAAGAATGTAAGATGATTGTTATAACATTTTACACTTTCTAAAGAAGAATTAGTAGATAAATCAATGGATTTTAGTTTATTATCAGGAAAATACAATTCAGTTAAATCACTTAGATTAAAAATATTTAATTCTCGGAGTCCATTACTCGCACCAAATAATTTTATTAAAGCTTTATTTTTTGATAAATCAATACTTTCTAAGCTATTGTTGTTGAAATTTAAATATACTAATGATTTATTTTGTGAAAGATCTAAATCGTGTAACATATTGTTATTGATTACGAGTTTAGATAATTGAAGATGCTCATTTAAAGAGATGGTTTTTAAA
>DQTL01000179.1 GCA_015662775.1 Lutibacter sp.
CAAATCTTCGGCAAGTTTTACAATAAGCTCTTTTGGTTTATTGCCAATAGTTAAATCTTTAAGGTATTTAGTTTTTACTCTTTTCCACTCATTAAATAGCGTGTCCATTTCTTCAATAAATGAAACAAATTCAGCGTGAGAAAAAATAGTATCTCTTATTTCGGAATGGTCAATTGTAAGATTTGAATAATTATCGTTCAACTTTTCAAATAATGATTTTCTAAGTGTAGGAAACACTTCCCAAAAATTAGAAAGTGCATCAATATCTGTAATAGGAATACCGCCTTTTAAATGAGCTTCAATATCTTGTATATCTTCGGTTTCTTGACTGTCGATATATCTTGGAATATTTAGGTTAAACTCGTTTTCTTCAATTTCGGCAACTGAAACCATACGGCTAAATCCTGCAATTTCTAATTGTCCATTAAAAACATCGGTCATTTTACGAATATCCTGCTCACGCAAGCGGTTTTTATTTCCGTCTTTCATAAAGCCTTTTCCTGCATCAATCATAAAAATACCTTTACGATTGTTAGCGTTTTCTTTATCAATTAAGATAATAGCCGCAGGAATACCAGTTCCGTAAAACAAATTGGCAGGTAAGCCAATAATTCCTTTTATATACCCTTTTTTAATTAAGTTTTTACGGATTTCTGCTTCTGCATTTCCTCTAAACAAAACACCGTGGGGCAAAATAATTGCACCTTTCCCGTGTCGTTTTAGTGAGCGAACAATATGAAGAAGAAAAGCATAATCTCCATTCTTTGCAGGTGGTGTTCCATAATCTGCAAAACGATTGTATGGTTTGTCGTCTGGCAAAGTTAATCCGTTGCTCCATCGTTTATCACTAAATGGTGGATTGGCAATTACATAATCAAAAGTTTTTAGATTTCCGTTTTCTTCAAATAGCGGTTTTGCAAGTGTGTTGCCCTGTTTTATTTCAGCGGTTGGGTTGTTGTGCAAAATCATATTCATACGAGCCAAACCTGCTGTTGTGGCTTCTTTCTCTTGTCCGTAAAGTGTAACAGTTCTGTTTGCTTCTGCTCCAACTCTAAGAAGTAGTGAGCCTGAGCCACAAGTTGGGTCATAAACAGTAATGTCAGAATTTGTGTCGGCTTCGTTAATTCCAATAATTGCAGCCATTGTTCGGCTTACTTCGGCAGGTGTGTAAAATTGCCCTTTACTCTTTCCACTTTCTGCGGCAAAGTGCATCATCAAATATTCATAGGCATCGCCCAAAATATCATCGCCCTCGGCTTTATTTTTACTAAAATCTAATGAAGGATTTTCAAAAATGGCAATGAGATTTGTAAGTCTGTCAACCATCTCTTTTCCGCTACCTAATTTGGTGACATCATTAAAATCGGGCATATCCGACAAATGATTGGCTTCTTCTAATGGGGCTAAGATTTGCGTATTAATCAATCCGCCAATATCCTTATTCCCTTTCAGTTTTACCATATCGGCAAAACTTGCACCTTCGGGAATTGTAATTGGGGCGTAAGGTTGTCCTGCCCATTTATCGCTGATGTATTTTATAAACAACATAACCAGTACGTAATCTTTGTACTGGCTTGCATCCATTCCACCTCTAAGTTCATCACAACCAGCCCAAAGACTGCTGTATAATTCTGATTTTTTTATTGCCATTTATTTCTATTTCCTTTATTAAAATCTATTTCTTCAATGTTTACTGTGAGCGTTGGCAAAAAATAGCTCTTTTGGTTTTTTCGGGGTCGGCTTTTTTGCGTGTCGGCAAAAACCAAATGTGCTATTTGTGCGTTGGCTTTCTATTTCTTTATTTTCTTGTAGCAAATTTATCATTCTATGTTCGTTCTTTTAGCTTGCCCCTAACGGTCTATGTAAGAACAGTAAGGGAATAAAAAAGCCCTAACTTTTAGTTCAAAACACTTACCTCAAAAATACAAAAAAGACTTTGAATTAAGCACAAAAACCCTTATTGTTTTTACATTTTGTTAGGCACTGGGCTTAGATTTTCATTGAGAATATGGAACTTAATATTTTCAATTTAGTATGATGTTAAAGCTCTTTTGCAATTTTGGATTTAGGTGTTTGACGTAGCGAATTGTAAATGTGCTTGGCTTTTATTAACGGATTATTAATCTTATTCAATTCAATTCTTTCTTTTTACATAGTTGATTTTGATTTGTCCAAATATTAATTTAGGGGTATAAGAATAAGAAGTCCGACAACAAGAATATAAAAACCGACAACAAGAATATATAATAGGAATGTTAAAATATAAAGTCCGACTGTAAGAATATAACTTTGTACTGTTAAAATCTAAAAATAGATTGTTAAAAAACAAATGCCGAATGAAAGAATGTACATTCAGGTTGCTAGATTATAAAATCAGATTATGAGAATGTACATTCGGATTGGCAAATTAACAAAAAGGATTGTCTATTTGTTATTTTTTATTTGTCTTTGTTCTGTTTTCAAAACGATAACCAATACCAAAGTCAAATAGATAACCAAATTCGAAATTGGGACCTTTACCCCATGTTACGACTAATTCATCATCACGACCAAATATCAACATTCCTTCTAAACCAAATTGAGAAGTAATAAATATATTTTTCGTGAGTTTTACTTTATAACCCAGGCCAATTGACTGTTCGACCCATGTAAATGGTCCGAAATTTTCTTCAAATCTGTTGTATAAGATTTGATTGCTAGATGTATCAAAAGCATAAGGCCAATACCATACATTCCTCGTAGTTGTGTGTGTAGCTTGTAAATCAAAAAACATAAAAGGTTCAATTTTTCGCCAATTTGGTAGTATTTTTCTATGGTAAAACACTCTTAAACCTATATGATGCCAAGGTTTTGTAGCATATTGTCTTCTGTAGAATATATTACCTTGGTCGTCAGGATGTTTTAGACTATTAATATTGTATCTAAAACCAATACCTATTTCGTGTTTTTCGTTAAATACTTTTGATATATCAGATGAAAAGTTTCTTCCAGAAGCGGTTTTATTAAATTTTATAGAAGTGTCTATTTGTGCATTTAGATTAATGATACTATATAATACTAGTAATAAAAGTAATCGTGTCTTTTTAATTAATTTCATAAAATAAATATTTTTATAAAAATAGCTATCAATCAAGTAGGAGCAAATAAATACTCATGCTTAATTGACAGCCTAAATGATATTTATTAGTTCTTGACTAATATTTTTGAATTGGAAAATGATAAGTATGAATTTGTAATATCTGTATCAAACTCGTGAGTGTTCAATTCACTAGGTTTAGGTCCATAATA
>DQTL01000338.1 GCA_015662775.1 Lutibacter sp.
AGAATTAGATGTTTATTATGATAATGTTACCGCTGAAAATAGTAGATTAAGAGCAGGGACTTTTGGTAGAGGCTTGTGGGAAACAGACTTATATACAGCACCAACAGGCCCTATGGTTTATGATTCTTCAACAACTACACAAAATGTTACCTCAGATGTTTTTGCAGGAGAAGTTGATAAAGAAATTATAGGTATAGAGCTAATAACAACAGGAAATGAAAATCCAATAGACCTCACATCTATTACGTTTACTACTACAGGAAGTACAAACCCTGCTACTGACATTGCTAATGCAAAAGTCTATTATACCAATAATTCAGCAACTTTTGCCACAACGAATCAATTTGGTGTTGTTTTCTCTAATCCTAATGGTACATTTACCATTAATGGTGTTCAAACTTTAATATCAGGCACCAATTATTTTTGGTTGGCATATGATATTGATGCGGGAGCTCTAGAAGATAATTTTGTGGATACAACATGTACTTCAATCACAGTAGATGGAGCTGTAGAAACACCGATTCCAACTTCACCAGCTGGAAATAGAAAAATAGTAGCTTGTTCTGGATATTGTGACTCTACTTATGCTGACTTAGATGATAATTATATAAGTCATGTAATTTTTAATACAATTGATAACATCACAGGAGGTATAAATATTCCTGATAGTTATGATGATCAAACAGCAATAACTACAGATTTAAAATTAGGTGAGACTTATCAGATTACGATAGATATTACAATGAATGGAGGTTGGAATCAGAATGTATTTGTTTATATTGATTGGAATAAAGATTGTGATTTTGTTGATGTTGGAGAATCATATGATATAGGTACTGTCACAGGTACTGGTTCAATTTCCTCAAATATTACTGTGCCAACTAATGCATCTTTAGGGGATATAAGAATGCGAATTATTGAAGAATATCAAAATAATCCAACTTCATGCGACCCTCATCTTAATGGTGGAGCTACAAATATATATGGTTCTACAGAAGACTACACCTTAAATATTTTATTTAAATGTACAGGAGTGACCACAACATGGAACGGAGCATGGGATAATGGTACACCTGACTCAACAAAATCTGTTATCATTGCAGGTAATTATGATGTTAATAATAGTACTGGTACTATTGAAGCTTGTGAGTGTACCATAAATTCAGGTTTTAGGTTGAGAATTCAAGATAAGAAAACTTTATTAATAGTTGATGATTTGGTTAATAATGGAATAATTGAAATTGAAAACGAAGCCTCATTAGTACAACAAAATGAGGATGCTACCGTAACAGGAACAGGTAATTATATCATTCACAAAACCACACCCAATTATCTAGATTATGACTACACTTACTGGTCTTCTCCATTAGATAATGAAACTATAGGAAATGTCTTTGCAAACAATCCACCTAGTTATATTTTTAGTTTTAACACAGCTAATTTTTTAGATAGATTTAATGGAAGTCATCCGCAAACGACTGGAATACCAGATAGTTTTGATGATAATAATGATGATTGGGAATTGGCCAATGCACCAACAGTCATGCAAAAAGGTAAAGGCTATATCGCTATGGGCGAAGGTTCTCCTTTTCCTTTACAATTGCCACCAACAGGCAATCAAACACAATCGGTAATATTTAATACAGGGAAAGTCAATAACGGAGTGATAACTGTTCCTGTAACACTTGATAAATACAATCAAGATAATGCAGATAACGATCCTGATCCATATAGTGGAGCTGCTAATGCACATACAAATATTAATTTAATTGGCAATCCCTATCCTTCTGCAATTGATGTGTCAAAACTACGTACAGATCCTGCTAATATGACAATATTTGAGGGTGCTTTCTATTTTTGGACACACGATACCCAAATAGCAACAGGTGGCGGCCCTTGGGCATGGAATTTTACTAACGATGATTATTCTACAGTAGCTGTTGATACGGGTGGTGTTGTTAGTATTACAGGGGCTGGTAATGCAGAAAACGGATTTAACGGTACATCAGCTAACAGGTATATAGCATCAGGACAGGGTTTTATGGCAAATGTTACCCAAAATGGAAATGTAACTTTCAATAATGCTATGCGAGTAACAGGTGAGAATGATCATTTCTTGAATATTGAAGAAGAAACAATGATAGATAGATTTTGGTTGAACCTTACCAATGAAAATGTAAGTGTATTTCGTCAAATATTAATTGGTTTTTATGATACCGCTACAGATAATTATCAAGCAGGGCAAGATGCACAAAGATTAGAAAATGGAAATAATGTAGATTTTTATAGCCGTATTGAAAATGATGAACGACATTTTGCCATTCAAAATTTGGCTACTTTTTCAAACTCAAAAGTAATAGGTTTAGGTTTAAATATAATGGAAACAGGAGATTATAGTATTTCTATTAATCAAGTTGAGGGTTTGTTTAGTTCTCAAGATATTTATCTTTTTGATAAGCAATTTACTACTTTACATAACCTAACCAATAAACCTTTTAGATTTTCAATTTTTGATACAAATCTATTTGACCCTATACATCGTTTTGAAATTAGGTTTAAAGACAATGCTACAGTTTCTACGCAACAAGAAATTTTGCAAAGACTTTCTATTTATCCTAATCCCTCAAAAGGAATTTTTACAATTGCTATGCAATCCGAAGAAGCTGTAAGTATCAAAGTGTTTGATTTGTCAGGGAAACTATTGATAAATAAACAAAACACAAAAGAACGTAAAATTGATATGACGAATTTTGCTAGAGGTTTATATTTAGTTAGAATTAGCCAAAATGAAGAGTATATTGTTAAAAAGCTAGTATTGAAATAGGGTGATAATCAGTAATTATTACCTTTTCTTCTTCATCGGTAAAAGCTTGTGTAACATGTCTTTTCTGTTGATTTTGTTTAAGGTTTTACGAATCCAAGCTTGATGTTC
>DQTL01000211.1 GCA_015662775.1 Lutibacter sp.
CCTTCATTAAATTTGTAGGTATGAATGTATTTACCAAATACTTCTAAACTGGTTTGTTTGTCTTTTTTTAGCAATGGCGTTCCTGTAAAACCAATAAATACGGCATTGGGCATCATTGCTTTCATTGTGCGGTGTAATTTTCCGCTTTGTGTTCTGTGGCATTCATCTACAAACACAAATAATTCGCCTACGGTATTGGGTGGTTCACTTTCTAATTCTTTGATGAATTTATTGAAATTACCTACATCTTTTTTACCAAATTTATGAACCAATGAACACAACAATCTTGGGTTTGCTTGTCCCAACTGTCGCATTAAATCTTTTCCGCTACGTGTACGATATATGGTTTCGCCAGCCTCTGTAAAAACACCTTCTATTTGTTTGTCCAGTTCGTCTCTATCGGTTAAAATAACTACTCTTGCTTTTGGTTTGTTTTCTAATATCCATTTGGCAAGCCAAACCATTACGATACTTTTGCCACTTCCTTGGGTATGCCAAATAATACCGCCTTCATATCGGTTTACGTATTTTTGGGCTTCTTTTATACCAAAATATTGGTGTACTCTTGGTAGTTTCTTTTTGCCACCATCAAACAAAACAAAATCGTATAGCAACTCTATAAAACGTTCTTTGTTGCACATTTTAAGAATATACTTGTCTAACAGGTTTCTACTATTATCTTCTACATCTTCTTTCCATTTGAGATAATACTTTTCTTCTGTATTGATAGTTCCGTAACGCAAACCTTCTGTGTCGTTTCCTGCAAAAAGATATTGAACCGTAGCAAAAAAGGGTTGAATAAATTGCTCTTGCTGATTGGTTATGTTTTGGCGAATACCATCATTTATGGTTACGGTACTTCTTTTGAGTTCAATAACACCTACGGCAATACCATTGATATAAATTACAATATCTGGTCGTTTGGTTTTGTTTCCTTTGATGGTTACTTCTTCTGCAATGGCAAAATCATTGTCTTTAAAATTTTTCCAATTGATTAAGTGTACCGTTTCATAGTTGCTACTTGCATCTGCTTTTACTTCAATACCATATCGTAATTGTTGATATACGTTTTTGTTGGTAGTGTATAAACTATCGCTAAAGTTATTGGCGGTATTTTTTAACTCAAAAATGGCTCTGCTTATCTGCACAGTTGTATATCCTTTACGAGTAAGATAATTGGTTAAGAGTTCTTCTTCAATATTGCTATTGTTTTCACGTTCTTGCCAATCGCCTAAATAAGTATAGCCTAATTCATCTTGAAATAGGTTGACTACTCGGTTTTGGGTTACTCTTTCTATGCTTCCTACTTTTGTCATACTACTTTTGTTAATATTTCTTTTTGCCTATTGAGTAATTCTAAAACATCAAAATAATGATTTAATATTTCTGTTTTTCCCCATTTTGACTCTTCATTTGTAATCTTGTAAATTATCAATTGTTTTGGTGGCAGGTTTTCTTTGTAATACTTTCCATTAACATCTGCTTTGCCTTTGGGTGATTCATTATTCATTTTTGAATTTCCACTTTTACTGACCAAACATAAGTTGCCCAAACAGTCTATTACATCCTTATTTTCTTCATTAATATAAGACTGTGGCAGATGATGCTCTACAGAGTTTCTGTATTTAAACTCGAAGTTAAATTTATTTGGGTTTTCTGCCCAATAAAGATAATCTATAAAGTTAAATAGGAAGTGTGGTGTATTTGTACCTTCATTGTAATGAGGTTTTTTAACCAAATTGTCATAGTTTTTATTATTGTTATATGTCTTAAGAACTAAACCATTCAATTTGTTTATGTACTCTTTATCAGTTATTTTTAAATCATCACCATCATCAAACCAAGATAAAATGTCTTGAAGATAATTTTTGTATTTTTTTGTTCTGAAAGTTACTTGCAACATAGAAAGACACTTGATAATTGTCTCTTGTTGTTTTTCAAATGAATTTTTATAGATTAAACGATCTGTATTCTTCTTTTTGTAAAAATAATATTCTGGCTTGTGTAATATCCACTTGCTATTGTCTTCAGATTTTTCATCCTCTATCACTTTTACTATAAAGCGGTCAAAAACAACTCTGTAATATAAAAGCCGATCAATAAAATCAAGTGGTTTTATTTTATCTAGTAAATCATCAAACCATTTTAATAGTTCATCCCCATTTAAAGGCACATCTATTTCATCTTCTGAAAAATATAACTTTAATACTTGCATTAAAAAATTAGGGAAATCTATAATAGATTCAAAGACTTCATTTTCATCTCTAACTTCACTTTCGCTTTCTGTTACAATAGACTTTCCTTTTAGAATATCATCAATACTTAGGGAAGTACCACTTTCCTTAACTTTTTCATCAATTGTTTTGTCAATTTCAATTTGATAGCCATTATACTTTTTACCAAAATAACTTGCTCTATCTTCTTTATTAAAAAGGCGTTGAATGGGTTCATTCATTTGCGAACAAGCATCCCATATTTTAGAAAACTGAATAGAGCCTATTTTGTACTGCTGAATTTTCTCTAGTAGTCTTGCTTTTACTATTTCGTGTTCTTCCAACTGTTCGCCTCTGTTATTCATTACTTCAAAATAATGAGCAACATCTGTATCCGTTGGTATTTCGACCTTGACTAATTGTACTTGATTAAAAAAATATTCTTTGAATCCTGCTATTGCTTCATCTTTCAAAAAGTCAATAAAAGGTAAAGATTTATTAGTCACAACTTCTAAATCTACCGTTTCTATATGCTCTATAGCCTCATTAAAATGTGCTGTTAGATGATTGGTGGTGGTGGTTGTAACTTCCCCTCTTTGGTAGTAGGTACTCAAAAAACTTTCTACCTCTGGTCTTGAGTCATATTGTAGTTTTGCTGTATGTAGATTTACATCTAATTTTTTGGCTATCAAAGAAAGTGTCGTTAATCTTTGCTGCCCATCTATTACTTCAAAATCACCATTTTTTCTTTTGAGCACTACTAATGTTCCTATAAAATAATGTCCTTTTGGGTCTTTCTTATAGTTCTCATAAATATCTCTAATTAGTTGGTGTATCTCAACATTTGCCCAAGCGTAATTCCTTTGATACAGAGGTACCACATAATTAGATTGAAAAATCTCTCGAATGCTTTTATTTAAGTTTTTTACTTCCATTAGTTTGTAATATTAAATTTTGATAAATCTATATTACTTTTCTCTTTACTTATGTTTACACCAAATTCAATAAAAAATTCAATAATTACATCTTCTACTTTTACACATTTTATTTCCTTTCTGGCGATTTCTGAGAGTTTTCTCATTTCAAAATAATTTTTACTTTGTTCTATTATTGAAAATATATCCATAGGGTACTTTGCTATGGCAGCATATTTTATTTGTTGTTTTTCTAATCGTAATCGGTACACTATAGCATAAAATTCCTTATAGTATCTATTTACCCCATCTTCTCCAAATCTATCAAAAACCAATATCACAAGAGACTTGTACAGTTCTTTTATATATTGGTCTCCTGCTCTATAACTTTTTGGATAGTTGCAATGTTTGTCAAAAAAAACTTTAAATTCTTTTAGAAAATACTGTTCTTCTGTATGAATAAATAGTTGTTTATATATCTCTACATAAGATTCTATATATCCAAAAAATGATTTTCCATTTATGATTGGCTGATTGATAGAAACAAAATCATTTACATTAGATAAATGTTTTTGATTAAAACGAGATTTCATACCTTTTACCTGAACTTGCAAAGAATTGAAATAATTTTGTGCTACAGAATGCAGCAAATTACTATTGTGAAATGGAAATTCCATTTCTTCTTTTGCCTTTATGGTATGCCCTTTAAATTCGTCAATAGACGTTTTATTGAATCTATAGACGACTTGCATTCTACTCCAAAGTCTGGTTCTGTACAGTTGCTCATTAAACAACTTTTTTAGAATATCTTGCGGTTTTGTTTTAGTATCTAATGGGTCAACCACATAACGAGTGGCATTTTCCCACTCTCGGTCACTATTTATTTTTTCTGACTCGGTAGCAGCCTCATCTTCCATTGCTCTTATATGGTAGGCTTTTAGCAAATTATAAGCCTCTAAACTTTTCCCTCTACTGTTTTGCGAATCAAACATCTGAAAAGCCTCCGAAAGACTACTCACTCTGATTTCTACAAACTCACAAAACGTATTGATATAATGTAAAAAATCTGTCCTTTCATTGGGTACGTTTTCAGCAAGCCAATCTCTTATAAAAGCATTATTTCTTTTTATGCTCTTTTCTGAATCGCTATGGTTATATTTAAGTGTTTTTGATAAATGAATGGCTTGTGTTGCATCTAACTGAAGTAGAATTAGCAATAAGGTGGTAATACGTTGCTGCCCATCTATGATTTGCAATTCCTCATCTTTTTCATACAAAATAACACTACCTATTCTATAAGCACTTTTTAATTGTTTCCAACTGCTGTAAATGTCTTCTAATAGTTGTAAAACATTTTTTTCTTGCCATCTATAGGGTCTTTGGTAATAAGGGATTTGTAAATTTTGCTTGAGCACTTCATTTACTTTCTTTATTTCTGCTTGTATGGTATTTTCTTGCAATGCTACACTCATACCAACCGTATTTTACCAGTTAACAACACCTGCATCAAGCCCTGTTTTACTTGTTTGTATTTTGCCAATTTCTTTTCTAATGTTTCTATTTCTGCATCCATATCGGATAGAATTGTGGCTATGCGGGTTTGTTCTTGTTTTGATTTTGGAAATGAAACTTGCATATTTCTAAATTTTCCCATAGATACAACATATCTTTTTCCACTTCCTTCGCACATTGTTTCAGGTTGTTCTAAAAAACTCCTTGTTTTTAAAAG
>DQTL01000188.1 GCA_015662775.1 Lutibacter sp.
TCGTTCTGAGGTTGTTGCCAACTTGTTTATATAAGCATCTCTATTACGTATATACACCCAAAATAGGTCAGTAATCAATAGTTTGAATGCTTTTATATATGCAAAGATAATTTAAATATTTAAATCATCAAATGGACTTTTTACATTTCCTAAACTTTTGGTGCTAATATGTGTATATAACATGGTTGTCTTAGGACTATTATGACCCAATAACTCCTGTATTAATCTAATATCTGTTCCTGATTCTAGTAAATGTGTTGCATAACTATGTCGTAATGTATGTAAAGTTACATGTTTTTTAATTCCTGTTGTCCAAACATACTTTTTAAGCATAGCACGAGAACTACTTTGTGAGTATTTACCTCCATTTCTTCCTTCAAATAAATACTCCGTAGGCTTATACAACTTATAATACTCTCGCATCAAAACAAGTAGTTTACTTGATAATGGAACATAACGATCTTTATTCCCTTTTGCATTTTCTATACGTAACATCATTCTATCAGAATCGACATCTTTTAACTTAATATTTAAAGCTTCTCCAATTCTTAAACCAGCAGAATAAATTATACCTAACAAAACCTTATGTTTTAGATTACTAGTAGCGTACAATAGATCTTGCACTTCCTTTATACTCAAAACTTCTGGTAATCTAATTGATTTTTTAGGCCGTTTTAAATCATCCAAAATCAAATTTTTATTATCATTTGTTATGTAAAATAGCTTAATCGCACTGATGATCTGATTCTGAAAAGTTTTTGAATAATTATTCTTTAAAATATACTCATTATTAAAATGAATAATATCATTTTCATTAATTTCATAAATAGACTTATCTATATAGAAGTTAAAAAACACCTTTAATAAAGAAACATATGTATTAATCGTATTTTCACTATATCGTTTTTGAGACATCCATAAACTAAAAGATTCAACAGCATTTCCATGATGCTGTTTTGAGGCTTCCTTTAGTTTATTTAACTCGATGAAATTGATAACCTCATCTGTGTTGACTATCCAATCCTTGTCTTTTAGTTGAGCAACTAACTTGTTAAAATTATCATTATTGTACAGCGTGTAAAAACATTTATGGGTGGCAGTCCAAAACACTTTGTCCTTGTTTTTGATATACTCTTTCACCTTATAGCTATAAGGAAAAAGAATGCCTATTTGATTGAAACTTCGGTGTTTAAATATAGTTAGTGTAATTATCATAGCAAATAATATTTTTACACAAAAAAGAAATTAAGACCATTGCAAAAGTGATGGACATACAACTATTTTCTTTGCTGTTTTTGTTTATTGAAAATCATTTTTATAATATAAATTAACTACCCTGAGGCAGAGCCATCTGAGTATTAGTATGAAATCTATTAACTATTTCCTTTTTTATAATCTGCTAAAAATTTTGCTAAACCTATATCGGTTAAAGGATGGTTAAATAATCCATCAATAGCATTTAGCGGTGCTGTAATAACATCTGCTCCTAATTTAGCACAATCAATTATATGCATAGTATGCCTAATAGATGCTGCTAATATTTGAGTTTCATAGCCGTAATTGTCATATACTTGTCGTATTTCTGCAATAAGTGCTAATCCATCTGTAGTAATATCATCTAATCTTCCTATAAAAGGAGAAACATAAGTTGCACCCGCTTTTGCAGCTAATAAAGCTTGTCCGACAGAGAAAACAAGTGTACAATTAGTTTTGATTCCTTCTGTAGAGAAATATTTAATTGCCTTGATACCATCTCTTGTCATTGGTATTTTTACCACAATTAAATGGTCTAATCTTGCCAATGCTTTTCCTTCTTCAATCATACCTTCGTAATCCGTAGCAATAACTTCTGCACTTACATCTCCTGATACATTTTTACAAATAGTTTTGTAATGGTTAATAATATTATCATGCCCCGTAATACCTTCTTTTGCCATCAATGATGGGTTAGTTGTTACACCGTCAAGTATTCCTAAAGCTTCAGCTTCTTGTATTTGTTCTAAATTGGCAGTGTCTATAAAAAATTTCATGTTTTAATAGTATTTAATTTATTTATTTCTTGTTTACTTAGGAAAGTTGAAGTGTACAACTTTATACAGTTTGTTGCGTATCAAAACGCTCTAATATTTCTTTTAATCTAAGGATAAATTGACCACCTAAAGCTCCATTAACAACTCTGTGGTCATAGGAATGAGCAACTATCATTTTATGTCTTATTCCTATAAAATCACCATCTGGTGTTTCAATTACTGCAGGCATTTTCCGTATTGCCCCTAATGCCAAAATGGCAACTTGTGGTTGGTTGATTATAGGTGTTCCTGTGATACTACCAAAAGAACCAACATTAGTTACGGTGTAAGTTCCTCCTTGAATTTCATCAGGCATTAGTTTTCCTGTTCTTGCTTTTAAAGCCAAACTATTGACTTTCTTAACCATACCAATTAAACTTAATTCATCGGCATTTTTTATAACAGGAACTATTAAATTTCCATCAGGAAGTGCAGCTGCCATTCCTAAATTGATGTCTTTTTTCATGATTATATCAGTTCCATCAATACTTACATTAACCATGGGAAACTCCTTGACACATTGTGCAATAGCTTGCATGAAAATAGGAGTGAAGGTGATTTTTTCTCCTTTGTCTTTTATAAACAGATCTTTTACTTTCTTTCTCCAGTTGACAATACTAGTCACATCTATTTCTATAAAAGATTGAACATGTGCTGATGTTTGAATGGAGCTAAGCATGTGTTTAGCAATCAACTTACCCATTCGATCCATAGGAACTACAATATCACCTGTGGCTGTTTCAATTTGATTGTTTTTTTCAACTTTAGTTTCTTGAACGAGCTTGTTTTTTTGAGAAGTGCTTTCTTTTATTTTAGTTTGGTCAATCGTTGTATTTCTATTTTCTAAATAAGATAAAATATCATCTTTGGTCAGTCTTTGATCTTTACCTGTTCCAACAATCCTATTTAATTCATCTTGACCAATATTTTCCTTTTGAGCTATACTTCGTACCAATGGAGAGTAAAATCGATCTTCATTAGCAATCTTACTTATGGGATTTTCTATTGATTTCTCTACAGTACTAGGTTCTGGAATCGAAGCTGTTGCAGGTATATTGCTACTTACTGCTGTGGTCGTTTCAAAGTTGTCAAATTCATCTTCGGTTTCAATGATTGCAATGGTTTGCCCTACCTTAATAATTGCATCAATTTCAAATAATTTTTCAATTAAAACTCCTGAAACTTCTGAAGGTAATTCGGTATCAACTTTATCTGTAGATACTTCTAAAACACCATCATCCATTTCAATGGTATCACCAACATCAACCAACCACGATATGAGTGTAGCTTCATCTACACTTTCCCCCATTTTTGGTAATTTTAATTCAAACTTTGCCATAGATTTATTTATTGGTTAGCTTCTTCACTAGGTTTTATTCCAGGAATAATTGTTTCTAAAGCTTGTGCTTTATGTATTAATACAGGAATGTGTTGCGAACAAATATGGTATTTTAAACCCTTAAATTTAAATTCAATAATTGGAACATCATTTTCTGTTTTATTGCAAACGATACATTTTGTGGTTTCACTCATGAGAACTAATATTTTTGTTTGTTGCAAACTTACAAAAAATAGCAATGAAAATATGAGTTATTCAATTGATATTAAAAGTTTAATAATTAGCTGATTAGAGATAATTATATCTTTTTTGTAACCTACTTACTAACAGTGTTTTACAAGATGTTTGGGAAGAATATGATATTCTATTTGAAAGTACTAAAACAATGATTTAAGTCATGATTTTTTTTAGGAATGAGGCTTACTTTTGCTTTATAACTAAAAAAGAAATTTTGATGAGAAATATTGTATTAGGAGATGAAGCCGTTGCACAAGGTGCAATCGATGCTGGTATTAGTGGTGTTTATGCTTATCCTGGAACTCCATCTACTGAAATTACAGAGTATATAATAAATAAAAACAAAAGTGATTCCTTAGGTATTTACGCCAATTGGGCTGCTAATGAAAAGACTGCTATTGAAGCTGCTTTAGGTATGTCATACGCAGGAAAAAAATCATTGGCTGTTATGAAACATGTAGGATTAAATGTTGCGATGGATGCCTTTATGAACATGGGTATTTCTGGAGTAAATGGCGGTCTAGTAATTGTCGTAGCGGATGATCCTTCGATGCATTCTTCTCAAAACGAACAAGATTCACGTTACTTAGCCAATTTTGCTAAAATTCCAATAGTAGAACCTAGCAATCAACAAGAAGCTTACGATGGTGTTAGACATGCCTTTAAAATGTCTGAAAAATTACAGTTGCCTGTTCTATTACGTTTAGTGACTCGTTTAGCACATTCAAGATCATTAGTTACATTTAATAAGCCATTAGAACAAAATCCAATTAAATTCCCAGAAAACTTTAAACGTTTTCAATTAATTCCTGCTAGAGCCAAACCACAATATGATATTTTAGTTCAAAAACAGAAACAAATTAGAGAATGTGCAGAAGACTCTCCATTTAATAAGTTGGTTATGGGAGTTGATAATTCAATAGGTATTATTGCAAGTGGAATTGCTTATAACTATTTGATGGAAAATTTTGAAGATGGCTGCCCGTATTCTGTACTAAAAATTAGTCAGTATTTATTACCTCGTAAACAAATAAAACAAATATTCAAAAACAGTAAAAAAATATTAGTCTTAGAAGATGGTTATCCTTTTATTGAAGAAAAACTAGCAGATTTCTTTATGGAAGATACCAAAGTGATTGGGCGATTAAGTGGTCATTTAAACAGAACTGGCGAACTAAACCCTACTATTGTGGCAAAAGCATTAGGAATAAAAATAGAAGCAACCGAATCAATACCTGAGTTTGTTGAAGGAAGACCACCAAAACTATGTGATGGTTGTGGTCATTTTGACACGTTTAACGTATTAAATGAGCTTAAAAAAGATTTTACAGAACATCAAATTTTTGGTGATATAGGATGTTATGCTTTAGGAGCTCTTTCTCCTTATCATACCATTAGCACCTTAATTGATATGGGTTCTTCAATAACTATGGCTAAAGGTGCTGCAGATGCAGGAGTACATCCTTCCATTGCTATGATTGGAGATTCTACTTTTACACATTCTGGAATGACAGGCTTGTTAGATTGTATTAATGAAAATACGCCTGTAACAATTATTATCAATGACAACTCAACTGTAGGAATGACTGGTGGTCAAGAGTCTGCCGCTTTAACAA
>DQTL01000313.1 GCA_015662775.1 Lutibacter sp.
ATCTTTTTTGAATAAATCTTGCACAATAACTCGTTATTCCTTAAAATTTATTCTTCAAATCTCACATCTTCTTTGCATTCTGTATAGTAAAGCTTAGGTCGAACTCAGGTTGATAAGAATGTATTGTTTAAAAAGAACTATATTGCGATTACTTTATGAAGAAATCAAATAAAATATCGGCTTTAAATGAAATTGAAGGAATACACAAACCTATTCAACAAAAAGTGAAAAGAAGTGTGAAGGAAGAAATTAGTGTAAAAGAATATGTAAAGAAGATAAGAGCTTGCGATATTTCTATTTTAAGTAGAGCGATTACTTTAGTTGAAAGTAGTTTGCCAAAGCATCAAGAAGTTGCTTTACAAATAGTCAATTCTTGTTTGCCCTTTTCTGGAAAGAGTATACGTATTGGAATAACTGGAGTCCCTGGAGTTGGAAAAAGTACATTTATTGAAGCTTTAGGGAATCATTTAACTTCCATAGGAAATAAAGTGGCTATTTTAGCTGTTGATCCTAGTAGTAGCCTTAATAAAGGAAGTATTTTGGGTGACAAAACCCGAATGGAAACCTTGGTTCAAAATACAAATGTATATATTAGACCTTCAGCATCTGGGACAACTTTAGGCGGCGTTGCCAAGAAAACAAGAGAAAGTATATTATTGTGCGAAGCTGCTGGTTTTGATATTATTTTAATTGAAACAGTAGGAGTAGGGCAGAGTGAAACGGCTGTTCATTCTATGGTTGATTTCTTTTTATTATTAAAATTAGCAGGTGCTGGTGATGAACTCCAAGGAATTAAACGAGGCATTATTGAAATGGCAGATACAATAGTCATCAATAAAGCAGATGGTGAAAACATACAACCCGCAAAATTGGCAAAAATTGCTTTTGAAAATGCCTTGCACCTATATCCCTTAAATAGTAATGCTTGGCAACCAAGAGTTTTATTGGCAAGTGCTCTTAACAATATAGGAATTATAGAAGTTTGGAATTTAATTGACGATTTTGTTAAGCATTCAAAAGAGCACAATTCCTTTGAGACAAAAAGACAAAAACAAGAAGAATTTTGGCTATTCGACACTTTAAATGAACAATTAAAACTACAATTCTACTCAAATCCAAAAATAAAACAAGCTTTAAAAGAACAACTACAACTTATACAAAAAAAGAAAACCACTCCGTATGAAGTGGCTTCTTTGTTATTGAAATTGTATGGTGTTGAAAGTTAGTTTTAGTCAACTGATTGCTAAAATTTGACAATTGCTCATCTCGACTCCGCTCGATGACCGTCAACCGATAACTGATTATTGTTTGTTTTGTCTATCATCTACAATTTGTATTTCGAATACTAAATCGGTGTTAGGTGGAATCATATTTCCTGCTCCTTTTTCACCATATGCTAAATGCGAAGGGATAAACAAAAGTGCTTTTTCACCATAGGTCATTTTTAGCATAGCTTCTCTAAAACCTGGAATTAATTGTGCTTTTTTACTATAAATACGTGTAAATGGATGGTATTTGTTAGCGTGGTCATAACGCTCGTCATATTGATTAAATTTTTTGGCAGTACTTAAAACAGTAGTTCCAAACATACGACCATCTTCAAAAAATCCTGCATAATCAATTAGTACAGGTGTACCATCTTTTGGTTTAACTCCTGTTCCTTTGCTAGTAGTCATCATTCTTAAACCAGAAGGATATTTTTTGGACTTAGCTTTGTTCTCAATAATATATTGAGCCATTTGTTTCTTTGCTTTTTCCAATTTTTCATTTCTCTTAATGGCTTCTTGTTCTTTCTCTTTCATTTTAGCTTCAAAAGCTTCCATGTGTTTGGCAAAAACGGCTGGGGCATCGAATTTTTTAGCTGCTGATCCATTTCTTATGATGTCAATTTTATTAATGATGTCGCCTTGTGCGATACTATCTACCACATTTTGACCAATAATAACATATCCAAATACACTGTGTTTTCCATCTAAATGAGGTGTTTCTTTATGTGTGATAAAAAATTGGCTGCTGTTGGTGTTCGGACCTGAATTAGCCATAGACAAAGTTCCTGCTTTGTCATGTGTAAACAAAAAGTTTCCCTCTTTGTCAACTGGAAATTCATCACCAAATTTGTAACCAGTTCCTCCTCTTCCATTTCCATCAGGATCACCACCTTGAATCATAAAATCTTTAATGACACGGTGAAATTTAATACCTTCATAGTATTTTTTTCCTTTGTATTTTTCATCTACAAAGGTGTTGTTTCCTTCTGCAAGCGAAACAAAATTGGCTACTGTGTTTGGTGTGTTTTCAAATTCTAATTGAATGACAATATCACCTTTAGTTGTTTGTATGTCGGCATACATGCCATCTTTTAAACTTGGGTATTTTGCTGATTTACACGCACCAATAGTTAGGATAAGTGTTAAAAGGATTAAGCTTTTTAAAATTTTCATTTTTGTGTTGTTAGTTATTAATTTGTTTTAATCTCTAGTAATGTGATAGTTACGATTAAAGGTGTGTTAGAACCTATTTTTTTTTCATCACCATAATAAGCATATGCTTTTTGAGATGGCAGCAAAAATATTACTTTTTCGTTAACTTTCATCAATTTTATCCCTTCTTGTATGCCTTGCATAAAATCTTGTTGATCTACAAGATAAGTTTTATCACCTAATTCTTCTTTAGAATAGATGATTTTACCTTCAATATTTTTAACATCATATTCAAAAGTCACCTCATTTCCTTTGATAGGTTTGGGAGTATTTTTCTCTTCTTTTATGTCGTAAGTATACCAAAATCCAAAATGAGAATCAAGATAAGTATGTGCTGTGTCTTTAGCAATTATTGCTTTAAAGATATTTTCTTCGTGCAAGAGAAGTTTTTTGTTTAATGCAATAGATGCACTCATATCAACACTTCCAGTCCTTGATATGGGTTTGCGAGGTTTGGGATTTGCACAGGAAATAAAACTGATAAAACCAATTAAAATAAATACTCTAATTAACATACGAATTATTTAAGGCCTCTTTATATTGAGGCAACAAACTTAAGAATCTTTTTATAGTGTCTTCCATGTTTTCCTCAGATCGACCACCTGCTGCATTATCGTGTCCGCCACCTTCAAAATGATTTCTTGCAAATTGATTCACTGAAAAACTTCCTTTAGAACGAAAAGAAATCTTAATTATTTTTTGTTCTTTATCTTCTATAAAAATCACACCAAAAATGATGTTTTTAATAGATAGAGCATAGTTAACAATACCTTCGGTATCACCTTTTGAAAAATTATTAGCTGATTTTTCGGCATCTGTTAATGTAATATAAGCCGTATTGTGTTTCTCGTCAATTTTTAAATTCTTTAATGATTGTCCTAATAATTGTAGTCGCCCATAAGAATTGGTGTCGTATATGTTATTATAAATATCTGAATTATTGGCTCCTTTTTCAATTAAATCGGCAGCTATTTTGTGGGTTGTTGGAGTTGTGTTTGGAAATCGGAATGAACCTGTATCAGTTAGTATTCCAGTATACAAGCAAGTCGCGATTTCTGGGGTGATACTTTTTACTTCGTCAATTTTTTCTAAAAAGTGATAAATCATCTGTGCTGTTGCACACATAGAGGTGTCTGAGAATAAGTATTTAGCAATTGCACTAGGTTGTTGATGGTGATCTATCATAATAAAAGTGCCTTTATAGGTTTCAAGATGCTTTTGCATTTCATTTCCAACACGACCTAATTCATTAAAATCTAGTAAAAAAATAAGGTCTGCTTTATCAATATATCTTTTTGATTGTTGATTCTGATAATCAAATTGAATCACATCATCAGCACCAGGCATCCATTTTAAAAAATTAGGATAGGTGTTGGGACTCACTACTTTAACATTGTGTTTTTTGTCTTTTAAAAAGTGATACATGCCTAGACAAGAACCCATAGCGTCACCATCTGCATTTTTATGAGGAATCAATACAATTCTTTTTGGGCTCGCTAGCAAGACTTTAACTTCTGAAAATTCGTTATTTGTCATAAGCGACAAAGATAATAATTAAAATACTAATTTAAAATTGATTTTGTTTTTTGAAATAAATGTAAATTTGCTTTTAAATCTACTTTTTTATGAAACATATTTTTATTCTTGTTTTACTTGCTTTTATTTCATGTAAAACTAAAGCTCCAGTAACAGAGAGGATAAAGCCTATTGTAAATACACCATCTATGTCTGTGAAATCTGATTTTACCATAGCTTTTGGTTCGGGAAATAATCAAAAAAAGGACAACCCTTTTTGGGATGCTATTCTTACACATAAACCAAATGTATGGATTTGGGGAGGAGATAATATCTATTGTGATACAGAAGACATGAAAATTCTAAGGAAATGTTACCAAACGCAGTTAGACAAGCCTGATTATAAGAATTTTATCAAAAAAACTGAAATTATAGGAGTTTGGGATGATCATGATTATGGGATAAATGATGGTGGAGAAGAATATTCTCAAAAAGTAGCATCACAAGATATTTTTTTAGATTTTTTAGATGTACTTTGTTTGAGCAAAAGACGTAAACAAGAAGGAACTTATCATAGTAAAGTATATGAAGTTAATGGTAAAAAACTTAACGTAATTTTACTAGATACTCGTTATTTTAGAAGTGCGTTAACACCCAATACAAAAGGAAAAAAACGCTATAAACTAAACGCGAATGGAGTTGGAACCATGCTAGGAACAGCACAATGGCAATGGTTAGAAAATGAATTGAATAATTCAACAGCAGATTATAACATCATTGTCAGTAGTATTCAGTTTTTATCTAAAGAACACGGGTTTGAAGCTTGGGGTAATATGCCGCATGAAGTAGAAAAATTAGAAAAAATAATCGTTGCAAGTAATGCGAAAAGAGTTTTTATTCTTTCAGGTGATAGACATATCTCTGAAGTTTCAAAAAAAGAAATAGGAGAAAATAACTATCCATTAATAGACTTTACTTCAAGTGGTTTAACACACGCCTATACGAAGTTTAAAAAAGAAAAAAATGAATACAGAGTTTCTAAAGTAATTCATCAAAAAAGCTATGGGTTAGTCAAGTTTCTTTTCAACACAAATGAAGTGATTTTTGAAATGTGGGGAGAAGAAAAACAGCTGTTAGGTTCTTATCAAATAAGCTTGGAATAGAAGTTGCAGTAAATCTGAAATAGCTCATTAAGTAGTATTTGTAAATGCGTGATACCTACGGCATCGCATTTCTTTGATACTTGAAAGTATGCGTTTACCTTGTACTTTATTGGATTATTGGACAACAATAATTGATTTAACCACATTTTATTATCTTGCAAGCTTATATCCTTCAAAACATTCCCAATGAAAACAAGCATTTTAGTATTTCTTACATTTGTTTTTCTTTCTGCATCTGCCCAGAATTTATATCCAACTTTACACGATCAAAGTGGTGGTATAACAGATGGATATGGAAGTTGGGGAGAATACAACACCACCAAAGAAGCAAATGTTGTTGTTCCTGATAAAGGGACCATTACTTTTTACCATCCTGATATCGCAGCGACACAATTAGGAACCATCTTTTTTATCTCGGGTTGGGGACGTGAAGCGGTGACTTACGAAGCCTTTTTTTATTTTATGGCGAGTCAAGGCTATGCGGTTGTCAATATTTACAATACAAACCCTGGTGCTATTAATGAAAGTTATCAAAACTCAGTTGATATGATGTTAGAATCTGCAAATAACCTGTATTCAAACTGGATAGATACTACTAAGATTGGTTTAATGGGACATTCATATGGTGCTGGTTCTACCATCTGGATTGGAAATGAAATATTTGGTACAGATTACAACTGGGGATCAAGTGGTCGTTTTATATTTATGACAGCACCTTGGTTAAGTTTTTTAATGGATAAAGATGCTTTGCAAAACTATCCTGACGATGTTAAACTTTTGATAGAAATAAGCGATGATGATTTTTCTACAAATGCTGAGTACACGTGGAATACAGATGAAAGAGCAATCAGAGCTGTTTATGAATTAATCAATATTCCTAATGACGAAAAAGACTTTGTAAGAGTTCTTTCTAATCCAACAACTTTTAAATACCAAGGTGTTACATACGCCTACGATGCAAGTCATTATGTTAGCTATACTGGAGCAGAAAGTGGCGGCGTTTTGAGAACCTATGACGCCATGGATGTATATGCTGTTAATCGTTTGTCTCATGCATTAATTGATTATGTTTTTGAAGGAAATACGAGTGCCAAAGAAGTAGCTCTAGGAAATGGAAGCACTTCTCAAATAGATATGGGCAATTTAACTGATTTGTTTGTTACTGATACACCAATTGTAACTAGACCAGAAAATGAATTTTTGTATAGATGTTCGGAAACAACAGCTTGGGGAGATCCTGCTATTTGGAAACTTCAAGATTATTGTAATGATACAGATAATGATGGCGTGATTGATTATTTAGGAACAACTAGTTTAACGCAACCTTATTTTACATTGTATCCTGTTCCTACTTCTTCCTTGCTAAACATTCGTTTTGTTGCTGGTTTTGAAAGAATAGAAAGTTTAGAAATAAAAGACAATTTAGGAAGAATTATTAAACAAGTGAAACTTCCAAATTCGTATTCTATTGACACGAGTGAATTAACAATTGGAACTTATTTTATAACAATACGCACAGCTAAACATAGCAGTACTCAGAAAATAATAATTAAATAGGTGTTGCCATTTTGTTATCTTAAACTTCAATTTGTATTTTCTAATAAAAACAGTATTTTCGCAACTTAATAATTAAATAAACGAGGATAAAACCCTTTTAAAACAATTTGAAATGACAACAAACAGAACCTTTACTATGATTAAGCCAGATGCTGTTGAAAACGGACACATTGGAGCAATTTTAGACAAAATTAATGCAGGAGGCTTTAGAATCGTAGCCATGAAAATGACACAAATGACACAAAGAGATGCGGAAGCATTTTATGCGATTCATAACGAACGTCCTTTCTTTGGAGAGTTAGTTGCTTTTATGACAAGAGGTCCTATCATTGCTGCTATATTAGAAAAAGAAAATGCAGTTGAAGATTTTAGATCTTTAATCGGAGCAACAAACCCAGCAGATGCAGCAGATGGAACGATACGTAAATTATATGCTACTTCATTAGGAGAAAATGCCGTTCATGGTTCAGATAGTGATGAAAATGCGAAGATAGAAGGAGATTTCCATTTTTCAGGAAGAGAACAGTTCTAGGAAAAATTGTTAGGCAAAAGGAAAAAGGCAAAAGTTTTGTTTGCTCTTTTGTTTTATGTCAAATACAAATAATAAAAATAAAACGTCTTATTAATATAGGACGTTTTTTTTGTTCATAACTTTAGGTATGGTCGTTTTCTTCAATTGTATAAACTTAGTTGTTGGCATAACACAGTTTTTAGCTTTACACTTTTAAATTTACATCTTTTATGTACGGACGCAATTCATTGCCTCTCTTTTACATACTTTCAACTAGGAACTTTCCCCTATTTGTAGATTATTTGTAAATTCAGCATTTAATAAAAACCAACTTAATTATGTTTGAAAAATTACGAGGATTTTCTAGAGCCTTTTGGACTGCCAATATTGTAGAATTATTAGAAAGAGGTGCCTATTATGGTGTTTTTATTGTTATAACACTTTATTTATCTCGAATACTTGGATTCTCAGATGTAGAAGCTGCGATGATTTCAGGAATATTTTCAGGTGGTTTGTATTTACTTCCTACTTTTACTGGAGCATTAGCTGATAAAATAGGTTTTAAATATTCTTTAATTTTAGCTTTTTCATTGTTGACCTTAGGCTATTTTGGTCTAGGAGCATTACCAACTGCCTTAGAGTCAATTGGATTAGTTGATTATTCTGATGATGTAAATATAAAATTTACAGGATTATTAGAGTCTAGCGAACGTTGGGCAATTGTACCAATTATGCTAATTATTATGATAGGTGGCTCTTTTATTAAATCTGTAATTACAGGAACTGTAGCCAAAGAAACAACCGAAAGTACAAGAGCTCAAGCTTTTTCTATCTTTTATATGATGGTAAATATTGGTGCTTTTTCAGGAAAAACAATAGTAAAACCTTTGCGTGAAGCATGGGGTAATATGGGATTAGTTTACATCAATTATTTCTCAACGGCTATGACACTCATAGCTTTGATTATGATTATTTTCTTTTATAAAAGTGCTCAACATGATGGTGAAGGAAAAACATTTGGTGAAATATGGCAAGGTTTTGTAAGTGTAGTCACAAACGGACGCTTATTCACTTTAATATTGATAATCACAGGATTTTGGATGGTGCAACATCAACTTTATGCCACCATGCCCAAATATGTATTAAGAATGGCAGGTGAAGGAGCTTCACCATCTTGGTACGCCAATGTAAACCCATTAATAGTTATACTAACAGTTACTTATGTAACCAAAATGATGGCTAGTAAAACACCCTTATTTTCTATGACAGTAGGTATGTTTATCATGCCATTGTCTGCATTAGCAATGGCTTCTGGAAATTGGTTTAGCGACGGTGCAATAGATTTAGGATTTATGTCCATGCATCCTGTTGCTTTAATGATGATAGTCGGTATTGCTCTTCAAGCTTTAGGCGAATCTTTTATCTCACCAAGATTTTTAGAGTTTTTCTCTTTGCAAGCTCCCAAAGGAGAAGAAGGTATGTATTTAGGATTTAGTCATTTACATTCGTTTTTTGCCTCTGTATTTGGCTTTGGATTGTCGGGATATTTATTGTCAAAATATTGTCCAGACCCCAGACTATTTGAAAATCATGAAGCTTGGGAAGCCGCTTCTAGTAATGCACATTATATTTGGTATTATTTTGCTGCAATTGCTTTGACTTCGGCTATTTCATTGATTATTTATGGTAAAGTTATTGAACATTTAGATGCTAAAAAACAGTAAATATTAATTGTAAGATTTTTTTGCGAATAAAAGGAATCAAGTTCTCTATGAAACCCAACGTCTATTTATTAGACCCACAACTATTGAGGATGCAAGTTTTATCTTTGAAATTTTAAATGCTCCTAAGTGGATAGAATTTATTGGAGATAGAAATGTAAAGGCATTCTATGGATAAAATCTAATAAAAATCCTTATTTTGTTAGCGCAAAAATAACAGTTAATAAATAGTCCTATCTTATTTTAACTAATCATCAAGCAACCATCTGTAAAAAATCTTATCATAAGTATGTAGGTTGTTTATATACTTTTTTATTTTTTTTGTAATTTGCACCTGTAAAGAGCGACTAAATAATAGCGTTCATTTTAAAACCTTTCTCATGAATCGTATTATATATTCAATACTTTTAGTTAGTTTTTTACTTTTTTCTCAAGAAATAAATGCCCAGTATTTCGGGCAAAACAAAGTGAAATATGGAAAGTTTGATTTCAAAGTAGTAGAGTCTAAAACATTTGACACCTATCATTACTTAAAAAATGATTCATTAGTTATTGGTTTAATTAAAGATGCAGAAAAATGGAGAGTGAGACATGAACAAGTTTTTAAAGATAGCTTTGACTATAAAGTACCCATAATCTTATATAAAAATCATGGAGATTTTCAACAAACCACAACAATAGGTGGACTAATTGGTACCAGTACAGGTGGCGTAACAGAGGGCTTGAAGAATAGAGTTATTTTTCCAATAACACCTTCCTACGCACAAACAGATCATGTAATGGGGCATGAGTTGGTGCATGCACATCAATACAATATGATTAAATCTTCTGATTCTTTGTCCTTTAATAATATGGCAAATATTCCACTTTGGATGACAGAAGGTATGGCAGAGTATTTATCAATTGGTAGCACGGATGCACATACTGCCATGTGGATGCGTGATGCTGTGGCTCATGATTATTTTCCGAGGATTAAAGACCTACACAAATCACGCTATTTCCCGTATAGATTTGGTCATGCTTTTTGGGCATTTGTAGCAGGAACTTTTGGGGATGATAAACTCTATCCTTTATATGAAGAAACAGCGAGGTTAGGAGTTAAAGAAGCTTTTAAAAAGACCTTGAGTATGCCTATTGATTCATTTTCAATTCGTTGGAAAGAGACAACAGAAAATTTCTACAAGCCTCAAATGGCAGGTAGAGCTATTGAAGCCATAGGAACTAAACTAATCGACAGTAAAAATGGAGGAAGACTTAATATTTCTCCATCCGTAAGCCCTAATGGTGAGTATTTTATCTTCTTATCAGAAAGAAATATCTTTTCTTTAGATCTATTTATTGCTAATACGGAAACAGGTGAAATAATAAGAAAAATTTCTACGCGTACTCGTAAAACACACTTAGATGCACTAGATGCATTTGAATCTTCAGGAACATGGTCGCCTGATAGTAAAAAATATGCTTTCGTTATTTATAGTAAAGGAATGAATAAGATAGCAATTGCCGATGTAGCTAAAGGAAAGGTAATAGATGAATTTTTCATCAAAGATATACAGGCCTTTAGCAACATTGATTGGTCACCTGATGGAACTAAAATACTATTTTCTGGATTAAAAGATGGGCAAAGTGACTTGTTTACTGTTGCAGTTAATACAAAAAAAGTAGTACAATTAACGAATGATTATTATGCAAATATGCAACCTAAATGGTCTCCTGATGGAGAACAAATTGTTTTTGTCACCGATAATTTACAAAAAGGAAATAGACCAACCAGAAATTTAAGCTTTAAAATACTCAATCTTGTTACTAAAAACATACATGATCCAAAAATACTAGTAAATGCCAATAATCTCAATCCTAATTTTAGTGCAGATGGCAAGTCAATTTTCTTTTTATCGGATAGAGACGGTTTTAGAGATATGTACAACTATGATATTGAAACGGGAAAGATCACACAATTAACTAAGTTTTTTACAGGGATAAGTGGTATTACTAAATACGCACCTGCAATAAGTGTTTCAAGAAAAACAAATGAAATTTTATACAGTCATTACAACGATTCTAAATACAATATTTATAAAGTAAAAGTAGAAAATCTACAGAATATAAAAATAGAGTCTATTGATGATAAGATGGCGGGTGCTAAACTACCTTCAATGAAACTAAAGGAAAGTTTTGTAGATGTAAACTTAGAAAATGAAAATATAGTTGCTCAAACCGACAAACTCAAACAAAAAGAGTACAAACCAAAGTTTAAATTAGACTATATAAGTAATGGTGGAGTAGGGATTTCAACAGGTAGATACGGTACAGGAATGGCAGGTGGAGTCAACATGCTTTTTGGTGATATGTTAGGCGACAATCAATTATATGTGGGAGCAGTGTTAAATGGAGAATTACAAGATTTTGGAGGGCAAGCAGCCTATCTTAACCAAAAATCACGTTATGCTTGGGGTGGTGGCTTATCGCATATTCCGTATAGGTATATGACTTATAGTATAGATTTTGATGCAACATTTCCCGATGGTGAAACACCTGCAATTATAGAAACTTATAATTTATACAGAATTTTTAAAGAACAAGTTTCAGCTTTTTCTTATTATCCATTCTCTAAGGCGACTAGATTAGAAGGTGGAGTGTCTTTTAATTATTATAGTTTTAGGTTAGATAAGTATTTTAGATATTATGATGTCTATGGAAGAGAATATTATGTTGATGATAAGTATGCCAGAGAAAGAAATGTAGATGGTGCAGGTGATTCTTTTGGAATGCAAGAAATTAGTTTGGCCTATGTAGGTGATGATTCTAATTTTGGATTAACTGCACCCATGAAAGGTTATAGATTTCGTCTTGAATTACAGCAAACATTCGGTCGTATAAATATGACTTCTGCTTTAGTAGATGCAAGAAAGTATTTTTATGTAAAACCAGTAACATTTGCTTTCAAAGCCTATCATTATTCTCGTTTAGGGAAAGATGCAAGTAATGATTTAATGCCTCCTTTGTATTTAGGTTATGAATCTTTAATAAGAGGGTACACTTATAAAGCGATTCTCAATAGTGGTTCTGAAGGTATTTTTAATAATCTACAAGGAAGTAAAATGGTCTTATCTAATTTTGAAATAAGATTTCCCTTTACTGGTCCTGAAAGATTAGCTTTTATAAAATCAAACTTTTTGTTTACAGATTTAAACCTTTTTGTAGATGCTGGCGTAACATGGGGCGAGTTTAGAGCTTTTGATAATACTACAGGTTCTTATCTTGATGTTAAAAGAAAATTAGTAGACTCTCAAATCATAACGAGTATGGGAATTTCTACAAGAATTAATGTTTTTGGGCAATTAATAATTGAACCTTACTATGCCTTTCCTCTACAACTTAATGGCGATACAAGAGGTGTCTTTGGAGTTAATTTTACGCCAGGTTGGTAGAATGTTTCAAAACTCGGTCTAGATATTTATAGAGATTAGAATTCAAAAATTAGTGCAGAGATTGTATATTTGCGGTTTAAAGCTTGAAAACATAGATTTTTTCAACTTTTTACTTTGTACAGACACAATTTATTGCATTTATTTTAAATTCTAAAACTAATAACCTTGAGCCAAAACCTTTCCGAATTAGAAAAAGTACGTAGAGCATCCCTACAACAATTACGTAAACTAGGAATAAATCCCTATCCAGCCGAAGAATTTAAAACAACTGCTTTAATAAAAGATGTTGTTGCTGATTTTTCATTCTTTGAAGGAAAAGAAATAATCTTGGCTGGTCGTATCATGAGTAGGCGTATTATGGGAAAAGCCTCTTTTGCCGAGCTCAAAGATTCTTCAGGGCGTATGCAAATCTATTTCAACAGAGATGAAATCTGTCCAGACGAAGATAAAACCCTATACAATATTGTATTTAAAAAATTGTTAGACCTAGGCGATATCATCGGTGTAGTTGGCGAAGTTTTTAAAACTAAAGTTGGTGAAATTTCCGTTCGTGTTAAAGAGTTTACACTACTATCAAAATCTTTACGACCATTACCCATGGTAAAGACAGATGCCGATGGAAATGTACACGATGCCTTTAGTGATGCCGAGACAAGATACAGACAACGTTATGTAGATTTAATTATAAATGATTCGGTCAAAGAAACCTTTATAAAACGCACAAAAATAACCAACTCCATGCGTGAGTTTTTTAATGCTAAAGGTTATTTAGAAGTTGAAACACCTATTTTGCAACCCATTCCTGGTGGTGCAGCGGCACGTCCGTTTGTGACACATCACAATTCCTTAGACATGCCCTTGTATTTGCGTATTGCCAACGAATTGTATCTTAAAAGATTAATAGTAGGTGGTTTTGATGCGGTTTACGAATTTTCAAAAGATTTCCGTAATGAAGGAATGGACAGAACCCACAACCCTGAGTTTACAGTAATGGAACTCTATGTAGCCTATAAGGACTACAACTGGATGATGGATATGACTGAGCAATTATTAGAAAAAATTGCAATTGACACCAACGGAACTACCGAATTGAAAATAGGGGAGAACCCTGTGAGTTTTAAAGCTCCGTATGCAAGAGTTCCTATTTTGGAAGCTATTAAAATCCACACAGGTTTTGATGTTGCTGGTATGGATGAAGCTGCCTTAAAAGAAGTATGTGCCAAATTAGAAATACCAACAGATGAAAGCTTTGGAGTCGGGAAAATGATTGATGAAATATTTGGAGAAAAATGTGAACATTTCTACATCCAACCCACTTTTATTATTGATTATCCTAAAGAAATGAGCCCGTTGACAAAAGAACATCGTTTGAATCCAGATTTAACCGAACGTTTTGAGTTAATGGTCAATGGTAAAGAATTAGCCAATGCCTATTCCGAATTAAATGATCCAATCGATCAAAGAGAACGTTTTGAATCACAAATGAAACTCTCAGAAAAAGGAGATGATGAAGCCATGTTTATAGATCAAGATTTTATCAGAGCTTTAGAATATGGAATGCCGCCTACTTCAGGTATTGGAATTGGTATCGATAGATTGACTATGTTTATGACCAATAATGCTTCCATCCAAGAAGTGCTTTTCTTTCCACAGATGAAACCTGAGAAAAAAGCAATTGTCATGACAGATGAAGAGAAAATTGTTTTTAATATACTAAAAACGACGGCACCAATTGCTTTGTTAGAACTAAAATCTAAAGCCGGTTTAAGTAATAAAAAATGGGATAAAGCAATCAAAGGATTAACAAAGAACGATATTGCAAAAGTTTCAAAAATAAATGATATTTTAACAGTCACATTAAATTAGTAATGAAATGAAAAAGATCATTTTTTTATTTACGCTCGTATTTTTTACCTCTTTTTCTTATTCTCAAAGTACAGATTTAGATAAAGAGTATTTTAATTATTCCTATGTAGCTTTGCCTTCAGAACCTATCGTAAACGCTTACCAAAGAACCTATTCTACAAATGATGATCAAATTTCTATTGTCGGATATTCAAGAGTAAATTCGGAAGCTTCAATTGAAGTAGACTTTACTTTTGAAGGGACTTTAGTAGATAATTTCGAAATAACTAAAAAGAAACATGAAAAGAAGGATAAGGATGGTAAAGTAACTTCTACAAGGTATTCATATAATGTTTCACTTAATTATAAATCTATTGGTAGAGTTGAAGTTCTTAATGTTCTTAGAGGAAAAACATATAGAGATAAGTTTATTTTCTATGCTTCTAAGTCAAAACATGGTTTTGATACCTATTCCAAAGCACAGCATTATTACGACAATAATAGAATAACAATTAGAGATCAATACTGGCAAAAGCATTTAAAAGAAATGCAAGAAGATGTTAGAGATTATTTAAATAGTACGTATGGTTATCCAGTTCGTGCATCCAATGATTACTTTTGGATATTAGGAAGTAAAAAACATCCAGAATACAGTAAACATCATGAAGCTTTTAATAAAACAATTTCTGCTTTTTCGAACATGTCTTATTTAGAACCTACAGCTAACATCGAAAAAGAATTACAACCTGTAATTGATTACTTTGAAGATGTAATAAAAAGATATCCTGGAAGTAAAAGAAAAAAACGTAAAGTAAGATATGCCAGTTATTACAACCTTGCTAAGTTGTACTATTACCTAGACAATGTAGGAAAGATGAAGGAATATGCCCAAAAATTAATTGCAAATGATTATGATAAAAGTAAAGGGAAACGTTTCTTAAAAGATGCAGATAGATTACAGCGACTTATGACTGTAAATATAGTACGCTCTAGACACTTTGATATTTTAGAAGACGATACAAATAATAACTCACAAGAAGACACAGAGGAAACAGAAGAAGTCGATGATACTTCAAATGGAATAGTTGCCTATTTAATCACCAAAGCAAATGACACCATACAAGCTTCAATTTCTAAAAAGGCTATTAAAAAAATCGCGTATTCTGCTGATTTAAAAGTAAATGATGGTACAGGCGGTTATACCATTAAAAACTACAAAGCACAATTTTGTAAAACAATAGCATTGACCAACGAAGATGTGTATCAGGTAATTGAGTTTGATGAAGCGGATATTTCGGTTTCAAATTCAACACCTCAAAAATTCGCCAAAGTATTATTTGAATCAGCTAAGATTTCATTATTTCTATTTAATGAAAAAGAATTAGTGCTTAAATTTCCAAATGATTTAAAAGGGATTTCAACCTCTTCTTCAGCATTTGTTTTTGGATTAAATAAGAAATTAGCTACTTTGACATCTGGTTGTTCTACAATTTTAGATAAGACAAATAGTAAAGTATATAAAAATACAGCTGAGAGTCTTGTTGAGTTTTGTAGCGATTTCTCTAAATGTGATTAGATATAATAAAGAAATATTCAATAAAATAAAAGTCTGAAAAGTTGCTATACCTTTCAGACTTTTTTAATATTTATTTTCCAAAGCAATAGTTCCCAAAGTGTTAATTTCCAAATTGATAACCAACACTAAATCTTAGATTTTTATTTTGCATCACATCATCTAATACTTGATTTGTAGCTAAATTAGCTAAACCTTTGTCATACATAACTTCAAATAAAAAGCTTTTATATTGAACACCTAAACCAACTTGTGCTCCAAAATCAATAGGTTTTATATCGTCTGATGAAGTGTTATTTCCGATATTTAAATCGTTTGTTACATCTGATTGAATATTACCAGAGTTTGAGATTTCTGATTGTATTTTCCCAGAAATGTTTAATCCACCATAGCCACCGAGTTTTCCGAATAAACGTATTTTTTCACTTAGGTCAAAACCAATTTTTAAATTGACAGGTAGATTTAATGAATAAAGGTTCATAATATTTGTTTGTGTTACAGAACCTGTTTGTAAAATATATTTTAATCCTTTTTGGTCAAACAAAAGACCTGTTTCTATTGTAAAAAGACTACTAGATACTTTTTCGTAAAAGAAACCAACATGTACTCCTGATTTCATTTCGTTAAATTGATCCAAAGCACCTGTATTGTTAGAAACACTCATATCAGCCATGTTTAACCCAGCTTTTATACTGTATTTTTGAGCAAATAATCCTGAGCTAATTAAGATAAATGCAATAGCAAATATGGATTTTTTTAATGTTTTCATAATTTTTATTTTTATAATTGTTATTTTATTAAAATTCGTTAATTATCTCAAAACTTCCTAGAAATTGTCCGATTACTCTGACATTGTTTTCATCTAAAAAATCATAGGAGCAATCTATTGTTCCATTTCTTGCGACGTAATCAATATTGATACTGTTAATAATTACTGAGCCACCTGTTCCGTTATTAATAATATATTCATTGGCTCCTGTATCATCTGGATCACCGTATTGAATACCATTATGCGTATAGGTATTTGTGTAATTTGTAATGTTAGTTAAGGTACTTGTTTCATCATCTAATGCATAGGTTGTATTGTTTATAACAACTGCTTGTTCTGAATTTACAGTACCACCATGCATTACAACTAAGGCAATACCATGATTGGTGTCCGTAGAAATTGAAGAGCCATTAGTGCTATCTTCACGCATAGTGCCTTCTAAAAATGCTAACATAAACCCGTTGGTGTAAACAGATGGTCCATCATCTAAAATTAAATAGGCATTTGGGGTGAGATAATCTGCTCCTTGTACGGTGAATTCATTTAGGGCTTGTGGGGTATCTTCCACGTCCTTTTTACATGAAATATTAAATAATAATAAAAATGTAATTGCTATTAAATAAATTTGTTTTGTTTTCATAATTTGTGTGTTTTAAATATTTATATTCTTTTGTTACAATCTTATATCAAATTAAGTTTGTAATTGTTACCCTTTTTTTTAGATTATATTTTATCAGCTTCAACTTTAACCATTTCGCCATCCATATTAAATTCCCAAACTCCTGATTTGATTCCTTCTATGTAGGAACCTTTTGCATAGACTTCTCCCTTTTCATCATATATAATTGCGGGTCCATGCATAACACCAGTTTTATAAGTGATGTTTTCGGTTTCCTTTCCTGTATCACTATACCGTATTCTTTTTCCGTTTAGTTTCCCTTTTTGGTAATGAGCCAATTCAGTTAATTTCCCATTTTTATAAAAAACTTGAAATTTTCCATCTAACAATCCGTCTATGTAGTTTTCTTTAGATAGAATGGTTTTCCCATCGTTGAAATAATAAATCCACTCACCAATTCTATTTTTTCCTTGCATGTTACCTTTGCTCTCAGGAACTCCTTTTTTAGAAAAGAATTCTACAGCAGTAAGGCTTTTATTTGCTTGAAAAATTTTGACAACTATTGGTTTTTTTTCACCTGTTATGGCATAAAAATTAAATGTACCTACTTCTTTTCCGTGATTAAATTCACCAGTATAACGTACATTTCCATTTCTATACAGTTTTTTCCAAATACCATGACGTTTGCCATTAGTATCAACTTGGTTGTGTTTGTTTTGAGCAAAAGTGATAAAAGTAGAAAGGAATAAAAATAGTACTAGCTTATGTTTTTTGTTCATTAATTTTAAGTTTTAGAAATATGTTTGTAGAACTCTTTAAAAATTATTTTAAACCACTCGGTGTATATTTCTGGTTGTTTAGCGATGTCCTTTTGTACGGCTTCAACAGACATCCATTTATGTGATGCTACTTCGTCTTTGTTTATCTTTGGTTCTTCGTTGTAATGTCCAATTAGTATGTGGTCCAATTCATGCTCCGTAAGTCCATTGTCAAAAGGAGCTTTGTAGATAAAAGAAAAACTTTCTCGTAAATTACAGGAAAAACCCATTTCCTCTTGTAAACGCCTTTTTCCAGCATCTAAATTTTCTTCGCCATCTCGTTGGTGACTACAGCATGTATTTGCCCATAATAAAGGGGAATGATATTTTTTTGCAGCTCTTTGTTGGAGCATCAATTCATTTTTATCATTAAAAACAAAAACGGAAAAAGCACGATGTAATAAAGCTTTTTCATGTGCTTCCATTTTATTCATCAAACCAATTTTTTCGTCTTTTTCATTTACGAGAATTACTTGTTCTTCCATTTGTAAGGTTGTTTTTCTATTCTGACAAAATTACAAAAATCATACCTTATTTTTTATATATCTTTGTGTTTTGAATATTGAGTCAAATTCTAATTCAAAAATTAAAAACTACAGACTAAAGAATTCGTTATGTTTGATATAAAAGCAACTAATAAAATGAATAATCAAGACGAAATAGGTGATAACCATATAAGTACAAACGCAAAAACCCCATTACGTAAAGATGCTTTTGATTTGTCTGATGCTGATAAAATGAAACGTATCGAAAAAAATGTTTCTGAAATGCTAGTAACGCTAGGTTTAGATTTGACAGATGACAGTTTGCAAGGAACGCCAAAACGAGTTGCCAAAATGATGGTAAAAGAGATATTTGAAGGATTGCACCCAGATAATTATCCTAAAATTTCAACTTTTGAAAATAAATTTCAATACGGTGAAATGTTAGTTGAAAAAAATATTGGTGTGTATTCTACCTGTGAACATCATTTATTACCTGTTATTGGAAAAGCACATATTGCCTATATTTCTAGTGGGAAAATAATTGGTTTGTCAAAACTAAACCGTGTTGTAAATTATTATGCCAAACGACCGCAAGTACAAGAAAGATTGACTAAACAAATTGTTCAGAATTTACAAAAAGTACTTGAAACCGAAGATGTGGCTTGTATTATCGATGCCAAACACATGTGTGTTATAACCCGTGGAATAAAGGATGTTGATAGCAATACTATAACGTCAGATTATGGTGGGAAGTTTAAAGACCCAATTGTAAAACGTGAGTTTTTAGATTATATTCAAATGAACTCTGATGATGATTAAAAGTGTCATTGTGAAGGAGGAACGACTGAAACAAACTTTTTAAATAAACTGTAATTTACATAAAGGATTAGCTACTTACAGTCGCTGATTCTTTTTGGGAACCTTTGCACAAATCTAAAACCAAGATGCTTCGCATCTTTCTTGTTTTTTTCTTTTTTCAAAAATGCCAAAGCGAACTTTGCATTTTTCAGAAAAAGAAAAAACCAAACACTAACGTGTATGGCTTTAGATTTGTGGGCTATACTGGATTCGAACCAGTGACTTCTACCTTGTCGAGGTAACACTCTGAACCAACTGAGTTAATAGCCCGTTATTAAAGTGCAAATATACATTTTTGTTCTGTTTTCATAACCTAAATAGAATTAGTTTTATTGAGACTTTCAAATAACAATAGCCTATATATTTGTCTTTTATTAAAGATAATTATGTAAATTTGAAGAAACTAAAAAGTGAATATCA
>DQTL01000335.1 GCA_015662775.1 Lutibacter sp.
TATATGTATTTCTCAGCTAATATACTTTCTTGAAGCATTTTTTCTAAAACTGTTATTCCGCCAGAGTCTTGAATGCCAAGAGCATTAATTAAAATATTTCTAGTCATATTTTTCTTCATCTAAATACTTATGTTTTACTATTGTTTTTATTTTTAGTTTAGTATCCATAGAAACCATCTCCATGTTCTATTATTTTTACCATAAACCCATATGTGAGAAAAAGAAAATAAGACGATGTGATCAAAACACCTATGTTAAACCCTTTTCTGATAGGTAATGCATAATATAAAAAAACAAAATACGCCATCATATTAATGCGTTCACCGCCAATTAAATATACAGAAAAGACCAGTGGGATAAATATAAGAACTACCTCTTCTTTATTTTTTGCATACCATAGTGTCAATATAAAAAATGCAAAAATTCTGACTAAATCAGCCAAACTGTGCCCTGCCTTTTCATAATAATATTGAAATTTTGACTCTAAATGACCTGATAAAGCAAAGTATATTAAAAAAAGTATTATTGGCAATAAAGATATAATTATCAATGACTTTTTCTTGATTTTTCCCTTCGAGAAAAGTTTGATAATCAGATTGACAGTTTGCCTGAAGAGCACTTTAAATAATATTGATCCGTAAAGAATAATAACTTGAACATGTGAGAAAATTGATAACAAAGTAAAGATATAAAAACGTTTCATATATAATAATGAAAAAAACAAAAATATGAATCCAAACTTTAGTCGTTCTGCTGCAAAATATAAAACATAAAAGTAAAAATTCGTTAATAAAAGAAGAGCCATGATCCAAACAGATACATTCAGTTTTCGCATTAAACCAACTGCAGCAAAAGCCAGAACTGCATTTGAAAAAGCCATAAACAGATCCTTGTCAATCTCTTGATTCGTCGCCAACCAGGATAAAAGGAAGTGTATAACTTCCTTTGAGTCCAAATGAAATATGTAAAAAGCATAGCCATCTTTTAAATTTAAACCCTGTAAGCCTTCATAAACTACTCTGTAAATAAATTGATCACCATCTGTATAATAAGGAGAAATCAGCAAACTAAGTAAAAAAACACTTACTATTAAAATAGCATTTTCTATAGAAAATTTCAGTTTTTTTGTTTTTTTCATCTTAGTGTAAAGTTCACGTTTCATTAAAAGAATCCGTACTTGGGTGATGTTTAAAAATTCTTATAAAGACAACCATTGATATCTTTGCATATACTCGTAATATAATATTTGGGATTATTGTTACAATTTTCGATCGAAATATCCACTCTACAAGCTTTTTATTGAATTTTATCCACCATATCAGTTTAATATATCTATTTGGTGTATCATCTTCTGCTCCGACATTTCCGAAAAGAGCGTTTCTGGCATTACTGTATGAAGTTTTAAATATAATATGACTCGTACTTTGTGATGCTAGGAGATTATCTACCGTCTCTCTCTTAAGATGAATTTTTCCGATTTTTTCCATCTCTTTAATGATGTTGTCACCTTTTGATGTATTTGCCACAAAAAGGCTGCTTCCTATTTTGTCAGCAGAGTATTGACTTAACCATGCATCGCCTACGCTAATATCTGCTTCAAGACCTATCGGATCGCTACAAGAAAAACAATAATCCGGCGTAAATGCAAAACTTCCCCACATTAAACCAAAACGAATATCTGATAAAGGAAGGCTTTTTTCTCCTTCCACCCTGGTCATACCTGGCCAACCTTTGCCTCTATAGTTTATTTTTTGGTTTGGCTTTGCTCCCAGTAATGATCTTTCCATATCTGAAAACTCTTCGGTTTTTGTCTGTTTACAAAAGAGTGCTATCGTGATGAATTCTACATTTTTTTTCAGATATTTGTTTGCTTTTTGAAGCGTCTTAAGTCCTGAAATATGACAAGACAGACCAATAAATAAAAGCTTCTTATGTCTGCCACTCTCTATTTTCTCCCCCAAACCATTGAGTGCAGAAACCTGTCGATATATAGACCCTCTTGTTTTTTTGACTTCACTGCTGCAAGTGAATATCTCTGTGATAATGTCATTATCCTCATTTTGGTAACTGCTGATAACACCATCGACCTGTTTGGTATCCAAAAGATAAGCAGCTATTTCCGTCGTGATCCCGGCAGTTGCTGCTTCAAATCGATGTTCATGGTCGAGTGAGTAACCAAAATAGCAATTTCCAATTTTTGCTTTGTAACTATCAAATGTAACATCGCTGTTAAAAATTTTATCTTCCGTCGGGCAGGCTTTATAGCACTTCATGCACTCTGTGCAAGTAACCTTATTGATCCTCGGTACATTCAATCCATTTTCATTAATAATCAACTGTATGGGATTGATTCCACTCTCATCAGGGAACATACACGCTTCCGTACATGCCGAACAACCGGTACAGACAGAATCGTAAATTTTCAGATCTTTATCGATCATTTAAATACTACCAAATTTTTTTATAAAATTCTCTAAATCTTTATGCATAGATTCTAAATTATTTTGAAGATCTTCTCTAATCTTTTTATTTTCTACTAGAGACTTTTTGAGAACATCTGACAAATCATCCAAGTCATCAAAATCGAGACAATATTGTTCCATATCAATATTTTTCATATAGCCCCTGATTTTATGTTGTGTATTAATCGCAATAGTTGGTATATAGCCACTAGTAGCCAATATTGCAACATGCATACGTGTTGTAATAAATACTTCTAACTGACAAAGAAGAGATTTATAGTCATCTGGGAATAATGGATCTAAAGATAAAATAGCTGTTTCGTATTTATCATTTAACTCAATTTGTACTCTCTTGCAAAGTTGATAATCAGGGCTTTCACTTGCAGGGTAGTAGTTTGAAGGCATCAATAAAATTCTATATTCATTTGGATCTAAAACTTGCTTAACTGATGAAACAATTTTTTCTATAAAATCAATATTAGTTTCAATCTCGTTTGGAATTTTTGATACAGTAATTCCAATAACTTTTTTTATATTTTCATCAGTAAAATATTGATCTATTGCAAAACTTGTATTTATATCTTGCAGAATAGCTACATCCGGCGAATACAAAACTTTTTTCTCATCGAAACCTAAATCAATCAATTTTTCATAAGATTTTTTATCTCTACCCACAAGAAGGCTTGCATTTTTTAATGCAAAAAATACCAATTTTTTATTTATTGTTTTTTCCAATGGGCCTATTGATTGTGGAAATAAAATAAATTTTTTGCCATATCCAATAACCATCCAATAAGAGAACAACCAAAAGTATAATGCCTTATAAACATTATCATTAAGGGCTTCCCCTGTTATACTAATACAAATATCTGATTCTTGAATTGCTCGCATAGCATTTTTATGGTCTTGATTAAAACCTATTTTTGCTGGATTAATCTTAATCGTTAGAATATTAAGAGTTTGAAAAAACATAAACAATACTTGTTGAATTCCCCATATTATTTGTTTATATTTTGGTTGTTTTACCGCAAAAGTTCCAAAAAGAGTCATTTCTATATTTTTGTACTTTTTTTCATTAGTTTTTTTATCTAATGTTAAAATTGTAATTTCCGAATTAGGATAAGCTTTTTCACAAACCTTTATACTGTTTTCTAACAAAGCACCATTACCAACATGCATTGTACTAAATGCATCCATTATTACAATTTTTTTCATTCATTTCCTTTAAGATTTACTTTTATATCTAAGCTAAAAACTAATTTTTGAGCAGCACGACGGTAAAGCAATAACAATAATATATTACTCATTACAGTTGCAATCGCTGCTCCTATCGCACCATAAATTGGAATTATAATTATATTTAACAATATATTAAATACAGCAACGCTCCCCATATATTTAACCTTGTTTTTCATATGCTCTTTAGTTACTAAAGTTGCACCAACACTACTCGCAACAAATATCACTGGTATTGACAATGCTAAAATATTAAGTAGTTGAACTGAGTCTGTATAGTTAGCGCCAAATAAAAAGGGAATTGCCCATGTTGCAGATATCCAAACAATTATCATTGCAATTATTCCAATTATTAACATCACAAGGTTACCATGACGATATGTCGCATAAAATTTTTCTCGGCCATGATGCGCCCAACGATGCATCTTTGGTAATAAAAACTTTTGATAAACCACACTTGGTAATATATATATGGCTACCA
>DQTL01000296.1 GCA_015662775.1 Lutibacter sp.
GTTGCATCGACAATTTTTTCAGAACCTGTAAAGAATGGGTGACATGCATTGCAAATATCAATACGCATTTCAGGCTTGTTAGATAGAACTGTAAAACTGTTACCGCACGCACAACTTACATTACACTCGACAAATTCCGGATGAATCCCTTTTTTCATTGCTGTTCCTTCATGATGTATAGATTTGGATGTCTACTACAACAGCGGCTTCGGTAATTTGCGAAACCGCTGCTACATAGGGGGAGGGTTGAAATTATACTTTAAAAACTAAAATTTTGCAAATATTTGATTTTAGTGAAATTTTTTAACTTTTCACTATTTACTTTTAACTAAAAATACCGATATTACTTTTGAGCTGAAGAGTTGCACAACTACAGCAAGAATTATTATGTAATCATAAAACTGTGGTTTTATTAATTACATTTAAGCTGAAGAGTTGTACAATTACAGCAAGAGTTGTACAATTACAGCAAGAGTTGTAAGTTGTGCCAACTCGGACGCGATACACATCAATATTTCAAAAGGAGTCTTGTCATGAGAAAAGGTTTCACTCTAGTCGAGTTGATCTTCGTGATCGTAATTATCGGTATTTTGGCCGCTGCAGCTATACCAAGGTTTCAAAACCTAAAACAACATGCTGAAGTTAATAATCTTCTGAAAACAGTTATGGACGCATCAACTGCAGTTCCTGCAGCAGCACTTAATAAGCGAGATTTGGATAACAATAACAGTTTTCAACTCGTAGATATTCTTGCTCTAAAAAGTAAAAAGTGGAGAGTTGATGATTCAAACAATACCTATTACTATGTAGATACAAATGAATCAGGTGAGAATAATGTTAGTCTTATTGAATTTAACTTATCTGCCGCTACTGTAAAAATTGGTATTGATTGTACAAAATTTGCAGATTCAAAAACTCAAGAATTCTGTAAAGAAGACCTTAATGCTACTGAGTTTAACCAAACTATAACATTCTAAGCAAGTTTGGAAAGGTAAAATATGCAAAGCAAGGCATTCACAATGATTGAGCTGATCTTTGTGATTGTCATCATTGGCATTTTGGCCACCGTGGCAATACCAAGATTTGCCAATTTAACATCGAATGCCAAAGCTTCTTCAGAACTTTCGACGGCTTCCGCCGTCGAAACTGCAATAGAGTCTGCACATAGTGAATGGATTGTCAGTGACTGTAACTTTACATGGGGTGCCGATCAAACTAGTAACTGTTCACAAAATTCAAACATCAACAGTAATGAATTCAACTGTTCAACAGGTTACCCTTACAAACTTGGTGAATGCCCTAATGAGCCATTTATATACATACTAAAAAATGGCAAATCATTAAATGATGATTGGAACTGCTCAGAGAATGACGAGATAGTAATTTTTCAAGGACCAGCATCTAAAGATGGCAGTGGAGTAAAAGAAAACAGTAAAAAACCCGATGAAGGCGACTGTTGGGAATATAACAGATCAAATGGAAGTTTCACTCTAGACGAAAACTGCACATAATCTTCCATTCTCAATATCACAAATTAGTGATTTTATGAATAACCCCCAAAGTAAACCCTAAAATAAAAGCACTTACAATAGAAACAATTACACTTCCACTTCCAGCCTCAAACATCAACTCACCTCCATTCTGAATCCTATGATTAAACATTGTATTGCAAAATATCTAATTTGCGTGACTAAAGTCCCGATCCCAATCGGAGATGCGACTTTAGTCGCATAATTGAAACTTAATTTTGAATTACCCTGCCTAATTTGCAACATTAACCATATTCCACATAGGCAAGAATATTCCCATTGCAAGCACTAGGACAAAACCTGCAATAGCCGCAATCATTACAGGTTCAATTAGTGTTGCAATATTATCGACAATATAATTGAAACGCTCCTTGTATATTTTAGTCACTTTATCAAGCATTTTTCCCAATGAACCACTCATCTCACCAGATTTTATCATTTGAATTACCATACTCTCACACTGCTCACTTTCAGTAATCCCCTCATGCAAAGATCTACCCCCTTCAACTGTTGCAGGTATTATTTTCAAGCGCTCTTGCATATAACGGTTTGTTACTACTTCAAGTGCCATATTTAATGCATCCAGCAGTGGAATACCTGCATCATTAAGAACTCTAAAAAGATAAAAAAAACGTCCCATCAACGCAAGGTATGTAACATCACCTATAATATATATTTTCAGCTGCAGACGATCCATCATAATCCTGAACTTGTCACTTGTATTATAAAAATATCCTATTGTCACTGTAACTAAAACAGCATTGATAAGAATATATGGTCCAAAATTGATTAGAGCATTTTCAAGCCATAAAAGAATTTTTGTAGGAAGAGGAAGCTCCATATGAGAAGATTTAAAGAAAGATTCAAATTGGGGCACAACATATATAATAACTATTGTAAAAGCTATAGCCATTGCAACCATAGTAAAAAGAGGATAACGAGTTGCCTTTTTAAACTTTCTACGATTATCTAAAATCTCTTGAAGAATTTCTGCCAATTTTTTAACAGCATCAGCCAAAGAACCGGTCTCTTCTCCAAGCTTAAACATTGAAATACTTAAGTGACCAAGCTGTTTACTGTAACGAGAAGCTGAATCACTTAAACTCATCCCTTTCTCAATATCTGCCAATATATGATTGAAAATTATCTTTATTTGAGGATCATCACTATTTTTTGCAGTCTCTTCTATGGAGACATTCAAAGGCATACCAGCATCCAGCATAGTGGCAATCTGATCTAGTGCTGCTATATACTTTTCATCATTGACTTTACCACGATTGATTGGATTCTTCCAAAATTCTAAATATCTTTCAATCTTCATAGAAAGAGGCTCTTGAATCTCTTCTATTTTAATAAGAACACCCAACTGCATATCGTAGAATTTTTTAATTGCCTCTATTCTATTTTCAGCTTTTACAATAGTTTTATTATTCTCTTTACCTCTTTTATAAGATACTCTGAAAAATTTCAAGATATATCCTTGACAACTCTTAGCACTTCTTCAATAGTTGTTACTCCATTTAAAGCTTTATTGATACCATCTATAATCATAGGTTGAAAATCATCACTCTCAACAGCAACTCTGTAGATATCAAACTTTGTTGCATTTTCTGCAATCAATTTGGATATATTTTCATTAATAACAAGAATTTCAGAAATCATGGTACGTCCCTGATAACCTGTAAAATCACATTTTGGACATCCTCGTCCTACATAAAATTTTGGTTTTTCCGGAAGATATTTTCCTATTCTGGATAAAAGTGTACGGGGAAGTTTTGTTTCTGCTTTACAATGAGGACATATTGTTCGTACAAGGCGCTGAGCAACTATACCAACAATTGCATCGGCAATAAGATATGCTTCTATTCCCATCTGAACCATGCGCCCAATAGCACTTGGAGCATCATTGGTATGCAGTGTAGAGAAGACCAAGTGCCCGGTAAGAGATGCTTGGGTAGCTGCATTCAGTGTTTCATGATCACGAATCTCACCAACCAGAATTACATCTGGATCTTGACGCAAGAATGATTTCAGTGCCGTTGCAAAATCAAATTTAATCTTTTCATTAACCTGTACCTGCTGAACCAAAGGAAGTCTGTATTCAATAGGATCTTCAATAGTCATAACTTTGTTATTGATACTTTTTATCTCATTTAAAGCTGCATACAGTGTTGTAGTCTTACCACTTCCGGTAGGTCCGGTAACAAGGACAATACCGTATGGTGCATTGATAAGATACTCAAATTTTTCAAGATTTTTATTCTCAAAACCCAACTCTTCAAGTCTAAGCAACACTTTCTCACGATCAAGAATACGCATGACAATTGATTCACCAAAAAGTGTAGGAGTAGTTGAAAGCCTGAAGTCATATACTCGACCTTTTACTTTAACTGAAAATCGTCCATCCTGAGGAACCCGCTTTTCTGAAATATCCAACCCGCCAAGTAATTTTATTCTAGAAGAAAGAGCAATGTAAATATCCAAATCAAAAACAAAAATCTCATGCAAAACACCGTCTACCCGAACACGGACAATCATCTCATTTTCATCAGGTTCAATATGGATATCACTTGCACGTCTCTCTATAGCATCCTCTACAATAGTTTGAATCAAACGCATTACTGCGCTCTCTTTTCCCTCTTTCTTTAAACCTTCTGTTTTTAACTCTCTTTTTACCTCTTCAGCAATCAGTTTAGTTTTTTGGACTACCTCTACACGTTTAAAAATTTGTTTAATATCACCATCCAAAGCAATATATAATTTCAACGGTTTGATTGCTATATAGTTTTCCAAGCTTTCCAAAGCATCATAATTAAGCGGATAAGGTGTAGCAGCATAGACATACTTATCATCCTCTTTAAAAGGAATTACACTTGCATCTTTAAGAAGTTTTAACGGATATTTGGAGAGTGATTCAAAATCTATTTTTTCACCATAAATATCAATAAACTCAATTCCCAATTGCTTTGAAAGGATTTTTAAAAGCTCCTTACCGGTAACGTATCCCTCTTCTATCAGTACTTCACCTAACTTCTTTGAAAAGCCTGATGCCTTTTGCACTGCAAGAGCATTTTGAAGTTGCTCCTCACTAATTAGACCTTTATAAACAAGCAAGTCACCAAGTCGAATTTTCTGGCGGATCATCTTATACCCCTTTTAAACTGCATTAAAAGTTTTCTGGCCTCTTCGGATGGTTTAAAACTAAGATATATCTTTAAAATTTTTACAGCACGTTCTTTTTGCCCCAAAGCATTAATTGACTTTGCATATAGCACCCAA
>DQTL01000275.1 GCA_015662775.1 Lutibacter sp.
AAAATAAGCTTTTTATCTTTTTTATAAGTCCCAGTAGAAAAATGATTTGACTTCATGTTTTTAGCATCGACCAAATAAAATTCCCTATTTGCATCCACAAATATAAAAGAAAGTGTTGCTTTTTTAAAAACCTTTTTAAGGGTAATTGCAGAGACGATAGAGATTTCATGTTCAAAACTAGAGCCACCGAAGAGTATTGCTATATTCATATTTAATATGTCCTTGATAAATTATTAGGAGTATTTTAGCGTATTTGACTTATAATCTAAAAAAGAAAGCGTAAAACCATGCCACACTTTAAAATAGATTGTTCAAAAGAGATGTTAAACTCACATTCAAGCGATGAAATAATAAAACAAGTTTATCAATCAGCCCTCTCAACAAAGCTATTTCACAAACAAGACATCAAAGTAAGAATCACTGTTTTTGAAACCTATATCACAGGAGAGAAAAAAGAAGATTTTATTCATGTTTTTGCAAACATAATGGAGGGTCGAAGCTCTGAACAAAAGCAAAACCTATCTAAAAGCATTGTTAGAGACTTAGCCTCTTTATTCCCCATGGTTCATAACATAGGAAGCAATGTTATTGAATTTGAAAAAGCAAGTTATTTCAATAAAAACATGCTTGACCCAAATTATCAGTTTTCAATGCCATAAAAACTATTCGTATGGTCTTCTAATTTTTTCTTCACCATACTAATTTTATTTTCAAAACTCTCAGCATTAATGAGTTGGTCAATATAAAGTTTTGCCAATCTACTTTTTAGACTGGAATGTTTAGGATAATACTCTTTAATTAAAAAATAAACATATTGAGCCAACGCATCTTTGCCTATAAATTGATGTTCATAATTTTCTCGTTTAAAGATAGCACAGCTAAGCCCCTCTTTCATAGCAGTCATTACCCCTTTGGTTGATTTCTCTTTGACAAAAATAATGGTAAATCTATCTCCTATTTCATGGTCACTGTCATGGGCATCAGAGTTCGCAAAGGGTGCTAAATACTTATGTTTGTTTTTTGTTTGAAGAGCCGTTAAATGGGTCATGTTATTATGCTCTTTAATTTTCTCTTCCCCAAAAACCTCAACACCATCAAGATGAGAACTTCTTAACATCTCTTTATAAAATGCTTGGTGAAGATGATATTTTCCATCTCTATAAACCCAATTTGGATGGGCTAATATTGAGATACCTTTTGCTTCTTTTATTTTGTTAATAACCCAGATATTTTTTGCATAATGAGAAGAATCAATACTTTTATCAATCTTCTCTTTTTTTAATAGTTTAACAATTTCTTCTAACTCTTTTTCATACTTTTTGCTATCTTTTCTTTGATTTTCTATGGATTTATTGGCGTTAATAGATAAAATATGCCCATTTCCTTGTGAGACAGACATATCTTTTTTACCACCCACACTCACTTCTTCTCCAGCAAGTAGTAAAATATCAATATTGTTTTTCTTTACTTTTTCTATGGCATTTTGTGACCCCTCATAATTGTCATGGTCGGTAATACTAAGAAAGTCCATACCAGCTTCAAGTGAAGCCAAAACAAGAGCAAAAGGAGAAGTTCTACCATCTGAATAGGTTGAATGCATATGTAAATCACCTTTTAATGGTCTAAGTTGAATCATGTTTTCATCAAGACAATAGAGCGAAACTATTTTTGACTCTTTGTAAGTAAAGTTTACTTTTACAACAAATTCGCCAAGATGTGGCATCTTATAGGCAAACAATATTGTATTGTTTTTGATTTTATATTTTAAAGTATCTTTATGATAATAGTCAGCACGAGAGAGAACTTCAATCGACTCTATATTTGAGGTATTTTTTAAAGTAAGTTTATAATTTATAGTCTTGTTTTGGACTACAACATTTGGAGTGATTTTCACTACTTTTCCTGATTTTTTAGTATGTTAACCATAACTTATTACAGAATAGTTACAAAAGACATCTTGCAAAACTTCTTGGAATCGGAGACTTTAGTCCCGAATATGACGAGGCTAAAGCCATCGATTCCTAGTTTTGCAAGAAGTCTATTACTTAATAAACTCAACAACATCCTCAAAGTCCAACCGTAACTGTTCAGATTGTTCATTAATTCTATATCCAAAAGGCAACATCAAAGCTACTTGAAATTTAGAAGTATCTAAGCCTAAGACTTCTTCTACCTTTTCTTTTTCAAAGCCTTCGATGGGACAAGAATCAATCTCAATAGAAGCAGCTGCATTCATCATGTTTGCAACAGCAATATAAGTCTGTCTTGCCGTCCATTGATAGATTTTGTCATCATCATTTAAAACATCACTCAAATGTCCTGCATAAACTTTTAAAAATGCATTTAATTTTTCTTCTGGCATGTTTCGACGTGAAAGCCTAGAACGCACCTCTCCACTTTCAACTTTTACACTGTCAATCCCTGCTAAAACAACGACCAAATGAGAACAAGTTGTAATTTGAGGTTGATTCCAACAAAATGGTTTTAATTCTTCTCGAAGCTCATCATTTGTAATGACTAAAAACTTCCATGCTTCCATACCAAATGAACTGGGTGACTTTCGTGCAACTTCTAAAATGTAGTGCATGTCTGCATCAGATATCTTTTTATATTCATCAAATATCTTACAAGCATGTCTAAAATCCATTGCTTTTAAAAATTCTTCTTTTTTACTCATTATTTTTCCTCTATTTTTATATTAATTGTAAGCCATAAATAACTGTTATCCCAAGGGTGTAGGCAACTAGTATCCAAACATTTCTAGGATTTCCTGAGAGTTTTGGTGTTTTAATCTCAGATACATTGAGAATTGCAAGTCCAACACCAGCAGCATATAAAATAATTGTAAAAGTTCCCGTACTCACTACAGATTCAAGTAAAAATACAGAAACTAAAACTAAACTGTTCACATCAAGAGCAAGTCCAGTGTATTTATCACCAGTCAAACCGTAGGTACTAAAGTAGCTCAAACGTATGGCTGCTGCTGCCAACATGATAAATGCACCTATTAAAAAGATAGGTGCAAAATTTCCATAACTTAAAAGTAAAATAGCAGGAGTTACCCCATAACTTACAATGTCGATGACAACGTCTAACTGTCCTCCAAACTTAGCATCGTTTGCTGTTCGTCCTTTTAATCTTCTAGCGACCAAACCATCAGCCCAATCAAAAGCAACAGCCCAAATCATACCAATCATAGCCGCCCCGTAAAGACCTGTAATGCTAAAATAAATAGCAAGTACAGTAGCTAATAAT
>DQTL01000069.1 GCA_015662775.1 Lutibacter sp.
GCAATCTTTTTTGAATAAATCTTGCACAATAACTCGTTATTCCTTAAAATTTATTCTTCAAATCTCACCTTTTCTTTGCATTCTGAATAGTAAAGCTTAGGTCGAACTCAGGTTAATAACTAACAAATGTTGACTATAATATCAAACCTTTAAATTATTTACCAAAAAAAGCCTCTTGTTTCCAAGAAGCTTTGTTCTTTGGGTGGAAGACCGGTTTCGAACCGGCGACCTTCGGAACCACAATCCGACGCTCTAACCAGCTGAGCTACAACCACCATTTACTAATTTGCTACTTAACTCTCAAGTAGCGAAGCTGCCTGTCCCGAATTCATTTCGGGAAGCTACAACCACCATTTCACCTATCTTTTGATAAGCGAGTGCAAATGTAAAGTATTTAGTCTATATGACAAAAAAAATCCACCTACTTGGCAGATTTTTTTTATTCTAACTAGATACTTGGAAAACTGTTATTTATGTTTTTTATACTAACTACCTCGATCCAAGCTTGCGAGGTAGTTAGAAGGAATTCCCTTTTTATTGCGACGAAACCCGTCGAGGAAATTGAACTCTTTTGGGCTATCGCTCCGCTATTAAAAACTAAAGTTACCAGTTGCCGTATCAGTACCAGTCACAGTTACTTGGACTCTCTGTGTTTCCTGATTGGCGATGGATACTTCTACTTCATATGTACCTGTGTTAATTCCAATAAATGTATACGTACCATCTTCTTCTGTATGTGCAGAAATTTCATCGCCATTAACGACTATCGTAACCTGTGCATTTTCATAATTTGTTCCATCTAATGTTACTGTTCCGGTTACTTTCCCTGTTTTATCCAAATCACAAACTCGTATCGTTGGGTTAAAATCACACCCTGATATTTGCGTAATAAAATCAAACCAGCCATCAATAAGAATACTAGATGTTGTAAAGCTAAAGGTTTCATTAACATCTACATCAAATAAAACATTTGATTCGCTTCCTTCCTCGACTTCTAATTGTGGTTCAATTGCAATTTCATAGGAGTCATTAGTTTCTGAATTAAAATCGAAAATTGTATTTTCATTTCCACCATCAGAAACATTCCCATTCATTACCACAGAAGCACCTGCCAAAGTTACTTTTGCATGGGAATATGTCCCAGTTGCTATACTGTTTGTCGCAACTGAAGCTGTTGCTCCATTTGTGTAATCTAAAAGATTGTAACTGGTACTTGTGGTAGATTCAAATAACACTACATAATCTCCATCAGCATTTTTTAATTCAATTTTGGCAATACTAATATTTGCTTCAGACACAAAGGCAAACGGAAATGGTGCATCCGTTAATTGTACAGTTACATTTCCTTTTGTATCTTCAGTTTCTTCGTCTTTTTCACACGAATACATTACACTAATTAGTAATGTTAATAGAACTAGTTTTTTTAATAAATTTGTCATAATAATTGTTTTAAATTAAGGTAAATTCTTATTGCGAAAACAGTAAATAAGATGCTTTTCGCAGATTTATAACGACAAAACAATAGCTTTATTTTAACTTAGATTGTAACTTTTGTTTCCTTATTCATTTATATCATTGAATACCTGATTTTTTTATCCTATACATAATAAACCTGTATTCTTTATAAATAAGTTTAGTAACTTTGCTTCAATGATTAAAATAATAATTTTAGGAGGTGGCAATGTTGCACATCATTTAGCTAGAGTTTTTAAAAATTCTACAAAAGTTTCACTTATTCAAATTTTTAATAGAAGTCTAAATTCGATTAAAGATCTAGAAAAACATGTAGAAATAACAAATAATTATAGAAAACTTAAAAATGCTGATATTTATATTATTAGTGTTTCAGACAGTGCAATTGAAAAGGTTTCTTCAAAAATGGATATTGGTAATGCTCTAGTGGTTCATACTTCTGGTAGCACCTCTTTAAATATTTTAAAGAATCACAAAAGAACTGGTGTTTTTTATCCGTTGCAAACCTTTTCAAAAGACCGTAATATTGATTTTGCTGAAATTCCTATTTGTATTGAAACATCTAATAATGAAGATTTAAAATTATTAGAACTAGTAGCAGAATCCATTTCAAAAAGCATTTATAAAATCGATTCTAAACAAAGAAAACAATTACATATTGCAGCAGTATTTGTCAATAATTTTGTAAACCATCTTTATGCAATCGGTGATGATATTTGTAAAGAACGCAATATACAAACGGACATCTTACATCCTCTTATCAAAGAGACTGCTAAAAAAATAGAGTCTATGAATGCCTTTAATGCACAAACTGGCCCTGCTAAACGTGGAGATAGTAGTATTATTAAAAAACACATATCAAATTTAAACAAAAATCAGCAAGAAATTTATAAATTGCTTTCTAATTCAATCGTAGACAAATATGGAAATAAGTTATAAAGAATTATTACATCAAATCACCACATTCATTTTTGATGTAGATGGTGTATTAACTAATGGTATCGTAGAAGTGATGACCAATGGAGAACTTGTCAGACACATGAACGTAAAAGATGGTTACGCACTTAAAACAGCCATAGACAAAGGTTATCAAATTGCTATTATCTCTGGTGGACACAACGAAGGTGTACGCACCCGATTAAAAGGACTTGGCATACCTGACATCTATTTAAAGATACATGATAAATTAAGTACATTTAAGGAATATTGCCAACTTAAAAACATCAATCCCGAAAACGTTTTGTATATGGGAGACGATATTCCTGATGCTGAGGTGATGAAAGTTGTAGGCTTGTCAACAGCTCCACAAGATGCTGATTCTGAAATACAAAGAATTGCAAAATACATTTCACATAAAAAAGGAGGTGAAGGTTGTGTCCGCGATGTAATCGAACAAGTGTTACGTGTTCAAGATAATTGGATGTAAGTAATATTTGCCAGAAAATATCGATTTTTTCGATACGTTCATATTGATGAAATTTTTCTTTCTAAACTATTAACCTGAGTTCGATGTAAGATTTCATTCACAGAAGCAAAAGAAAAAGTGAGATTTGAAGTGAAAAAAGATTGCCTTTTGTTTTGCTTCCCTTTGGGCTTGATAAATTTTAGCATATTCTTGCCAAATTTCATCGAATTAACCAGTTAGCCTCGCCGGCAAGGCGGGTTAGTCCTTCTAAAATTTAGTGTCGAATATGATAAAATTTATCTAAGCTGTGAAAAAAGCTTACATCGAACTCAGGTTATTAATCAAAGATTTTCCTATATTTGTCACAGATAATAACTCAAAAACCCTGCAGAATGAAGCTTAAATTATTACTTATCGCTATTATTTTACCTTTAATTTCTTTTTCTCAAAACGTTACTGGTAGATGGAAAACCATTGATGATGTTACAGGTAATGAAAAATCGTATGTAGAGATTTATGAACAAGACGGTAAAATTTATGCCAAAATTTTACAACTCTTAACACCTGGTGATGAAGACAAAGTTTGTGAGCAATGTGAAGGAGACAACAAAGACAAACCAGTCAAAGGTATGATTGTAATTGATGGTTTATCAAAAGATGGAAAAGAATGGAATGGTGGAACTATCCTAGATCCCAAAAACGGAAAAGTATACAAATGCTATATCACTTTAGAAAATGATGATAAACTTAAAATTAGAGGCTATATTGGTTTTTCTTTATTAGGCAGAACACAGTATTGGTATCGAATGAAATAATTAGCAAATTAATCAATTGGCTAATTAGCTAATGATTTTTTAATTTTAATTTCTCTTTTTTCGTAACTATTCACCCATGGCATCATAAAAAGAATATGTAATAATTATCTCGCAAAGGCGCGAAGTGTAACGGTTAATAATGAATTTAAAAAAGTTATTTAAAATTTACAAAACTTTCATAAATGCGAGCATTTTTTTTACACTTTAGACACA
>DQTL01000196.1 GCA_015662775.1 Lutibacter sp.
TATCAAATTAACCAGTTAGTCCTTCAAAAATATAACTTCGAATTGATTAAAAATTCGTTCAAACTGTAAACAAAGCTTAGGTCGAACTCAGGTTAATACCTAACGAAGTGTTGTATTAGAAAACACAATAAATCTCAATACTCAATTCTAACTACTCATATCTTTTATTAAATCTTCAAATTTGGCTAAGTAGTTGAAAAAACTACATAATACTATAAAGTAACCTATACGCAAACTCCGTAAAAGGCTTTTTTTCAGTGATGTTTAGATTGTTTTTATTTAATAATTTACGAGTATGTTTAGCATACTTGTGCATTTTATTAAAATCAGATGGCTTGTCAAAAAAAGGTTTTTTATAAAGATATTCATCAACAGGCAACACAAAATAAGCATCTTTGTTTTTGTTAGTTTGTTTATAAACCCAAGTTAAAAGATATTGAGCAGATTTAATAGTTGTTTTTGTTTCTTTTTTTGAAAGCACCAATTCAAAAACCGCACCGCCATCTCTTGGAAAAGTACGTTGATTGGAAACAAAATTACCTAAAGAATATACTACCAAACTATTTTGAGTTTTATCCCATTCCATAGGTTCTACTACATGCGGATGCGAACCTATTACAATATTTACTCCTAAACTTTTAAAGTAATTAAACCATTTTTTTTGACTAGCCGAAGCCAAATTTTTGTACTGTTGACCCCAATGTACAAAAGCGATAATTTGATCGGGTTGATAGGCTTTTGCAATTAATACATCATTTTCAATAGTTTCTTTGTCTAATAAATTAACCACAGTTCCTTTGGGAATGGCTATACCGTTGGTTCCGTAAGTGTAATTTAACAAAGCCACTCTAATGTTGTTTTTTTCTATTAGTAAAGGTAGGTTTACTGCTTTTTCTTCAGGTGAAGTATAGGTTCCAAAATGAGAAATATGTAAACTATCTAAAACTTCAATAGTTTTAACAATTCCTTTTTTACGTCGGTCGCAAGAATGGTTGTTGGCAGTAGCTAAAATGTCAATACCAGCGTTTTGTGCAGCGATAGCCAGTTCAATAGGTGAACTAAATTGCGGATAGCCTGAGTAAGGTTTTGTTCCAAGGGTTACTTCTAAATTTGCAATTGTGTAGTCAGCTTTTGCAAAAATGGGTTGCATGTATTGAAAATTATTTTCATAATTATAAGTTTTTGAAGTGGAGTTGTAAGCTGCTTTTATCTGCGGTCCATGTCCCATAATATCTCCCAAAAAAAGGAGTTTTAACGTGTTTTCTGTTTCTTCTTGAGCATAAAAAGAATGAAAAAAGAAAAGAGAAAAAGAAAAGAGAATCCAATGTTTTATCATAAAACGAAAGTAAGGGTTTTTTTAAAACAATTATAACATGTTTATTTAGAAGTTTTTTTAACACATTGATGAACAAATAATGAATGCTGTGAATCAAAAGTTTAATCTATTATCTCACTTCTAACAGCTAAAATCAAACAATGATTCCTTATTAATAATAATTCTAAATAAAAATCAATAAATGACATTTATCATAAAAAAGAAAGTATCTTTGCTCTTTATAAAACAGAATAAATGTCTAAAAAATATACAGAAAACGAACTTGAAATAGACCTTAAAGATAAGGAATATGAATATGGTTTTTATACAGATATTGAGTCAGATAAATTTCCCATTGGTCTTGATGAAGATGTGGTACGTGCCATATCTAAGAAGAAAAATGAACCCAAATGGATGACTGACTGGCGACTCAAAGCTTTTCGTATTTGGCAAAAAATGGAAGAACCAGATTGGGCAAATGTCAACTATGTAAAGCCAGATTTTCAAGCAATAAGTTATTACGCAGCACCCAAACAAAAGAAACAATTAGATTCATTAGACGATGTAGATCCAGAATTACTAAAAACCTTCGAAAAATTAGGAATTTCTATAGAGGAGCAAAAGAAACTCTCAGGAGTAGCCATGGATATTGTTATTGATTCGGTATCGGTTGCAACCACTTTTAAAAAGACCTTAAATGAAAAAGGAATTTTGTTCTGCCCAATTTCAGAGGCAATTGAAAAATATCCCGATTTAGTGCAAAAATATATTGGTTCTGTAGTGCCAAGAACAGATAATTTTTATGCCGCTTTAAATTCGGCTGTGTTTTCTGACGGGTCATTTTGTTATATTCCAAAAGGAGTACGTTGCCCTGTAGAATTATCAACTTATTTTAGAATAAATGAAGGAGGCACAGGACAGTTTGAACGCACACTTCTCATCGCTGATAAAGGTGCTTATGTCAGCTATTTAGAAGGATGTACCGCTCCTCAAAGAGATGAAAATCAACTACATGCAGCTGTGGTAGAAATCGTTGTTCATGATAATGCCGAAATAAAATACTCTACCGTACAAAACTGGTATCCAGGTGATAAAGATGGCTTAGGCGGCGTTTATAATTTTGTAACTAAACGAGCTATCGCTTATGATAATGCCAAGATTTCTTGGACGCAAGTAGAAACAGGAAGTGCCGTTACATGGAAATACCCAAGTTGTATTTTAAAAGGTGACAATTCTATAGGTGAATTTTTTAGTATTGCTGTGACCAATATGCACCAACAAGCTGATACAGGTACAAAAATGATTCATTTGGGAAACAACACAAAAAGTACTATTATTTCAAAAGGAGTTTCAGCAGGTTTTTCACAGAATTCATATCGTGGATTGGTAAGAGTTGGAAAAAATGCAAAAAACGCTCGTAATTTTTCACAATGTGATTCCCTTTTGATGGGGAATGATTGTGGAGCACATACCTTTCCATATATAGAAGTGAAAAATGCCTCAGCACAAATAGAACACGAAGCTACCACAAGTAAAATTGGTGAGGATCAACTGTTTTATTGTAACCAGAGAGGATTAGATACTGAAAAAGCAATTGCCCTAATTGTCAATGGTTTTAGTAAAGAAGTATTGAACAAATTACCCATGGAGTTTGCAGTAGAAGCACAAAAATTATTAGAAATATCACTTGAAGGAAGTGTTGGGTAATTCAACATTTAAAATTCAACATTTAAAATTATTAAACAAATGCTTTCAATTAAAAACATACACGCCAACATAGGCGACAAAGAAATACTAAAAGGTATAAACCTAGAAGTTAAAGCTGGTGAAGTTCATGCGATTATGGGACCAAATGGTTCAGGGAAAACCACACTTTCCTCAGTTATTGCTGGTCGTGATACTTTTGAAGTAACCGAAGGAACTATCAGTTTAAACGGAGAAGCAATTGATGATTTAGCACCCGAAGAAAGAGCACATAAAGGCATTTTTATGTCTTTTCAATATCCTATTGCCATTCCAGGAGTAACGGTAACCAATTTTATTAAATCGGCTATCAATGCTAAAAGGAAAGCACAAGGTTTAGATGATATGCCAGCTGGTGAAATGTTAAAGATGATTCGTGAAAAAGCAGATTTATTAGGAATGGACAGATCCTTTTTATCTAGATCATTAAATGATGGTTTTTCGGGAGGAGAGAAAAAGCGAAATGAAATTTTTCAAATGGCAATGCTTGAACCTAGTTTGGCGATTTTAGATGAAACAGATTCAGGTTTAGATATTGACGCACTAAAAACAGTAGCCAATGGAGTCAATAAATTACGAAATAAAGACAATGCTGTTATTGTAATTACGCATTACCAACGTCTATTGGAATATATAGTTCCTGATTATGTGCATGTTTTATCAGATGGAAAAATTATAAAAACTGGTGGTAAGGAACTCGCTTTAGAATTAGAAGCGAAAGGCTATGAATGGATTAAATAATATTAATTTAAGATTTAAGATTTAAAATTTGAGATTATGGCTACCATAACAAATTTTGAGGATATGGAAGTTTGGAAGCTTTCAAGAATTTATGCTAAAGAAATCTTTCAAATAGCAACAAAAGAACTATTTAAAAATGATTTTGCATTAATGGATCAAATTTCTCGTTCGTCTGGTTCTGTTATGGATAATATTGCAGAAGGTTTTGAACGCGAAGGAAATAAAGAATTCATACATTTTTTATCAATTGCAAAAGCTTCTTGTGCCGAATCACGATCTCAATTATATAGAGCATTTGATAAAGAATATATTTCGGAAGAATTATTAATCTCAAAGACAAAAGTTTAGAGCTTAGTAAGTCACTATCTGGTTTTATAAAGTATCTAAAGAATTCAAAAATTAGAGGGAATAAATTTAAGTAATATTTTAAGATTCGAAATTTGAGATTTTACATTAATGTGATAAATAATGACTTCAAATTTTTTTATTTAAATAACATAGATTCAGATTTTCAAAATTGATTTTTAATGAAAGTGTAACCAATCTTAAATTTCAAATCTTAAATTTCAAATCAACCGAACAATGAAAGAAAAACTAATAACTTCCTTTATGGCATTTGAAAACAAGGCTTCTGTAGCTACAGAGTCCGATTTTCATAAGGTACGAGCTGCCGCCATGCAACAATTTGAAAAAGTTGGTTTTCCAACCAAAAAAAATGAAAATTGGAAATATACTTCGCTAAAAAGTATCCTAAATAACGACTATAGTTTGTTTCCTGATTTAACCAAACACCAAGTGCAGTTACCAGAAGTAGACACCTATTTTTTAAAAGGAGTTGACAGTTATAAAATTGTATTTGTAGATGGGGTTTACAACTCCTATTTATCAGAAACTACACATGATGGAATGGATATCTGTTTGTTATCTGCAGCAATTGAAAAGACTAAGTATAAGATTGTAATGGATCATTATTTCAATAAAATTGCTTTGACATCTGACGGACTTAGTTCGTTAAATACGGCGTTTGCGAGTGAAGGTGCTTTTATTCATATTAAAAAGAATATCATTGTAGAAAAACCCATACAGATTATTTATTTTACAACTAATTGTGAAAAAGATATTCTCTTACAACCTCGTAATTTAATTATTGTCGATGAAAATTCGCAAGTAAAAATAGTTGAAAGACACCAAAGCTTATCAAATAATAAAGTTTTGAATAATACCGTAACTGAGGTGTTTGCCAATAAACGTGCACATATTGATTATTATAAAATTCAAAATGATAAGCTAAACGCTTCATTAATTGACACGACTTTTGTACAACAAAAAGACCAAAGTGTGGTGTCTGTAAACACCTTTTCTTTTGGAGGTGACATCACCCGAAATACTTTGAGTTTTTATCAAAAAGGAGAGCATATCAATTCTATTTTAAATGGAATTAGTTTAATAAATGGCACGCAACATGTAGATAATCAAACCAATGTATATCACCAGCAACCCAATTGTGAAAGCCATGAGTTGTATAAAGGAATCTATGATGGCAAGTCAACAGGTGTTTTTAATGGAAAAGTGTTTGTAGAGCAAATTGCACAAAAAACAGATGCGTATCAACAAAATGATAACATTTTACTAACCGATGACGCAACAATTTATAGCAAACCTCAATTAGAAATATTTGCCGATGATGTTGCTTGTTCGCATGGATGTACAATCGGACAATTAGATAAAGACGCCCTTTTTTATATGCGACAGCGTGGTATTCCTGAAAAAGAAGCCAAAGCACTTTTACTCTATGCGTTTACAAATAAAGTAGTAGAAGCAATTAAAATTCCTGTTTTAAAAACAAAAATCACTAAGATTATTTCAGAGAAATTAGGTGTTGATTTGGGGATTGATTTGTAGGAAGTATTTTTTAGTAATTTCATTAAAGAATAAATTACAAAGTCATCCTGAATTGTGTAGAATTTTGGCTTTACGTCACGTTTAAGATTTCGTTGTGTGTTTAAGCAATCAATTTAGTAAGATTTCTCGGAACTGGCTAGAAATCCGCAGGATTTCCAAACACAGACTTTACTAGCAATGAATTTTACACTTTGTTAGGTTTTAGTGCTTTTTTATCTGCTTGTGATTCATTTCGTTTTTTCAATTACGCAATATATGCTTTTCCGATTTCAAGTAAATCTCATTGCTTTTGATTCCACAAACCAGCTCAAATTACAATGTTATTTTATTTTATTCTTTTCTTCTTTAATAAGATGATTTAATCTTTCCTCCATCTTTTTTAAGAGGTCAGGATTTGTAGGTAGATTATTTACTCCCATTGTTTTATCTTCTATTTGTTTCCAAGTAATATAATTAGACAACTCCCTCATTAATTCATCGCATATTGTATTATATACTTTCCATTTAAATAATACTACATCCTTTATTGGATTATCTCCTGGACCACCTGAAGCCATATTGTTTTACTCAAAGTTAATATTTAATCATAATTCCGATTCCGTAAACTTGCTCTTGCATTAAATCTAACGTTAAGATAAACTCTCGTTTTAATGGAGTTTATCGTATGTTTAGCAAAGTTCGCGAAAAAAAGCGAAACATTCCACTAATATTAGTAAATAGTAATAAAAGAATTTCTTTAAAGGCAGCTAGTATTTATAAACACAACCTATTCTATCGTAGCAATAATATCCTTCAACATTTTATTAAAATCAATAACAGGTTCTTCGGTTAATCCCATTCTTACAACTACTAGGTTTTTAGAAGGAATAATAAACACCATTTGTCCTTGATAGCCTTCCATGGCAAACATATCTCTAGGCACGTCAGGTCTGTAGCCACCAGTATTTAACCAAAAATGAGCTCCGTAAATTCCGTTAGAAACACCATTTGGTGTGCTTACATAATCCACCCAAGATTCGTCGATTATTTGTTCTCCAAACCAATTTCCTTTGTGCAGGTATAATAATCCTAATTTTGCCCAATCACGTGTGTTTGCCCAACCATAGGATGAAGCTACGTAGTTTCCTGATAAATCGGTTTCTATCAACATAGACGACATACCTAATTTGTCGTAGAGTTGTTTTATGGGAAAATCTAAATATTCTTGGTGGGTTTTAAACTGATTTCTTAAATAGCCAGAAAGCAGATTAGAAGTACCTGAAGAATAATTAAAATATTCACCGATTTTATAAGCTAAAGGTTTGTTGAGTTGTTTTTTGGTCATGTCTTTATCTAAAAATAACATTTGCGTGACATCACTTATTTTGTCATAATTTTCTTCCCATTCTAAACCACTTTTCATCTGTAATAAATCCCCAAGACTGATACTGGAACGTTCACTATTTTCCCATTCTTGGAATAAATGCATGTTTTCTAAATCTGTTTTCCCTTGTTTTTGAAGGATTCCAAATAAGGTAGCCAGGACACTTTTAGTCATGGACCAACCTAAGATAAGTGAGTTTTTGTCAAAATCAGAAGCATATTTTTCTGCAATAATTATATCTTTATGAATAACTAAAACCGAACGAGTTTTTAAACTATCCACTCCTTCTTTATCAAAGGCATTACTAACTGCTTTTTCTAATTTTTCATAATTTATATTTGGAAGTATAGTGTCTTTCTGATCTTCATTTCCTTGTGGATAAGCAGTCGATTCTGGACAATTATGTGGCACAGGAAAATAGTCAATTACAGGTTCAGTTTCTCCTTTTAAAATCAATTGACAACCCAAATCTTCGTGATAAACTGCCGTACGTTTCATCATTCCAAATACAGAAGCTGTTACACGAAGGTTTTCCCTGTCTATTTTATACTTGGCAATAGCTATAGGAGAAAAATTATTATCTGAAGTTGTAATAATAGCCTGATCTCTATTGGCTTCAAACAAACAAGAACACATGTTTTTCGCTCCAAAACCTGAGATAATATTTAATCGCGGATATTGCCAATAGATAATTCCTGCTAAAACGATAAAAATAAAGAATAGAATTTTAGAAAATAGCTTCATGATTTATAATTTGAAATTTTGACAAATCTACTGAAAATTTAAAATAGCAAGGTAAATACACATACTTACCAACCAATTGGTTAATTGCAAATATCTAATAATCAATCATCTAAAAATTATATTTACTATTTTTATCAAAAAGATTTGTTCAGTTAAAAAACTTGTTCTACTTTTGTCAACCAAACGGTTAAACAATACAGTTAGATCAAACAGTCAGTAATGTCAGATAATAATACAGAAGAAAAAATTTTAGATGCAGCCATAAATGTTTTCCAATCTAAAGGAATGGATGGTGCAAGAATGCAAGAAATTGCAGATAAAGCAAAAATCAACAAGTCTATGTTGCACTATTATTATAGAAGCAAACAAAAATTATTTGAAGCAGTTTTTAAAACGGCTATTTCAATTATGGCTCCCAAACTTCGTGAAATAATTGAGAAAGACGAACCGCTATTTGATAAGATAAGGAATTTCACTAATGGTTATATCAGTTTGATTAGCAAGCACGCTTATATTCCAACCTTTATTATTCAGGAGTTAAATAGAAATCCTGAGATTTTACAAGATACTTTTATAAAAGAATTTGGAAATAGTTTTAGCACCATGAAAACAACCATTAATGAAATGGTTGAAAATGGAGAAATTACACCCATTAAGCCAGAACATTTAATTATAAATGTAATTGCTATGAGTATTTTTCCTTTTGTAGCGAAACCTATACTAAAATCAGTTTTACAAAAAGACGAAAAGGAGTACAAACTACTTTTAGAAGAACGAAAAACACATGTAGCCGATTTTATTATTAATTCGATTAGATTAAAATAAATATTTTTTCAGATGAATATAAAAGACAAACATAATATTTCTTTACCAATTTCAGAAATTTCACTTTTTGAAAGTCAAGTAGGAATTACCTCTTCTTTATTTATTATGGAAGGCGTTTACTTAGAAAACCAAATAATTAAAGTCCCAGCTTTATTGGTATGTGTAGATGGAAGACTAGTTTATCAAGATGAAAATGGCAAAGATGAAGTACTTGATTCAGGTGATTTAATCAACATCAAACCAATGATAAAATATAGTTTAAGAGGTTTAACAAATAGTCAAACATTAATAATGAAATAAAATTTTCAGAAATGAAGTTACTATCAATAAATAAAAAACACATTGTTTTATTGCTTTTTATGATTGGATTTCAAAGTGTCCTGTCATTACAAGCACAAGAAACCTTGTCTTTAGCAGCATGCTATACACTAGCCGAAACCAATTACCCTTTACAAGTAAAAAAGGGTTTATTAGCGACTCAAAACGAAGCAGAAGTTGCTGTAATTAGTAAACAAAAATTACCAAAATTTGAGTTAGCAGCACAGGCAACTTATCAATCTGATGTAGTTAGTTTACCTTTTAGTTTGCCTAATATGGAAATTGAAGCCCCAAACCAAGAACAATGGAAAGCGACTTTTACTGCAAGTCAATTAATCTATAACGGTGGGCTTATAGATTTACAACAAAACATAAAAAAAGCAGAATTAGGTGCCAAACAACAAGAAATTGCCGTTAGTTTCCATCAATTGAAAGCACAAATTAATAGCTTGTACTTTTCTGTTTTGTTACTCAAGCAAACCAAAACGGTATTGGAGAAAAACACTTTACAAATTCAAGAGAAAATAACAGAAATTGACAAGCGAATCCAACATGGTGTAGCACCAGTAAATGCTGCTGATCCATTACATGTAAAGCTGTTGGAGTTGCAACAAAAAATTATAGAGATAGACGCTACACAAAAACAAGTATACAATAAACTAGGCTTACTTATTGGTAAGCATATTTCAAATACAACTGAATTAAGTCTGCCAGATGTTTATGTATCACAGCAAATAAAACGTCCCGAATTTGCTTTATTTGATTTTCAAAAAGAAATCATTACTCAAAACGATAATTTCTTGAGTAAAAAGAATTATCCAATGCTAAGTGCTTTTGGAACAGGTGGCGTAGGAAACCCAGGACTCAATATGTTAGACAATTCCGAACAAGGGTTTTACATCGTCGGGCTAAAAGCCAAATGGAATGTTTTTGATTGGGGTGCGACCAAAAAACAACGTCAAGCTTTGGCAATTAACAAAGAAATAATTGACAACCAACAGCAAGTTTTTGAGTGGAAACAAAGTATAGAAGCAAAGACTTATTTGTCTGATATAGAAAAAAATACCAGCTTAATAAAATCAGATAAAGAGTTGATAGCACTACACAAAAAAGGAATAGCAACAGCAAGCAAACAACTCAAACACGACATAATAACTACAGCAGATTACACAGCCGAAGTCAACAAACTAGTACAAGCAGAAATCAATCTAAAAACACACGAAATCCAATTAGAGTTGGCTAAGGCTAATTATCAAATCACCATGTTTAACTAGATATGGTAAAGACGTGATTAATCGTGTCTCAACAACGCTCAACAGCGTCTCAACAGTAAAGACGCAATGCATTGCGTCTCAACAGTAAACAACAAACAAAATGAAAAAACTAGCACTACTATTACTCGCCACTTTTGTATTCACTTCTTGTGATAAAGAGGTAATCAAGGCAGATGCCTACGGAAACTTTGAAGCAACAGAAATCACTGTTTCTGCAGAAAGCAACGGAAAAATTATCCAACTAGATCTTACCGAAGGGGAAAGCATCTCAAAAGGCAAAACCATTGCCCAAATAGACACGATACAATTACAACTTAAAAAAGAACAATTAGAAGTTGCAAAAAGTATTATTTACACCAAATCTAAAGGGGTTTTATCTCAAATAAGTGTGTTAAAAGCACAAAAAGAAACAGCAAACACCAATAAAAAAAGAGTAGAAGCACTAATTGCAGATAATGTAGGAACGCAAAAACAGTTGGATGATGTCAATGGGAAAATTTCAGTTATCAACCGTCAAATTCGCAGTATTGAAATTCAAAATGCAGGTGTAGTCAATGAAGTAAAAAAACTAGACGCACAGATTAAGGAAATCGAGTATCAAATATCAAAATGTAAAATTACCAACCCTGTCGATGGAACTGTTTTAATTAAATATGTAGAGCCAAACGAAATCATAGGTTTTGGTCGTCCGCTTTACAAAATAGCCGATATGAGCGAAATGCTTTTTAAAGGTTATATAAGCGAACCACAATTGGCAAATCTAAAAATAGGTCAAGAAGTAACCTTAAAAATTGATGCCCCTGATGGTATGAAAGAGTATACAGGAAAAATCAGTTGGATCGCTTCACAAGCTGAATTTACACCAAAAATCATCCAAACCAAAGAAGAACGTGTCAAGTTGGTTTACGCTATTAAAATAGCCGTTGTTAATGATGGTTCGCTTAAAATTGGAATGCCTGGAGAGATGTGGGTTTCTAATTAGTTAATTAATCAATTTGAAAATGTGCTAATTAGCTAATTGACTAATTTCCAAATTAAAACACAAGAGTAAACATTTTCAAATTATCACATTAGCTAATTATCAAATTAATAAAACACAAGAGTAAGCATTTTCAAATTATCACATTAGCTAATTATCAAATTAATA
>DQTL01000309.1 GCA_015662775.1 Lutibacter sp.
AGTAAATCAAAATATTGGGATACTATTTTTGTCATCTTTTTTAGCAAAGTTAATTAATTCCACTAAATTTGCAGTAGAACCCAAAGAATAATTCCAAAAATAATAATCATTTTAAAGAATACTATTATGAGATAACCAAAAATACATTTACAAACCAATTTGTGAGCAAATTAAAATGGGTTTTGAACCTTTGAGTATAGCCTTTATCTTAAAAAAAATTAATTTTTAAAATCTACCTTCAATTTCATTATGATTTTTATATAAAAACAGTAATTTTGTTTTTTTATAAAAATTGATAACAACAAACTAATATGAATATTAATCCTTTAAAAGTTAAATATAATTTAACTTTTGTGATTCTGTTATTTATAACAATATCAAATGCACAATCTTTTGTAATTGATTTTCCAGAACAAGCAGAATCCCCTAACGTATGTTACTCTCAAAACGCCTTGCTTAAAGTTAGGTTAGATGTAGCTAAGAATTCTATTGACGGAGCTACGGTTATTATTAATTTACCTGATGGTGTAGAGTATATTATAGGATCTGTTATAAAAACTGGAGGAACAAATAATTTTACTATAACAGAAAACGGAGGAACTTCTTCCGCTCCTGAATTTATTATTGGGCCTTCTATTTTGAATATTGGAGAACATATTGAATTTACAATAGAGCGAACCGCAAATTGCCAAGCAAGAACTAATGCAATAAATGAATTAGATTTTGAAGATTCTGTTTCTGCAACTATTGACGGAGAAACTACAACAAATACTACAGAGTATACTGTTTCATATCCTTCAGTATCTTTTACACAGCCAGAGATATTAATCAACACACTACCTAACAGTACATATACTAGAACTTTTTCAATAACCAATGGAGCTGAAGGATGTTTAGAAACCATCTATTTTAGTGTTGATTATGGTAATATAACTTTCAACTCATTAGATTTAAATGGTGTTTCTATTGTGCCGGTTTCTTCTAGTGGATCTATAAATTACTATGAAATATCTGGAGATTTACTTCCAAGTAATCAAGAATTATGTTATGGAGAAGAATTAAATTTTATTGAAACAATAACTGTTGGTGATTGTAGTGTGGATTATGACACTACCCAATATCAAATTGGTTGGGGTTGTAATCAAGACCCTGCTCAATGGTGTCAAACAGAGATAGGATATGGCGCTTTTGCTCTTAACAATGCATCTGCAAGTCTTAGTTTTCACTCTCAAAACAAAGTAGGTTTTACAGATATGTGTACTCCTTTTGAGATAGAAACAAAATTACGTAATGGTGGTAATGGAGAAGTTAAAGCAGTAACTATGTATGACCTTGTTATAAAAAAAGGAAGAATTTATTCTCCCATAATCTACTCGTATGACCAACGTTTCATTTTAGGAGACACTAAAATAGGTGATGTTACATTGACAGGTAGTATTATTTCAGGTATTTATGTAGTAAATATAGCTAATGATTCTGCTTTATTAAATCACGACCCAGATGGTGCAGGATTTGGTCTAGATGATATAGATGGTGATAATTATTTTGACGATCTACCACCAAATACAGACCTTACTCTTTTAACAGAAATGTCATTTTCTTGTATGGGATCATGCACATTGAGTATTCATAATTATCTTTTTGGAACAGCAATTTATTATAAAAATATGTGTGGTGATTCTACTGTAAAAATGTCAAGTTCAAACAATAGAAATATTGAATTTATTGAAACTGGATTTGGAGATGTAGGGCATATTCCTTCTAATATTTATGAAGGTACTACATTTAATGTTAGATTAGCTGCTGCAAAACATAGAAAGGATAATGCTTATGCTAGTGTGGATACAAGAATACAGTATGTATTAACATTAGCTCCTGGTGTTACTGCAGATTTAAGTAGTGTAGAATGGCATTTAGGAGAATATCCTTCTAATATAGATACAACAACCGCTGGGTTTATAGTAACTCAAACAGGAAATACAGTAACCATTACTTCTCCTGCACCAACTAGCAATAATAATGCCTATAATTTTTTTGGATGGACAACAATAGATCTAGAATATGATTGTAGTAACGGAGAAGATCTTACTATGGATTGGAAATTACTAGAAATTAATGACGCCACAATAAATGCAGATAATAGTGTGACTTCTAATTGTGAATGTTTTTCAGAAATTCTTTGTGGAGAAATTAATGTCCTTGCTCATTGTTTAAAACCTTGTTCTGAAGGTATATCTGTATCAGAACCTATTATTACAAGAGCTGAAAACTCTCTTGGGTGGACAGATAGTTCTATGACTACTAAAGTAGACCCTGCCAATATTAGTACATATGATTTATCTAAAGCATTGTATTTAGATGAAATAGAAATTAGGAGTAATGCTACACTAAATGGAGCAGACTCTGATAACTTTTTTATCCGTACAGTGTTCAATAGAATTAATAATGTAACTATTTATCAACCTTTGAGTGTAGATGTAACTATAATTAGAAATGGAGCTGTTATTGTACCAAATACCACTATAAGTTCTTTTTCTGAAGCTAATTCAACCGATTCTTTACAAATAATAGACTGGAATTTAACCGCTATGTTACCTAATGGAGAAATCTTAGATGGTGATCAAGTATATACTATTTCAAGATATCAAGTAAAAACTAACAATATTCCTAAAAAGGATGAACAAACAGGATCTGATTTTTTTATGTACTATAACGATAGTTCTGGCAACATGGTATATTGTAACCATTACATACCTCAAACTTATGTTGCAGGTACAGGTTCTCTAGTTGCAACAAATCCTCACCGTGTTAATGGTTGCAATACAACCAGTTTAGGAGGAGGTTCTAATTATATGGCAAGAAGGTTTAATGCTTCAGGTTTAAAATATCAAAATGAATTTAGGCCAGGAATGTTAATCAACTCGTTTACTATTGATGTTCCGTCAGGATATGATTTAGAGTCGGTTAGCTATCATGTCATAGATGGTTATGCTAATCCGTATGGAAGTAACACTCAACTGTTAACACCATCTTCGATTATTACAAATCCAGACAATTCAAGTACAGTTACCTTTTTAAATGATGACCCCAATAACCCTGGAACACCTTTGTGGCCAGCCATGAATATAACTGTTACAAATAACTATGGAGCAGCAATACCCACTCGCGTTATAGCAAAATGTAATACCGAAGAAATAGAAAGCATATCTAGAGAGTTTTTTATTACTGATTTTTATTACCATTATGTAAATATAGACCCTTTACCACCAGAAGCAGACACTTCTCTTCCACAAACAAACTCTATTTATTTGTCTAAAAAACCAGGTATAAAACTATCTGATCAAACAGGGTTTATACAAGCTATAAATGAAACAGAAAGTATAACCGTTAGATTATTTAACGATTCGGAGTCTATTGCCCCATATGTTTGGCTATCAATTGATGATATTGCTGGTGTGAATATTCAATCTGTTACTCATATTGCATCTTCTGTTATATTTACTCCAGTAGCATATCCAGGAGGAAACATGTATAAATTAAATAATATAGCGAGCTCTTCGTATGAAGAATATAAAATAGATTTTACATACACTACCTGTGTTCAAACAGATATAAAAATAGAGGCTGGTTGGAATTGTTCATCATATCCAACATCACCAAATGAATATATTTGTAACAGAGAGCAAATAATAGCTTCTTTTTTACCTTTAGAATCTGAAATAGAAGTAATATTAATTACAGAACCTTCTTCTTCTTCTGTAGATTTATGTGAAACTCTTTTCTATCAATATAATATTAATAATGTGCAAGCAGGAAATGCTATAGATAATATATTTACTATTTTACCTGTTCAAGGAATTGCACCTGAAGTCGGAAGTTTTGAAGCAGAATATCCTATTAATTCTGGTAATTGGGAGATAGTTGCATCTACAATGGTTAATGGTAATTATCAATATGATTTAACAACACATAGCGCATACCCTATACAAGGATTACCAGGTACTTTAAGTAATAATTCTCATCGTGAAATTTCAGTTAGATTTAATATGGAAACTTCGTGTGATTTTGTTTCTGGTACAGCATTTAAAGTTGAGGGTGATGCAAAAAGCACTTGTGGATCTCCTTCTATTAAAGGTTCTTCAGTAGAAATACCTCCTATTTCAATTGCAGGTACTGAATCTTATAGTATTTCTAACAATTTAAGTGTCTTTTCTGGTGATTTTCAAAATTGTGATTCTGTTACTATTTCAGGCTCTGCTATTGTTATATCTTCAAGCCCTATAAATTCAGGAGAAATCACAATAACTTTACCTGTAGGCTATATATATAATGAAAGTTCTTTTATATGTACATCTACATATTGTCCTACGGCTACTCAATTTGAAACAGACGTTTCTGGTAATAGCGTTTTACATTTAGAAATGCCCGGAATAATGACTGGCGGAGATGATTTATCTTATACAATAGAAGTATTAGATGACCCTGATTCTAATTCAAATAATGGCACACAGTTTATTGCTGTTTCTAGTATTTATGAAATTGGTGATCTGACTTGCCAAGGAAATGGAACTTGTTCATCTGTTGACGTTCTAACTGGTGATTTTAGTTTGGAAATTAATACAGAAAAAATAATTCCAGTACTAAATAACCCAAATAATGTAACTTCTTGTAATACAGATACAATTCCAGATATCGCTTTTACTTCTGATGTCGTAGGAACAACATACACTTGGACTAATGACGATGAAACTATTGGTTTAGCAGCTTCAGGAACAGGAAATATCGCAAGCTTTACAGCAACAAACACTACAACAAACCCTATTACAGCTACTATTATTGTAAATCCAACAGCTAATGGATGTCAAGGAGATACTAAAACATTTACTATTACAGTTAATCCGACACCAGTAATGGATGATCCAAATGACGTAATATCTTGTAATGACGATACAATAGCAGCTATTGCTTTTACTTCTGATGTAGCAGGAACAACATACACTTGGACTAACAATAATATAGCTATCGGTTTAGCAAATTCGGGAACAGGAAA
>DQTL01000269.1 GCA_015662775.1 Lutibacter sp.
CTATGTTTCCGAGTCTCAAAACTGTGCTTACCTTTACTAATAAGCATTTGACGTTTTCATAACGAAAACACTTGCGGGTTTAAGGCTTATTATTAAATAAAAGGAATAAACTTTTAAAAACAACACTCAACTATTAACACTATCTTTACACCAAATAAAAATCATTAAAAATGAAAAAAATAGCCTATTTACTTATCTTGTTTATCAGTATCTCTTTTACATCCTGTCAATTTACGGAAGAAATCACACTCAATAAAAATGGAAGTGGTCAATACAAACTCAATATGGATATGAGTGCCATGATGGGAGCTATGAGTGAAATGGGAGAAAATGATTCCATTAAAAAAGAAAAAGAAAAGATTGATTCTACTTTTTATTTCAAAGATATCATCGAACAAAATAAAGATAGTATTGCACAGCTTTCAAAAGATCAACAAGAAGCTCTTGAAGCTCTAAAAGATTTAAAAATGCACATACATCTCGATGAAGAAAAAGGTGAAATGCTATATGATTTTATTCTTGATTTCAAGAATCTTTCTGAATTAGACAATATAAAAAGCAAAGTTGAAAAAGCACAAAAACTACAAGACAATAAAGGAGATAGCGAAGAAAGTATTGAAAACCATGATATTTTCTATTCTTACACGAAAAAACATTTTACTCGTAAAGTAGTTATGAAAGATTTAACAGCAGAAGAACAAGAAAGCTATAACGCTAAAATGGAAGAAAGCAAAATGTTTTTAGGAGGAAGCATGTATAAACTTATTTATCACTTTCCTAAAAAGATTAAAAATGTTAACTATAAAGACGCTCAGTTTTCTAGTGATCATAAAACAATGACTATTGAAGTGGCTATGGATAGCTTAACCAAGAATCCGATGTTGCTAGATTTAAAAGTAGATTTTTAAAATTCATGTCATTCATTCAATACAAAGATCTTAGCGTAATGCCTTATAAAGAGGCTTTAGATTTTCAACTTTTACATTTTGATAGTATAAAAAATGTCAAAATAAAAAATCGTGACTTAAATGAAAACACGCCTACTCCTAATTATTTCTTTTTTGTGGAACATCCGCATGTTTATACTATGGGAAAAAACGGGAGTGAATCAAATGTATTACTTGACGCTTCTCAATTAGAAAATAAAAAAATTGAATATTATCGCACCAATCGTGGTGGTGATAGCACGTATCATGGTTCTGGGCAAATAGTCGGTTATCCTATTCTTGATTTAGATAATTTCTTTACAGATATTCATAAATACATGCGTAATTTAGAAGAAGTCATCATCAAAACTATTGCAGAATATGGTTTAAAAGGTCAAAGAAGCAAAGGAGAAACTGGCGTTTGGTTAGACGTCGGTACCCCAAAAGCCCGAAAAATTTGTGCTATGGGCGTACACACTTCTCGTTGGGTAACCATGCACGGTTTTGCATTAAATGTCAATACAGATTTAAGTTTTTATAAGGGAATTATTCCCTGTGGCATCACAGATAAAGGGGTAACTTCTTTAGCTGACGAACTAGAAAAAGAAATTGATGAAAATAAAGTTAAGAAAACCATACTCAAACATTTTTCTGAAGTTTTTAAAACAGAATTTGTCAAGTATTCTAATTTGTAATAAATCTTATATCTTAACGTCTTAATGAAAGTATAAATATGGCAAATCAAGAAATAGAACGTAAATTTCTCGTCAAAGGAGATTACAAGAAATTTGTTACAAAAAAAACAAAAATAGTTCAAGGTTTTCTTTCTACTGTACCTGAAAGAACGGTGAGAATTCGCATTAAAGATGATAAAGGTTTTCTAACGGTTAAAGGAATAGGCAATAAAAGTGGCACATCAAGATATGAATTCGAAAAAGAAATCAGCCTAAATGATGCTAAAGATTTAATGGCAATTTGTGAATCTGGTGTGATTGACAAAACACGTTTTATTGTGCCAACAGCAAACGGCTTGTTTTTTGAAGTAGATGAATTTTACGGAGAAAATAACGGATTAACGGTTGCTGAAATTGAACTACCAACAGAAGAAACTACCTTCGAAAAACCAGCATGGTTAGGAGAAGAAGTAACAGGTGATGTGCGGTATTTTAACTCTATGCTGATGAAAAATCCTTATAAAAATTGGAAATAAGTTTTATCTCCAAAAGTGAAATCCTTTTTTTGATTTTTTACGGCAAACACACATCCGATTCTAAAACAAACCAATTTTTTACAATTAAGAAGTTTCATCTCAGTCTTTTCTTTACTTTTGTAGAAAACTAAACAAAAGTGACTAACTATTTTTCATCTTCTTTTAAACTCGGAATTTTGGGTGGCGGTCAATTAGGTAAAATGCTCTTAACCGAAACCCAAAAGTGGGATATTCATACTTGTGTTCTTGACCCATCTGATCAAGCTCCTTGTTCGGCAATTTGTAATGAATTTACACAAGGTGATTTCAATGATTATGATACCGTTTATCAATTTGGAAAAAGAGTAGACCTTTTAACCGTTGAAATTGAACACATCAACATCAAAGCACTGTATCAACTTCAAAAAGAAGGATTAAAGATACATCCACAACCCGAAGTGCTAGAAATTATTAAACACAAAGGCTTACAAAAAGATTTTTATACAAAACACAATATTCCAACGGTTTCTTACCAAAGGTTTGAAACAAAAAAGGATTTTATAAATCAAACTTTTGAATATCCTATAGTTTGGAAATCTGCACAATTTGGCTATGATGGCACAGGTGTTAAAGTACTAAAAAGCAAAACGGATATACAAAACTTACCCGATGTTCCTTGTATCATTGAGGACTTTATTCCTATTGAAAAAGAATATGCTGTTATTGTTGCTAGAAACAAATCTGGTGAAATAAAAAGTTACCCAGTCGTAGAAATGGAATTTCATACAACTGCCAATCAGGTAGAATATGTGCTTTGTCCTGCTTTTATTTCTGACGAATTTGAAAAAAAGATTCAAAAGATAGCCATTCAGGTAGCCGATGCTTTTAAACATATTGGTCTTTTAGCGGTAGAATTTATATTGAATAAAAAAGCAGAACTTGTTGTCAACGAGGTTGCTCCTAGACCGCACAATAGCGGACATTATAGCATTGAAGCTTCTTACACCAATCAATTTGAACAACATTTACGTGCCATATTAGATTTGCCTTTGGGTAAAACTCAAAGTAAATTAGCAGGAATTATGGTAAATTTGGTGGGTGAAGAAAATTATACTGGAGAAGTAATTTATCAAGGTTTTGACACATTATTAGAAATGGAAGGTGTCACACCACATTTGTATGGTAAAAAGCTAACCCGACCTTTTCGTAAAATGGGACATGTAAATGTGGTTCATAAAAATATTAAAGAGGCAAGAGAAATAGCTGAAAAAGTTAAGAATAGCATTAGAGTAATTGGAAAAGAACAGCTTTCTTGTGATTGAAGCCCCACCCCAACCCTCCCCAAAGGGGAAGGAGTGTGATAATTATAAAAACAAGCATCCAGCTCCCCTCCTTTGGAGGGGTTGGGGGAGGCTTTTTAACATACAAAAACATGAAAATAGCCATCATCATGGGAAGCATAACAGATTTACCGATTATGCAACAAGCCATAGACGTTTTAGAAGAGTTTAAAATAGAAACTATTGTTGACATTGTTTCGGCACATCGTACTCCTGAAAAATTGTATGATTTTGCTCAAAACGCACATAAAAATGGAATACAAGTAATCATTGCTGGTGCTGGTGGAGCTGCCCATTTACCTGGTATGGTGGCGAGTATGAGTCCGCTTCCTGTGATTGGAGTTCCTATTAAATCTCGTAACTCTATTGATGGTTGGGATTCTGTATTATCCATTTTACAAATGCCAGCTGGTGTTCCCGTTGCCACAGTTGCCCTAAATGGTGCGACCAATGCGGGTATTTTAGCAGCTCAAATTATAGGAAGCAACAATGCTGCTATTTTAGAAATGATTCAAGATTATAAAGAAAAGCTGAAAATCAAAGTAATCAGTGCTTCAGATGAATTGAAAGATTAAACAATTAGCGCTAAAACTTTTAACTATACAAACTGATAGTACAGACGCAATACATTGCGTCTCCTACAAACTTTCAACACACAACTACATGCCTAACCCATTATTACAAAATTTCAACACACCCTTTTCAACTGCTCCATTTAGCAAAATAAAAAATAAACATTTTAAACCTGCCATTGAAAAAGGTATAGCCTTAGCTAAAGCTGAAATTGATGCTTTAGTAGCTAGTAAGGAAACACCTAATTTTCAAAATACTATTGAAGCTTTGGAATTTTCTGGTGAGAAATTAGATAGAATAACCAGTATTTTCTTTAATTTAAATTCGGCTGAAACCAATAAAGAAATTCAAAAAATAGCCCAAGAAGTTTCTCCTCTTTTAGCTGAATTTGGAAATGATATTACTTTAAATGAAGCCTTATTTTCAAAAATAAAACAGGTTTATACTAAAAAAGAAAAACTTAATCTCAATACAGAACAAACAAGCTTATTAGAGAAAAGATACAAAAGTTTTAGTAGAAACGGAGCCAATTTAAACGAACAAGACAAAACAATTTTACGTAAAGTTGACAAAGAACTTGCCACATTAAAATTACAATTTAGTGAAAATATACTAGCGGAAACACAAGCTTATGAATTACACCTCACAAAAAAAGAAGAGTTAGATGGCTTACCAAAAGCTGCCATTGAAGCAGCCAGTCAAATAGCCAAACAAAAAGAAAAAGAAGGCTGGGTATTTACCTTAGATTTTCCTAGTTACTACGCCATTATGACGTATAGTGAACATAGACATTTACGAGAACAAATGAATAAAGCCTATGGGAAAAGGAGTTTTCAAAACAACGAACAGAACAATGAATTAAATGTTCTAAAGATTGCTAAATTACGTTATCAAAGAGCACGACTATTGGGTTATGAGACACATGCACATTTCGTTTTAGAAGAACGTATGGCAGAAACACCTGAGAAAGTACAATCTTTTTTACAAGATTTATTAGACAAAGCACTTCCAGCAGCAAAAAGAGAATTCACCGAATTACAAGAATTTGCTAAAAAAGATGGTGTTTCAGATTTACAACTTTGGGATGCTTCCTATTATTCAGAAAAACTAAAAAAACAACGTTTTAATTTAGATGACGAATTACTAAAACCTTATTTTCAAACAGATAAAGTTTTAAAAGGAGCTTTTAAAATAGCTGCTAATTTATACGACTTACATTTTGAATTATTACAAACTGTTGACACCTATCATAAAGATGTTCAAGTGTACAAAGTAACGGATAATGAAGGCAACTTTATTGCTATTTTTTATGCTGATTTCTTTCCACGTGAAGGAAAACGAAATGGAGCATGGATGACTTCTTATAAAGGACAATGGAAAAAAGGAGATAAAAATTCCAGACCCCATATTTCTATAGTTTGCAATTTTACCAAACCAACAAAAACCACTCCTTCCCTACTCACTTTTAGAGAAGTAACTACTTTACTCCATGAATTTGGTCATGCCTTACACGGTATGCTTGCTAATACAACCTACCCGAGTTTATCAGGCACAAGTGTTTATTGGGATTTCGTAGAACTTCCTAGTCAATTATTAGAAAATTGGGGCTATGAGCAAGAAGCTTTAGCTTTATTTGCAACACATTATCAAACAGACGAATTGATACCACAAGAATATGTGCAAAAAATAAAAGAATCTGCTAACTTTATGGAAGGCATGGCTAGCATTCGTCAATTGAGTTTTGGTTTGTTAGATTTGGCTTGGCATGGAACTAATCCAACTGAAATAAGTGATGTCAAAGCTTATGAAAAGAAAGCATTTGAAAGCACTCAACTTTACCCAGATGTTATAACTAGTTGTCAGAGTACTGCTTTTTCACATATTTTTCCTGGCGGGTATTCTTCGGGATATTACAGTTATAAATGGGCAGAAGTATTAGACGCAGATGCTTTTGAATTCTTTCAAGAAAAAGGGATTTTCAATAAAGAGGTAGCTCAACTTTTTAAAGATAACATCCTTTCAAAAGGAGGAACAGATAAACCCATGACCTTGTACAAAAAATTTAGAGGAAAAGAACCTAGCGTTGATGCGTTGTTAAAACGAGCTGGATTGAATTAGGATAAATATTTTTCTAAAATACCCAAAGTATATTTCCCAGCAACTTCATTCGCGAATTTTGGAAAATCGATATGTGAATTGTCATCTGCCTTGTCTGAAATTATTCTAATAATTTGAAAAGGAATTTCATATTCATAACAAACTTGTGCGACTGCTGCACCTTCCATTTCTACACAAAGGGATTGGGGAACTAATTTTTGAATTTCCTTAATTTTTTCACTAGAATTAACAAATTGGTCGCCACTAACTATAGTTCCTTTCTCTAATTTAGGTGTCTTATTTATATCAAAGTTTTCGAGTGTCTTTTTGTTAAAATAGTAATTGTAATTTTTCAAGAACTGTTGGGTTGCTATTTCTAAATTAGTAGTGTTTTTTGTTTTAAAAGAAGTAATACCCAACAAAGGAATTTCTAAACTAGGATACAACGGACTCGCATCTATATCATGTTGAATGAGTTCTGTACCTAGTACAATATCCCCAATATTTAATTTGGAATCTATAGCACCTGCAACACCTGAAAAAATAATTTCTGAAATAGCAAATGAATTAATAAGTTGTGTTACAGTAGCTGCCGCCGCCACTTTTCCCCATCTAGAAAACACTAAAACCACATCTTGATTAAAAATAGTGCCTTGATAATAAGTACGTTTCCCTTTTTCTAAGGTTTTAGAGATTTGCAATTCATTTAACAAAGATTGCATTTCCTCTGGCATGGCACTGACTAGACCAATCATTCAGCAGTTTTATGTTCGTATATGTGTACATCTCTTTGTGGGAAAGGAATACTAATTCCTGCTTTGTCTAAGGCTTCTTTAGCATCCTCTAAAACGCCAAAATATACGGGCCAATACTTATCTGGTACTGTCCAAGGACGAAGCAATAAATTAACCGAATTATCTCCTAATTCTGATACTTTCACAGAAGGTGCTGGGTCATTTAACAAATCGGGATGGGCATACATGACATCCATTAATACTTTTCTAGCTTGTTTAATGTTGGCGTTATAAGATATTCCAATATTGATATCAACTCTTAGTTTTCCATCTTCATTGTAATTAATAATAGTGCCATTTGCCAATGGTCCATTAGGTATAATTGCTGTTTTATTTCCTGCTACAGCTAGTTTTGTTACAAGAATTTGAATTTCTTTTACTTCTCCTATTTCGCCTTGTGCTTTAATCAAATCCCCAACCCTAAAAGGTTTAAAAAACAAGATGAGAGCTCCTCCAGCAAAATTAGAAAGTGAACCTTGTAAAGCCAAGCCTATTGCTAAACCTGCAGCTCCTAATGCCGCAATGAATGAGGTTGTCTCAACTCCTGCTTGGGATAATACTGTAATAAACAGAAATATTTTTAAAGAAATTGAAATTAAACTTCCTAAAAAAGTTTGCAGACTAGCATCCACACCTTTTTTCTTCATCAGTTTCTTAAGTAAAAAAGTGACTCTTTTGATTAACCATAAACCTATGATTAATAATAAGACAGCAGTTACAAATTTAGGGGTGTATTTTAATAAAACATTTTTAGCTAGTTCTATATATTCTTGGTATTCCATTTAATGTAATTAATTATTAAAATATTCTATACTTCTTTCTTCTAAACTAACAGGCACTGAATTAATATATTTATTCTTTTTTATCCAATTTTCTTTTTCATCAAAATCATACGTATAAGTAATAATATCAACTTTTTTTGATTTTAAAGTTTTCACTTCTTCTTTCACCAAAAAACCTAGGTTATTATATGTAAAATCTTGTTGTATTTGCAATTCTTTGTTTTCATAAAGTAATATCGTAATAAGTTGATTGTTTTTGTACTGATATTCTTTCTTTGAAGTTAAACTACCTAATACATCAAAAAATGATATTTCTAATAAATTATTATTTTTATCAAATACTTTTTTGTTTTTAATAACTTTTGTTTTGGGATTAATGGTTTCTACTTTCTTTAAATGTTTCCATTTACGGTAAGTATGATTTTTTACTTCTTTTTTTTGACCATTACTATCAAAACTTATGACTTTTAGAAGTTTCACCTTTTTTTTTGTTATAGGTATATACCATTCTACTTGCCAAGGAACCATCGGCTTTATAGATGCTTTCGTAGGTAGGTTTATTTCTTTGATTATACTTATAGTTAACTCTATTTATGAGTTTTCCATTTTTATCGCTTAGGTTTTTAGATGTAATTCTATTTAAGGGATCATAAATGATATGTAGCTGGTTGATTGGTTGTGCATTTTGTCCATAATTTTCTTGTGTAAGCACATAGCCTAGCTCATTGTATGTAAAGTTTACTCCTTTAACGACTCCTGTTCTTTTTATAGCACCAAAATTCTCAACAATATTGTAAACAATATTCTTCATGGTTTTTGGGTTCGCTTTTAGTTTTTGATTTTTCCAATCATTTTGCCCAAATGACGTGAGGCTTACTATTAGAATTAATACAGTTATAGTTTTTTTAAAATTAATCATAGTCTTTTAGTTTTCATTTCTTTATACAAAATTACAAAAAACAAAGATGTTTACTGTCTGTTTAACAATTATTTATGATATTGAAAAAACATTTAAAGCATAAAAAAGTGCTTCGATTTATATCAAAGCACTTTTTACATTTAGTAAAAGATGATTATTTTACTTCAAAAGTAATTTTTACATTTACTCTGAATTTCACTACATCACCATCATTGACCACCATACTTTGTGATTGAACAAATGCAGATTTAATGTGTTTTACACTTTTTGCTGCATGTTGCACAGCATTTTTTGCAGCTTCTTCCCAGCTATTGCTAGAATCAGCCATTACTTCGATAACTTTCATTACAGACATAATTTTTTCTTTTTTGGATTAATAAATTAGTTAGGATGCTAAAATACAATATTATTAGAAAATAATTTGTTAAACTTTTATTCAAATTCCGGTTTAATAAAAGGAAAGCTATTTTAGATAGATATATTAGATTTCTTAAGTGTAAAACCAAAGGTAGAGCCAACTCCTATTTTACTTCTTACATTAATGGTTTGATGATGTGCTTCAATAATATGCTTTACGATAGCCAAACCTAAGCCAGTTCCTCCTTTGTTTCTTGAACGAGTCTTATCAACTCTATAAAATCGTTCGAATAATCTAGGTATATGTTTTTCTTCAATTCCTATTCCTTTGTCTGAAAGTTCAATTAATACATTTTCTTCCATGTCGTAACAAGCAACTAAAGTTTTGCCATATTTATTATTGTATTTAATGGAGTTTGAAAACAGATTTATCAGAACTTGTGCGATACGATCTCTATCGGCATAGACTACAAAATCAGTTGGATTTTCTTCTTTAAAAGAAAGAAACACGCTACAATCTGTTGCTTTCATCTCCATAGAATCCATCACCTCTTGCAACAGTTTATTGATGCTAAAGTGTTCTGGGACTAACTCTAACTTCCCTGATTCACTTCGTGAAATCATTTCAAGATCATCGACTATCAAACTCAATCGATTGGTGTTTTCAAGTGCTTTATTTAGAAACTTTTTGGTGATTTCTTTATCTTTTCGCCCACCATCTATCAATGACTCTATATAACCTTGAATACTAAAAATAGGAGTTTTTAATTCGTGTGAAACATTTCCTAAAAACTCACGACGTAGTTTTTCTGTCTCTTTTAATTGTTTTATTTCTTTCCTTTTACTCATTGCCCATTTACTCACTTCTAGCTCTACATTTTTAACCACATCATTTTGTAATCGTAAGGGTTTAATAGAATCTGTTTGTTTTAATTCGTTTATGTATTTATAGATAAGTTTAATTTTTCTGTAAATATATTTCTCAATAAAGTAAGAAAAAATAAGGTAACTAAAGACAAAAAGCAAGATTGCCAACACAAATAGCCAAATATAATCGGTTGTCAGCTGACCCGTTATTTTTAGGAGGATTAATGACAACAACATTCCAACACTTAGAATGGCTGATGTAATTACAATAATTTGTTTGGGTGTTGGGTTTTTCATTTAGTGTTTTTAATTTCCCTTCTTTTATTGTGAGTCCCTTGATTAATAAACAAATGAATATCCTACTCCTTTACTAGTCTTGATATAATCCTGCCCTATTTTTTTTCGTAATTTTCTAATATGCACATCTAATGTTCGAGCTCCTACTACGACATTATCACCCCAAATTTTAGAATAAATTTCTTCTCTTACATACACTTTTTCGGGTTTTAACGCCAGTAAATAAAGAAGATTAAATTCCATTTTAGGTAATTTAATTTTTTCACCTTTTACAAGTACTTCTCTTTTTTCTACATTAATATAAATACTATCATAACTTAAATCACCAACTGTTGTTTCTTTTTTTCTTCTTTTTAAAATAGCTTTAACTCTTGCTATCAAAGTGCGGGGACGAATGGGTTTTGTAATATAATCATCTGCTCCAGCTTCAAAACCTGCAATCTCGGAATAGTCTTCTCCACGAGCCGTTAGAAAAATGATGATTGTCTCCTTAAATTGATCTAATTCTCGAAGTCTTCTACAGGTCTCCATACCATCTATCTCGGGCATCATTACATCTAGTAGAATTAAATCTGGATTGTGTTTAATCGCTTTTTTTATGGCTTTGTTACCATTGTCTGCAATTTTCACTTTATAGCCTTCTTTGCTGAAATTGTATTCTAAAAATTCTAGAATATCAGGTTCGTCATCGACTAGTAGTATGGTAAAGTTCTTAGTTTTCATATGTTTAATACAATTACTTACGGCAATGTCTCTATCTGCAAATATAGGGCGTACTATTTTAATATTGCCTGAGTTTAGTATTAAGTTAAAGTGAAGTTCTTACCCAAGCACCTGTTTTTCTTAACCTAATGTTCGTTTTTTATTAATATACAATACAAACTAAAATTTCATTTTTGCCCGATTAATAACACATAAACAATTAAACAAAAATGAAAAATTTATCTTTTTTTATCCTGATGGGATTACTGACATTTACATCTTGTACAAACGATGAAGTAATAGATGAGCCGATAATTATAGAGACAACTCTCGAAGGTATTATTAGTGAAAACAAAACTTTGACAAGTGATGAAATCTGGGAGCTCAAAGGGCGAGTTATTGTATCTAATGGTGCAACTTTAACCATTGAACCTGGTACAATTATTAAAGCATACGCAGGTTCTGGAAGTCAAGCATCAACTCTAATTATTGCAAGAGGAGCAAAAATTGCTGCACAGGGAACAGCAACTAAACCAATAATTATGACATCTATAGCTGATAATATTGAAAAAGGTCAAACGGAAGGTTCAAATCTAGATGAAAACCAAAGAGGTCTTTGGGGTGGATTAATCATCTTAGGTAATGCACCTGGCTCATTTGATGGTGATGTTACAGAACAACAAATAGAAGGTATTCCTGCTGCGGACACAAACGGCCTTTATGGAGGTGCAGTTTCTGATGATAATTCAGGGATTTTAACTTATATTTCTATTCGTCATGGAGGTGCTGAAATAGGTGAAGGTAATGAAATCAACGGCTTAACTTTAGGAGGAGTAGGTAGTGGTACAACCATAAATCATATTGAAGTAGTTGCCAATGTAGATGATGGTATTGAGTTTTTTGGAGGAACTGTTAATGCTTCTGAACTCTTAGTTTGGGCACAAGGCGATGATGGTTTAGATATCGATCAAGCCTATTCTGGAACAGTGTCAAACTCTATGGTTATTTTAGGAAGTGCTTCTGACCATGCTTTAGAAATCGATGGACCAGAGGGTTCTGCAATAGGAAAATTCACACTAAATAATATTACAATTATTGGAAACTTAGATACTGAAAAAGGTGAATATGCTGATTTTAGAAGTCAAGCTATGGGAACAGTTAATAACGTCTTTGCAAAAGGATTCAAAGATAGTTCTGATGTAGAATTAGATAACGATGGTGTAGCTACAAACTACAATAATGGCGATTTAGTTTTTGGAGCTTGGGAAATTGTTTTACCAAGTGGTATTTCAGACGTTAAAGATATATTTATAAACAAAGCTGATAACGTAACAGTAACTGGTTTTGGTGACAATGCAACTGCCGTAACTACCGCTTCTGTTGGTGCAGATGAAGGTGAATTTACTTGGACTTTTGCTTATGCTAAGAATGCTTTTTAACAAAACAATTAAATCTATTTGTTTTCAAACACCTTTATCTGCACTAAAAAATCAGATAAAGGTTTTGTGATTTTTAATTATTAATACTTAAGTACGATGAAATATTTTATTACATTATCCTTGTTTTTTGTTTCTATAGTTATGTTTTCCTACGGAAATGATGGGAAAATAGTAGGTATTGTCAGAGATGCTGAAACCAATGAACCTTTACCAGGAGCAGCTATTTCAATTAAGAATTCAACAGATGGAACCTCCACAGATTTTGATGGAATGTACACACTTAATTTAGAAAAAAACACCTATACAGTAATTTTTAATTATATAGGATATAGAAAGATTGAGGTTACAAATGTAATTATTAAATCAGGGGAAATTACTAATTTAGACATCAGTTTAACTCCAGAATTAGATGAATTAGACGAAGTAGTTATAAACGCCAGTACGGTACGTAATAGTGAGGCATCTGTATTAAACTACCAAAAAAGATCTGTTCAATTAATGGATGGAATCTCAGCTCAAACTTTACGAAAAGTTGGAGCAAGTAATTTAGCAAATGCGGTAAAAAATATACCAGGTGTTACAGTAGAAAATGGGAAATACGTCTATGTGCGAGGCTTGGGAGATCGATATACCAAAACTATATTAAATAATATGGAAATCCCCGGTTTAGATCCTGATAAAAATAGTTTACAAATGGATATATTTTCAACCAGTATTTTAGATAATGTTATGGTTATCAAATCTTTTACAGCAGAAATGCCCGCCGATTTTACAGGAGGATTAATCAATGTTATTACAAAAGATTTTCCCTCAAAAGAAACCTATAGTATTTCTGTTGGTGCGTCTTACAATCCTAATATGCATTTTAACTCAAATTATCTTGCATACCAAGGTGGAAATACAGACTTCTTAGCCTTTGATAATGGGACAAGAGATAGACCTCTTTCTGAGGATACTGCTATTCCATATACTTTTGACAACAATGAAGAATTGACCAATCTTACTCAAAAATTTGACACTAAATTAGCTGCTAATCAAACCCGTAACATGATGGATTATAATATTGGCATTTCTGCGGGAAATCAATATCAAATAGGAATTAATAAATTGGGTTATATTGCTTCTATTAATTATAAAAGTGGTACAAAATTTTACGAAAATGCAATAGATAATAATATTGGAAGCATTGCATCTGATGGAGAAATTAGAGGGAAAAAGCAAATAGGATCATTAGGTAAAAGCAATATATTAATAAGCGGTTTAGCTGGTTTAACCTATAAAACACAACAAGCCAAATACAAGTTTAATATATTACATATTCAAAACTCCAATTCTAAATCTGGTGTTTTTACGCAAGTGAATAACGACTCAGATTTTGTTACTTTTAAGAAAGATCATTTAGATTATACACAACGTGGCTTAACAAACATTGCTTTGTCAGGAGTAATTACAAACAAAGAAGCTACTTTTAAAACTAATTGGTTCGCATCCAGCACTCTTTCTTCTATTTATGATAAAGATGTACGAACAACTGCATTTCAAGTAGAAGATACTAATTACAGTATTAACCCCAACACAGAGCCTAGAAGAATTTGGCGTGATTTAAATGAACAAAATCACAATATAAAAATTGATTTCACAAAAGATGTGAAGCTATTTTCAAAAGAATCAAAATTAAAATTTGGATTATTAGGTTTGTATAAAAACCGAGATTATGGGACTTATGTTTATCAGATTGGACTAAATGGAAATACTAGTATTTATAATGGAGATGCAAATACTATTTTAGCTCAAGAAAATCTTTGGACGGTTGATAATGAGCAGGGTTCATATATACGTAATACGACCATTCAAGACCCAGCAAATCAATTTAAAGCCAATCAACTAAATTTTGCTGCTTATATTTCTGAATCCTTTCAATTCAATAAAAAGTTTAAAGGAGTTCTAGGGGTTCGAGTGGAAAAATACGTATTGAATTACACAGGGAAGAACACTTCAGGATTAGCTTTAAACAATAAAACAATTATTGATAAACTAGATGTATTTCCATCAATAAACATGATCTACAAACTAAAAGATGACAATAAAATCCGTTTTTCTTATAGTATTACTACTGCACGTCCCTTTTTCAAAGAAGCATCTATTGCTGAAATTTACGATCCCTTATCAAATACAACCTTTATTGGTAATATTGATTTAAAACCCTCTTACATCAATAATTTAGATTTACGTTACGAACTTTATGGTGAAAATTCACAATTATTTGCAATAAGTGCATTTTATAAAACCTTTAAAGATCCTATTGAGTTGACCTATTACAAAGTAGCAACGGATAACTTTACTCCAAGAAACTTAGGTTTCGCAAAAGTCTTTGGAGTTGAATTAGAAATAAGGAAAAATTTTGGTTTTATCAGTAAAAAACTAAAACATTTAAAATTTAGTTTTAACACCTCTATAATCCAGTCTGAATTAAGAATTGGAGATGATGAAATGACATTACGTAAAAATACAGCACAAGAAGGAGAAACAATTAATGACACCAGACAATTACAGGGACAAGCTCCCTATCTTATCAATGCTGGTTTAGATTATGAAAGTAAAAATATAGGATTAGAAGTTGGTTTGCATTACAATGTACAAGGTGAAACTCTACAAGTTGTTGGAGGAATTGCACCTGATGTTTATTCTCAAGCTTTTCATGATTTAAAACTAATTCTAAACAAAAGTATTGGAAATAGTAAGAAATCAACTATCAATCTTAAAATAGGGAATATCTTAAATCAAAAGACATCCAGTTTATATCATTTATATGGCTCAAATGATGTTGTTTTTAGTGAACGAAAAATAGGAACTACTATTTCAGTGGGTTACAAATTTAAGTTTTAGTACTGTTTACATATCTTATAACCTGAGTTCGACCTAAGCTTTACTATACAGAATGCAAAGAAGAAGTGAGATTTGAAGAATAAATTTTAAGGAATAACGAGTTGTTGTGCAAGATTTATTCAAATAAGATTGCTTCTTCTTTACATTTCCTTCGGATTTGATGAATTTTTTCCAATTCTTGTTATATTTTATCAAATTAACCAGTTAGTCCTTCAAAAATACAACTTCGAATTGAATAAA
>DQTL01000307.1 GCA_015662775.1 Lutibacter sp.
AATACATCCATGCAAAACATCAAACTAATAGATGTACTCGGAAAGATTGTAATGAATAAAAGTCTTAACGGAGATAAAAATGGATTTATTGATACTTCCTCGCTCGCTAAAGGATCATACTTTGTAGTAATTATTGAAAAAAATGGAAATCGATTAATTAAAAAGGTAATGATCTAGTTTACAAATACGAAAAGACACTTTTTAACAATGGATATTAAACAAAATTTGAGCGAATTAATTGGTGAAACTCCAATGCTTCAAATAAAAACGACACGAAAAGATTGGGAAATTTTTTTAAAGTTAGAATATTATAACCCAGCAGGAAGTTTTAAACCGTACTGCTCATACACTTATAGAAGCCGCAGAAAAATCTGGTGATTTAAAAAAAGGGATGACGCTTTATGAATCCTCATCAGGAAATACGGCTAAAGCTTTGGCTATGCTTTCGGCTGCTCGTGGTTACAAATTTGTTGCTATTGTTGATAAACATGCTCCAGCCGACAAACTAAACGCTATTCGTGCTTATGGTGGAGAATTACACTTTTGTGCAGATCAAGAAGATGCTTATTTCTACAAACATTGGGGTTTTAATCCTGTTTCTATTGTCAAAGCATTTAACGAGAATTGGATGATAAAAAATGAGTTAATGAACAAACAAGTAGTCAACGAATTGACTCAATTTTACATTTGATATTTGCTCTATTTACATATATTTGTTCTCTCGTTTATACATAATTAATCAACATGAAATATTGTATTCGTACCCTTTTTGTTTTAAAATTGGTTTTCTTTTTTAATCATCCTATAAATGCTCAGATCGTTTATACAGATATTGATCCTGATATAACCTATACCGAGTTTCTGACAGGTCATGGTGTAGATTTTAACGCTGATGGAAAAGTAGATGTTCATGTTACGCTATTGAGTAATGTAGGTGTTTGGGTAATGCACTTAATACCTGATAGTTCGGCTGATAACACCTTTGTTGTCTATGATGGAGAAGAAGCTTCTATTTTAGAATTAGAAGATGAAATTGCCCCGAGTTCTAATCTGTATAAACTAGGAACAGGTTGGGGTGGTTTGTTATATGGGTATTGGGAAAATGATGGAGAATACGGCAATTGGACTGGCACTCAAGAAGATAAATATTTAGGAATTAAATTTGAAATAGGAAGTAACTTCCATTATGGTTGGATTCATTTAACAACACATCAATATTCCTATACAGAAATGGATTTTACCATCAAAGGTTTTGCTTATAATACGATTGCAAATGAAATGATTCTTGCTGGTGATATGGGTAGTGGTGTGGGAATTGATGAAAATATAATAAACACAATTTCTATATTTCCTAATCCAACAGAAAATTTCGTTTTTTACAATGCAATTAAAAATGTAAAACAAATTACAGTAATTAGTTCAACTGGGAAAACCTGTAAGAATATTAGTATTGATTCCTTTTCAAAATCAATTGATTTATCTAAGCTTTCAAATGGTGTTTACTTTATTCGTTTTCAAACAGATAAAAATAGTTTTATTAAAAAAATACTAAAAGAATAATGTACAATAATGAATCTTATAGAGAGTATTGCCTAAGTAAAAAAGCAGTAACAGAATCATTTCCATTTAATGAAAGCACCTTGGTTTTTAAAGTAGCTGGTAAAATGTTTGCTTTATTATCATTAGATGCTCCAAATTTAAGAGTCAATTTAAAATGTGACCCCGAATGGGCATTGGAGTTACGCGAACAACATACAGGTATCATCCCTGGTTTTCACATGAATAAGAAACATTGGAATAGTGTAATCATGGATTCTTCTTTAAATCACACCCTTCTTAAAGAACTAACAAACCATTCCTACGATTTAGTTGTAAATTCTTTGACTAAAAAAGTAAAACTTGAAATGGGTTTTTAGAAAATTTGTACTAATTCTTGTGTCTATTCAGCCATTAAGTGCTAGAGCAGCTTTTTATCTCTCGCAAAGACGCTAAGTCGCCAAGCTGTGTCTAAAGTGTAAAAAAATGCTCGCATTTATGAAAGTTTTGTAAATTTTAAATAACTTTTTTAAATTCATTATTAACCGTTACACTTCGTGCCTTTGCGAGATAATTATTACATATTCTTTTTTGATGCCATGGGTGAATAGTTACTAATTCTTTATAAATTACTCTAAAAACATCTAATTTAGGAATATCTAAAATACATGCTATACAGTATTATCACCCAAATATATAGTTCTTTGGTTCAATTGTAAAGTTTTGATCTGTAGCGACAATAAACAAGATACCTTTGTACCTATATTTTGGGGGTTAATTAAATTGCTATGATAAAAAAAGTCCCCCTAAGACGCTGCTCGTAATTTCTTAAGGATCGTCTTTGTTAGCTTTTGAGAAGCATATTCTTTTGTAACTTCCAATTTTATTGAATCATCACTAGGCATTTCAAACATGGCATCTGTGAGTATGGCTTCACACAGCGATCGTAAACCCCTTGCTCCTAACTTGTACTCCACTCCCTTTTCTACAATATACATAAGAGCTTCTTCGGTAAAAGTTAATTCTATTTCGTCTAATTCAAACAGTTTTTGATATTGTTTAATTATCGCATTTTTGGGCTCTGTTAAGATTGTTCTAAGTGTTTTTGCATCCAATGGATTCATATAGCTTAAAACTGGTAAACGACCAATTATCTCAGGAATTAAACCAAAGGCTTTTAAATCTTTAGGGATTATATATTGAAGCATGTTTTCTTTATCAACTTCTTCACCACTTCTCAAGGCTGTATATCCTACCGCCTGCATATTTAAACGTTTACTAATAATTCTATCAATACCTGAAAAAGCACCACCTGCAATAAATAGAATATTGGTTGTGTCAATTTCAACAAATTTTTGTTCTGGATGTTTTCTACCTCCTTTAGGTGGTACGTTTACTACAGTTCCCTCTAAAAGTTTTAATAAAGCTTGCTGTACACCTTCTCCACTTACATCTCTAGTAATAGAGGGATTATCTCCTTTACGAGCGATTTTATCAATTTCATCTATAAAAACAACGCCCATTTCAGCTTTGGCTACATCGTAATCTGCCGCTTGTAACAAACGAGTTAGTATCGTCTCAAC
>DQTL01000184.1 GCA_015662775.1 Lutibacter sp.
AAAACAAGAAAGGGTTATTTCACATCTAATCGTCCTCAAGGAAAAGGAGGAGATGATATCTATTCATTTACTCAAGAAACTGCTATAAAAACATGCACACAAACTATTAAAGGTGATGTTAGAAACGTAAATACAGACGAAATCATCAAAGATGCTACTGTTAATATCTTTAGTGAAAAAGGAGAATGGCTAAATAGATTCTCGACGGGTGGAGATGGTAAATTCCTTATAAAACTCAATAAATGTGAAAAAAATTACAAATTAGAAGCCACAAAAAAGTATTACGATAAAGATTCTACTATTATTATTTATTCACCAGACAAAAAAATTCATCAAGTATCATTATTCCTTGAAAAACAAGAAATAGATGTAGTTGAAGAAGTATCGGAAGCAAAAACTAAAAAATCGACTGAAATTATTTCTCTTGAAGTTAAAACAATTGATTTTATACTAAATAAATTTGAAATACGACAAAAATCAGCGGAAGAACTCAATAAAGTAATAAAAATCATGAAGGAAAATCCTACAATGATTGTTGAATTTATTTCACATACAGATTCTAGAGGTCCTGATGATTGGAATATGGAGCTTTCCATTAAAAGAGCTGAGGAAGTTGTTCATTACATTACTAGTAAAGGAATTGCCTACAATAGAATTTACGGTAGAGGATATGGTGAAACGCAACCTTTAAACCACTGTGTTAACGGAGTAGAATGTTCAGAATTAGAATTTATTGTCAACAGAAGAACTCAGTTTATTGTTTTGGCACAATAAATAGTTTAAATTATTAAGATATTAAACTAATACTTTAAATAATATTATGAAACCCTATAAATCCTAGAAAAATTGAAAAATCTTATTGTATTTTTTTTCTTATTTGTCTACCAATTTTCTTATTCGCAGTTGACCGCTGCCAAGTATTCAATAAAAAATATTAGTGTCAACACAAAATACTCTGATTATGGTACTTCTTATTTTGGTCCCAATCGTATCATTTTTGCCTCTAGCAAAAAAGATGCAAAAAAATTGAAAAACAAGTTTAAATCAAATAAAGATAACGCTCCAAAATACGATTTATACAAAGGATTTCTCAATCATAGTGGTGAAATTAATTACACAGAAAAAATACTTAATAATTTTACTACAAAATACAATGAATCTAATGTTTCTTTTACTCCTGATTTAAGACATGTGTTTTTTACTCAAAATAATATCAAAAAAGGGAAATATGTTTATGATGATAGTAATTGGATGAATCTTAAAATTTATAGAGCAGATGTAAAAACTAATGGCGATTGGACAAATATTGTATCACTCCCTTTTAATGAAGACACTTATAATTGTGCACATCCATCTGTGAGTGAAGACGGAAAAATTTTATTCTTCACTTCTGATATGCCAGGTTCTTATGGCGAATCAGATATCTATTGGGTTACAATTTTAAAAGATGGAAAATACGGGACTCCTCAAAATATTGGATCACATGTAAACTCAAAATATCGAGAAAATTTCCCCTATGTCGATGGTAATATTTTATACTACTCTTCTGATAGACCTAGCTCATTTGGAGGCTTAGACGTCTTTATGGTTGCCTTAGACAGAGTTGATTCTAAACCAACAAACCTTGGAAACAAAATAAATAGCCCATCAGATGATTTCTGTTTTATAATTGATAGAAAACAAAAAACTGGTTTCTTTTCTTCAAATAGACCTAAAGGAAAAGGGAATGATGATATTTATTTCTTTAAACAAGAAACAGAAATAATAAATTGTAAACAAATTGTATCAGGAGAGATACGTGACAAAGAAACTAACCAATTGATTCCAGGAGCTACTGTAAAAATATTTTCTCATAATAATATTTTAATCGCTACAATCCTTGTTAAAATAGATGCAAAATTCACTTTCAATTTAGCCTGTCGAGGTAATTATAGATTAGAAGTAGATAAACTTGATTATAAAAAAATCTTTAGACAAATCAATTTCACACCTGATGAGTTTAACCATGATCTTGTTTTGTATTTAGAAAAAAATAAAAAAGAAGTTGTTGTATCAATAAACTCAAATAAAAAGAGCGATTTAAAACAAATAAAAATTAAGAATATTTCTCCAAAACTAATTGAAAAAAAACCTATTAAACAAATAGTAGCCGATGAGAATACTATAACGGAAGATGAAAAAACAATACTTCTTAATAAAGATGGAAAAGAAATTCTTAATCTAAAACCTATATTTTTTACTCTTGATGAATACTACATAACTCAAGAATCATACGAAACATTAGCCAAAGCCTCTCGAATAATAAAAGAAAACCCAAATATTATTATTGAGTTTGGAGCACATACAGACAGTCGAGCAAGTGATAGTTACAATATTCATCTTTCGGCATTAAGAGCAAATGAAGTGGTTAAACATTTAGTCTACCTTGGGGTGCCAGAGCATCGCATCAGAGGACGAGGTTATGGTGAATCAAATCTAGTAAATAAATGTAGAGATGGTGTTAAATGTACAGAAGCCGAACACTTACAAAACCGTAGAACTGAATTTATAATTATTAAAAATTAAGTTTACTACAAATAAAACTATCCTAAATTCTGAATATTATACGTAATTTTGCCAATCATTTGAATTTACAAAGGAAATGGCGTCTAAATTTACAGTATACAAACAGCTCAGTCTAACAGAAATTGCAGAAAGAATTGATCAATTTTGGGATAAAAATGACATATTCCAAAAAAGTATTGATTCGCGAAGCAGTGACAAACCTTTTATCTTTTTTGAAGGACCACCATCTGCCAACGGTTTACCTGGCATCCACCACGTTATGGGTAGAGCAGTAAAAGATATTTTTGCCAGATACAAAACATTACAAGGTTTTCAAGTGAAACGAAAAGCAGGTTGGGACACACATGGTCTTCCTGTAGAATTGGGTGTTGAAAAAGAATTAGGGATTACGAAAGAAGATATTGGTACAAAAATTACAATTGACGAATACAATCAAGCTTGTAAAAAGTCTGTGATGCGTTATACTGATATTTGGAATGACCTAACCAAACGCATAGGGTATTGGGTAGATATGGAAGAACCTTATGTCACCTACAAACCCAAATATATGGAAACGGTTTGGTGGTTGCTCAAACAAATGTATAATAAAAATTTATTGTACAAAGGTTACACCATTCAACCCTATTCTCCAAAGGCAGGTACTGGTTTAAGCACACACGAACTCAATCAGCCCGGTTGTTATCAAGATGTAACTGATACAACCATTACGGCTCAGTTTAAAGTCGAAAAAGAATCTTTACAAAAGCTCCCTTTCAATTATACTGCTACATCTGAAACTTACTTTCTAGCATGGACAACCACTCCTTGGACATTACCATCTAACACAGCTTTAACTGTTGGAAAAAAAATTGATTATGTATTGATAAAAACCTATAATCAATATACTTTTCAACCTAACTATTTAATCTTAGCTAAAGCTTTAGTGTCTAAACAATTTGGTAAAAAATATACACAAGTCGATTCAATAGCAGCAACAGAAGACTACAACAAAGAAAATAAAACTATCCCATTTTATATTGTAGATGAATGTAAAGGTGCTGATTTGCTTGAGATTAAATACGAGCAATTAATGCCTTTTGCCCTACCCTATCAAAATCCTGAAAATGCCTTTCGAGTAATCGCAGGAGATTTTGTTACCACCGAAGATGGTACAGGTATCGTACATACTGCTCCTACTTTTGGACAAGATGATGCTATGGTCGCAAAAAAAGCAAAACCAGAAGTACCTCCTTTGTTAGTATTAGACGACAATGAAAATCCTGTTCCATTAGTAGATTTACAAGGTAGATTCACTAAGCATATGGGCATTTATGCCGGTCAATATGTAAAAAATGAATACTACAAAGAAGGTGAAGCACCAGATAAATCGGTTGATGTAGAAATAGCTATTCAACTAAAAACAGAAAACAAAGCTTTCCATGTAGAAAAACACCAACATAATTATCCGCATTGTTGGCGTACTGACAAACCCATTTTATACTATCCCATGGATTCTTGGTTTGTTAAAGTAGCTCAAAATAGGGATCGACTCTCTGAACTCAATAAAGAAATTAATTGGAAACCAAAATCCACAGGTGAAGGTAGATTCGGTAATTGGCTACAAAATGCCAATGATTGGAATTTATCTAGGTCTCGTTTTTGGGGCGTTCCATTACCTATTTGGCGTACCGATGAAGGAGATGAAGAAATACTTATTGGTTCTATAGAAGAATTAAAAAATGAAATGAAAAAATCCGTAGAAAAAGGCTTTATGGACAAAGCACTTTTTACTGATTTTGAAATTGGGAATATGAGTAATGAAAACTACGATAAAGTAGATCTTCATAAAAATATAGTTGACAAAATCACTTTAGTATCTCCATCAGGAAAACCTATGAAGCGAGAAGCTGATTTGATTGATGTGTGGTTTGACTCGGGTGCTATGCCTGTAGCTCAATGGCATTATCCGTTTGAAAAAGCCCCCTTTAGTTCCCCCAAAAGGGGAGCGTATAAAACTGCTCGAAAATCAACTTACCCACTTCTAAAAGAATTACAAAAAGAACGTAAAAAACAAACAACACAAGCTGAACAAGCTTTATGGGAATCTCTTAGAAATAAACAGTTAAAGAATTACAAGTTTAGAAGACAGCATATAATAGATCAATATATTGTTGATTTTGTATGTCTTTCTAAAAAACTAATTATCGAGGTTGATGGAGGTTACCACAATAGAAAAGAGGTAGAAGATGCAGATAAAGAACGAACAGAAATCTTAAAGGATTTAGGATTTAAAGTAATTAGATTCCCTAATGAAGAGGTTATTGGAAATCTTGACCAAACTTTAAATAAAATAACAAAAGTCTGCAACTCCCTACCCTCAGGGGAGGGCTGGGGTGGGGCTTATGTTGCCGACTTTATTGCCGAAGGAGTAGATCAAACACGTGGCTGGTTTTATACTTTACATGCTATATCAGGTTTAGTTTTTGATTCTATAGCTTATAAAAATGTAGTTTCTAACGGACTTGTTTTAGATAAAACAGGAAAGAAAATGTCTAAACGCTTGGGTAATGCAATAGATCCATTTACTACTTTAGATAAATTTGGTCCCGATGCCATACGTTGGTATATGATTGGAAATGCCAATCCTTGGGACAACCTAAAATTTGATTTAGATGGTGTGGATGAAGTCAGACGCAAATTTTTTGGCACACTATACAACACCTATTCGTTTTTTGCTTTATACGCAAATCTTGATAATTTCAGCTATCAAGAAGCAGAAATACCTTTAGAAAAAAGAGCAGAAATTGATCGTTGGATTCTATCAGAATTACATACTCTTATTAAGAAAACTACAGAAAGTTACGAAGATTACGAACCTACACAAGCTGCGAGAGGTATTCAGTTTTTTGTAACCGAGCATTTAAGTAATTGGTTTGTAAGATTGAGTAGAAGGCGTTTTTGGAAAGGTGAATATGGGGCAGATAAAATAGCTGCTTATCAAACTTTATATACTTGTTTATTGACTGTTTCAAAATTAGCATCGCCGATTGCTCCTTTCTTTATGGAACAATTATTTAAAGATCTAACTTCTGTAAACACAAAAGAAACTTCTGAATCTGTACATTTAATAACTTTTCCAACTCATGATGATTCTTTTATCGATAAAGTATTAGAGAAAAAAATGCAAAAAGCGCAACTGATCGCATCAATGACTTTATCGCTTCGTCAAAAAGAAAAAATTAAAGTACGTCAGCCTTTACAACGTATCATGATTCCGATTCAAAATGAAGCCGAACGTATAGAAATTGAAGCCGTTCAAGATTTAATTCTTTCGGAAGTTAATGTAAAAGAAATACAATTGTTAGATGATGCATCTGGAGTTTTAGTCAAAAGTATTAAACCCAATTTTAAAACTTTAGGACCTAGATTTGGAAAAGATATGCGTTTCGTAGCAACAGCTGTTGCTAAAATGACTGCTGACGATATTTCTAATTTCGAAAAATTTAAAACTTTCACAATTGATGTAAATGGAGCTAATGTAAACCTTAACCTAGCTGATGTTGAAATAAAAACCAAAGACATTGACGGTTGGTTAGTCGCCAATCAAGACAATACAACTGTTGCTTTAGACGTTACTATTTCTGAAGAACTAAAAAATGAAGGTATTGCTCGTGAATTAGTAAATCGTATTCAAAACCATAGGAAAAATTCAGGTTTTGAAGTAACTGACAGAATAATTGTTAAATTTAGCATTTCAGAATCTAACATTGAAACTAAAAATTCTATCGAAAAAGCTATACATGAAAATGAAAACTATATAAAAACTGAAACTTTAGCAAATAGTATTATATTTGTAACTAAATTAAAAGACTATATAGAAATTGAATTTGATACTATTCAATTAAAAATGCAAGTTTCAAAGGATTAAATATACTTAAATATGAATGAACAATTTTTACAATATACCGATAAAGATTTAGCAGAATTTAAAGAAATAATTGATGCTAAAATCAAGCAAGCTCAAAGAGATTTAAGCTTACTAGAAAGTGCCTATAAAAACGATAGTGACAATAGCACAAATGATACGGCACCTACTTTCAAATCATTCGATGAAGGTTCAAAAACCATGTCTAAAGAGGCGAATGTACAACTAGCCATTCGTCAAGAAAAGTTTTTACGTGATTTAAACAATGCCTTACTTCGTATTGAAAATAAAACCTATGGGGTTTGCCGAGTAACTGGTAAGTTAATCAATAAAGAAAGATTAAAGCTAGTTCCTCATGCTACTTTGAGTATTGAGGCTAAGAATAGAAAATCTCATACTTAACACCTTGAAATTTCTAATACAATTTAATAAGGGCTGCTTTACTGTAGCTCTTTTTTTTGTTTCAATTTTAAATTATTAACCTGAGTTCGACCTAAGCTTTACTATACAGAATGCAAAGAAAAGGTGAGATTTGAAGAATAAATTTTAAGGAATAACGAGTTATTGT
>DQTL01000096.1 GCA_015662775.1 Lutibacter sp.
ACAACCTGTGGATAAAGCCAAAATATAACAGTTTTTACAAAAAAAAACGATTGAAAAATCAAAAAAAAGTTTTAGCTTTGACACTGATTAGTAACGAAAAATCAATACATGATGGTCGTCATGTATTGATTTATTTTTGTTACTTAAATTTAACCTTTTTAAGATGCTCTTTTTCACATAAAAAAAAGCATCAAAACTTTAAAAATTATTCTAATGGAAGATATGATTTTTTATGATAGGTTGCAGTTTGCATTTACTATCACTTTTCACTACATGTTTCCCCAATTAACAATGGGGCTCTCTTTATTGATTGTCTATTTAAAGGGAAAATACTTACTAAACAACATAGAAAAATACAACGATGCCGCAAAATTCTTAATGAAAATTTTTGCTGTTAACTTCACTATCGGTATTGTTACAGGTATTCCTATGGAGTTTCAATTTGGCACAAACTGGGCTAAATTCTCTGAGCTCACAGGAGGTATTATAGGGCAAACACTAGCTATGGAGGGCACTTTTTCTTTTTTCTTAGAGTCTTCTTTCTTAGTCTTATTTCTCTTTGGTGAAAAACGCATGAGTAAAAGAATGCATTTCTTAATGGGATTCCTCGTCTTTTTAGGTTCTTGGGCTAGTGGTTGGTTTATCTTAGCAACTAACGCTTGGATGCAAAACCCTGTCGGTTATGAAATTTTAGAAAGTGGCAAGTTTGTTATTTCTGATTTTGGTGCTATATTTACCAATCCTTGGTTATTACCTGCTTTTTTACACAATCAAATAGCGGCACTAACCACTTCATCTTTTGTGATGGCGAGTATTGGTGCTTTTTACATCTTGAGAAAAAAACATGTGGAATACGGGAAATTATTCTTAAAAACAGGGGTTATTTTTGGTTTTGTATCGAGTGTGCTGCTAGCAATGCCTACAGGTGATTGGAATGCTAAGAATGTAGCTAAATACCAGCCTGCTGCATTTGCTGCCATGGAAGGAATATTTGAAACAGAAGAAGGCGGAGCCGAAATAGTTTTAATAGGACAACCCAATATGGTAGAGGAAAAATTAGACAATAAAATTGCTGTTCCTAATATTTTGAGTTTTTTAACCTACCAAGATTGGGATACAGAAATACCTGGAATGGATCAATTTACCGAAGAAGAATTACCTGACAACATACCAGCATTGTATTATTCTTATCATATTATGGTGGGCTTAGGCACTATTTTTATAGCAGTTATGGGATTGGCAGTATTCTTTCTGAGAAAGAAAAAACTATACAGCATTAAATCCTTACTTTGGGCCATTATGTTCTTATTTCCATTTCCCTACATTGCCAACATTACAGGTTGGTATACTGCTGAGTTAGGAAGGCAACCTTTTTTAGTTTATGGTTTGTTAAAAACAGCTGACGGTGTATCACCTACAGTTTCTTCTGGAAATACCTTATTTACTTTATTAGGTTTTGTCGGTATCTACATATTACTCGGGTTTTTATTTTTATTATTAGTAGGTAAAGTTATTCATGAAGGCCCAAAGCCTTTAACTTCTAAAACACATTAAATTATGGAAATATTTTGGTTTATATTTATAATGATAGTCTTAGCCGTATTCTTTATTTTAGATGGCTATGATTTTGGTGCAGGAATCATTCATTTATTCTTTGCAAAAACAGAAAAAGACAAAAAAGTAATTGCAAAATCTGCGGGACTTTTTTGGGATTCTAACGAAGTTTGGTTGGTTGCAGGTGGTGGCTTGCTTTTTATGGCATTTCCTACCTTTTACTCTTCCGTTTTTAGTGGTTTTTATTTGCCTTTAATAATTGTATTGTGGTTGATTGTTTTTAGAGCAATTAGTTTAGAATTTAGAAACCAATTCAAATTTCAAATGTGGAAAGACATATGGGATAAAGCTTTTGGAGTATCTAGTTTATTACTCGCCTTGTTTTTTGGCATCGCCTTAGGAAACATCATTAGGGGAGTTAACTTAGGTGGCGTAGTAAATGGGGTTTCTACATACGAAGCACATTATTTTTTCTTGCCTTTATGGGACAGTAGTTTTAGTCCTTTAGCTGAAAGTCCTGGTGTTATTGATTGGTTTACCATAATTATTGGTGTAATTACTGTGGTAACTTTAGCTATTCATGGCGCTACATGGGTTATTTTAAAAACAGAATCATCTGTCAACGAAAAACTTAAATCTGTTATTTTTAAACTGAACATTACACTTTTAATCTTAACTATATTTTCTCTAGTTGTTTGGAATATTATAAACCCTAATGCTTTAGATAATTATATAAAAAATCCATTCTTTATCATATTCCCGCTACTCTATTTTACGGGAATAGGCGGTTTATTTTATATTAAAAAATTAAAAAAAGACATCTATGCTTTTGTTTTTTCTACACTCTTAATACTTGGTGGAATCACGGCTTCCTTAGCGTCTATATTTCCTGTAATGCTACCTTCTACTAATGACGTAAATGAATCCTTAACCATATACAATACCGCCACAAGTCAATACGGTTTATCTGTGGCTATGTATTGGGGGATTCTCGGTGGCATACTTCTTTTTGTCTATATGATTGTTCAGAAAAAATTAATGGGAGGAAAAATTGATGATATGGATTATGGGCATTAAATAATTAAAAGGACTATGACACACACATTAATCTCATTAATTAGTATCGTAATTGGTATTATTGGTGGCAATACTGCTGGATATTTTTTTAAAAACTATTCATTTGGTCTTGTAGGAAACACAATAGTTGGGGTATTTGGCAGTGTTTTTTTAATTAAATCCTTGGGAAGATTGGGTTTTAGCCCCAAATTCATTATGCAATCTGGCAATATTGATTTTTTCTTATTTTCACTAAATTCTTTAATTTCTTTTTTAGGAGGTGCTATTGGTGTCTTTTTAATTTTTAAATTAAAGAAAAGAATGAATTCGTAGAATTAACACATTAATCACAGTACTTGTTTTAAAAGTAAATCATCAAAAACAAAATTATCATACAACTTGTGAACCGATGTTGATTGGAAGTAATCTTGCAATACGTTATACTATCCCAACAGTTATTATTTTTTGGATTTTAATGAAGAATTTGATGCAAAGTTGATTAGCGAATCAACTTTGCATCAAATTCTTCAAACGTAACTGCTCCACAAGTATATCTGCCACACGAAAAGAATTGGCATAGATTGTCCAAGTGTAGGTTACACTTCCGCCTGTTGGCATAAAACTACCATCCGTAACATATAGATTAGAAACTTCGTGGGCTTTACAATTTTTATCTAAAACAGATTTTTCTGGATCATCGCCAAAACGACAACCACCAACAACAAGATTAGGAGGTGCTCCACCTGAAATATGCGAATTGATGTTTTTGGCTCCCATTGTACGTAATAATTCTTCAGATTTCTTAGCTAAATAACGTCCTACTTTTAAATCGTGATTGTGGTAACCCAAACGTATTCTGGCAACTGGGTCGCCCCATTTATCTTTTACTTCTGGGTCTAAAGTAACAAAGCAATCATCTGTAGGTAACCAATCGGCGAATATTTCAAATTTTAAACGTCTTTGTTTGGTAAAATAATCTTTGAGTTTCTTTTTTAAAGCAGGTCCAAAAAGAAGATTTCCATTGTCATCCCATTTTTGTCGAATCGCTTTTGAAGTGGCATTGGCATGTTCAAATAAAAAATCAACTGTACCACCTTTTACTTTCCCATTAAAAGATTCATCATCTATTTCATACCAATTATGCATGGATCGATTAACAAAAACACCTGGCACTTTGAGTTCTTCAACTTCCTTTTCTGATAAATCATCATAAAAAAATTGTCCTGAGCCTGTTCCACCTGCTGAAAAGATTAAGTTTTTACCAACTTGTCCTTTATTATTTGCCAATCCATTTGGGAATTCTTGATTTTTACTCATCAGTAATAAACGAGAAGTTTCTATAGCTTGTGCAGCGACTACAAAAGTTGAGGCATTAATTTCTTGTTTATTTTTATCTTTATCGTAATAATGAGCTTTTGTGATTGTTGCTTTACCATCGGTTTCTAAATGAAAGACTTTGGCATTTGCTATGATTTCTAAATTTCCTGTTTTTAATGCTTTATTTAGAAGTGCTGCTCTTGAACTTCCTTTTGCATCTGACGCACAACCATAACTGCCACAATAATTAGAGTACACACAGGCGTTTCTTTCTTTTTCGGGCTTTGATAAAATAGCTCTTGGAATTGGCACTAAATTATAATCTAGTGACTCAGCAGCTTTATCTAACCAACTTGAAATAACGTTTTCTTGTAAAGGCGGATACGGATAATCAGCAGTAGATCGTTTTTCATGATCTTTGTGTTTTGTTACATGACCCGAAACACCAACTACTTTTTCTACTATGGTAAAATAAGGTTCTAATTCATTATACGAAATAGGCCAATCGACAATATTTGCACCTTTTATAGTTCCATATTTCTTGAGTAATTGAAAATCATTGGGTTTCATTCTATGAAAATAACCACTCATAAAATTAGATGAACCACCAACTAAACTACCATTCCAGAAGTCTTTTCCTGTTTCTTTATTTGATTTGGCAATCCATTTTCCATCATCGTCTTTTGTTTCAAAAACTTGAGGTTCGTCCATTAAATTTGGTGTGTAAACACTACGTCTTACCGCTGTAATTTCATCTTTAGTGAAATCTTTGGTTTTAAACCAAGGTCCTTTTTCTAAAACAACTACTTTATAACCTGCTTTTGTCAAAGTGTAAGCAATTGGACCTGCTCCTGCTCCACTTCCGATGATACATATATCGTATTCTTTTTTCATTTTTTGATAATTTTTCTTTGTTCAAGAGTTTGCTTCGTTTCGTTCCTCACTCGCAAAGACAGTACTTCTATTGAAGTTGGTTATAAATTTGCTAATCAGCTAATTTAACTCATCTGCTAATTATATTTGGTCTTGTCGATTATTAAGTGTTTCAAAAATTTCATCATACCTATTCTCTTTAGTGGGTCTTGGAAAACCAGCAACATGACCTAACCATCTTCTTCCTATCTCATCTTTATTAAATCCGTAAATAGGGTCAGAAATCATGGCTTCAAAAATAAAAGTCAACATCACTGAAAGCCAACTTTCTCCCCAATTTGTTTTAGAAACTGTATGAATTAATTGAACTTGTTCTTTCTTTGAAAGTTTTAAAAAAATTTGACTCATTTCTTCCTGAGCTGTTTCATCAACCCATTTTAGCCCGTTGATAATGTATTGATTTTCATCTTTAGGTATTCGTTGATCAATAAGCACCCAAAGTAAATATTTGTCGGCATTAAAATCAATAGCTCCTGGTCCGTTCTTATCTTTTGGAAAGAGAATATTTTGCACGGCAATTGCAATTGCCATTTGTTTTTTATTTAAAACTGTGGTATTATTCTCATTATTGATACAACTTTGCAAAATACTCATTTGTGTTAATGCACCTAATGCTAACGAATTCTTTATAAAATTTCGTCTTGAAACTTGCCAGCTTAATGTGTCTTTAACAGTTCGTGGTATGTTTCTATTTTTTATTTTCATAAATTTGTCATTCCTATATTTCAATATTAGACTGTAAATTTATTAAAACTTACAAGAAAGAAGAGTTAATGGCTACAATAAAACATCAATTACATCCTGAAAAATGGTCAGATTCGTACGCCGATTATATGTTTCATTATACAAATAGCCGAATTAGTGATTATGAAATGGCAAAGGATTTAGTGCAAGAAACCTTTTTAGCTGCTTTATATGCTATGCCAAATTACAGAGGAGATTCCAACGAAAAAACATGGCTTACTTCTATTTTAAAGCGAAAAATCATTGACCATTATCGAAAGAAAAACTCCACAAAAGGGCAAGCTGAAGTACACATGAGTTTTTATGAAGATGGAAAGAAAAAAGGAGATTGGTTAGAAGAAAGGGTTCCGCAAGAATGGGGAATTAATGCCGAAAAATCAATTGAAAACGAAGAATTAAAGAGTGTTCTAGAATTGTGTATTGATTATTTACCGGAGAAATATCAATCTGTATTTAAAATGAAAACCATAGACGATATTGATACTGAAGAAATTTGTAAGGAATTAGAAATATCATCGTCTAATCTTTGGGTTATGATACATCGTGCCCGTACACAATTAAGAAAATGCTTAGAAGAAAATTGGTTTAATCGTGGATAATTACTAGTAAAATTTTCAAATATTTAAACAGAAAAAGAATACAAACTAAATAGAAATTAGAAAAGAAAATGAGTAAAATAATAATATCATGTGATGAAGCAACTACAATAAGCGACAAAAAGCAATATGTAGAAGCAAGTCTATGGGAAAGAATGAAAATGAGTTATCATATGTTGTTTTGCAAGCATTGCAGAGTATATGATGAACAAAACAGCATCATAACAAAAGCCATCAAAAAGAATATTACTGTTGATTCTTTCCTAGATAAAAAACTATCAACTGAGGAAAAATCAAAACTTCAAGAAAAAATTGACATCAATATGTAAGGTGTAACCTTTTTTTCGACTACTTATAAACCTGAGTTCGACCTAAGCTTTGTTTACAGTTTGAACGAATTTTTAATCAATTCGAAGTTATATTTTTGAAGGACTAAC
>DQTL01000072.1 GCA_015662775.1 Lutibacter sp.
CATGTTTTAGACAGCCTTACAAAAGAAAAGAATGCAATAGTCGAATCTAAAAAAATAATTGATCAACAAAAAACTGAATTTGTTAACCTTCAAAATAAATTAACAAATGTCAATAATAATTTGACAGAAGTTACCAATTCAAAAGATACTATTAGTGTTTTTGGAATTAAAATTAAAAAAAGTGTTTTTAAAACGGTCATCAGTTTTATAATCGGTCTGTTATTCTTCACACTTCTTTATTTTATATATATTTACAAAAACAGTAATAAAATCACACAAAAATCACTCAAAGATTATAATGAATTAGAATCAGAATTTAACTTAGCCCGAACTCGTTCTCTAGAGCGTGAACAAATGCTAAACAGACGATTACAAGATGAATTAAACAAACAAAAGAAATAGTATTTTTATTTCACTTTTAGTATTGAAATACTTAGTTTTTTTCTAACATACACCAACACATCTAATGGATATTAAATTTAATAGTAACGAAGATTTTAATAGGTTAAAAGTCAGTGAATTAAAAAAGAGACTCTTACATATTTATAAAGGTGGTGGAGAAAAAAGAATTGAAAAAGAACATAAAAAAGGGAAACTTACGGCTCGTGAACGAGTTAACTATTTATTAGATAAAAATTCTCAAAGAATAGAAATTGGAGCCTTAGCAGGCTATGAAATGTACCAGGAACAAGGCGGTGCACCCGCAGCAGGTGTGGTTGTTGTAATTGGTTATGTAGCAGGAAAACAATGTATAGTTGTTGCAAATGATGCAACAGTAAAAGCAGGAGCTTGGTTTCCTATTGCAGGAAAGAAAAACCTAAGAGCACAAGAAATAGCGATGGAAAACAGGCTACCAATAATCTATTTGGTAGATAGTGCAGGTGTCTATTTACCTATGCAAGATGAAATATTTCCTGACAAAGAACACTTTGGACGTATCTTTAGAAATAACGCCGTAATGAGCAGTATGGGTATTACTCAAATTGCTGCCGTTATGGGTAGTTGCGTTGCTGGTGGAGCTTATTTACCAATAATGAGTGATGAAGCCATAATGGTCGATAAAACAGCCAGTATATTTTTAGCAGGTAGTTACCTAGTAAAAGCTGCTATTGGTGAAAGTATTGATAATGAAACTTTAGGTGGAGCAACTACACACAATACCATTTCTGGAGTAGCTGATTATAAAGCAAGTGATGACAAAGATGCATTAGATAAAGTAAAAAGCATTTTTGATAAAATTGGCGATTTTGATAAAGCAGGCTATAATCGCACCAAGCCACAAGAACCTAAAAAAGATAGTGAAGAACTATTTGGCATAGTACCTCAGTTAAGAACTGTATCTTATGATATGAAAGAGATAATCTCTCGTATTGTTGATGATTCTATATTTGATGAGTATAAAGCCGACTATGGCAAAACTTTACTTTGCGGCTATGCACGAATTGATGGCTGGGCAGTAGGAATTGTTGCCAATCAAAGAAAGATGGTTAAGAATTCAAAAAAAGAAATGCAATTTGGTGGTGTAATCTATTCTGATAGTGCTGATAAAGCAACCCGTTTTATTGCTAATTGCAATCAAAAGAAAATACCTTTAGTATTCTTACAAGATGTCAGTGGTTTTATGGTTGGAAGCAAAGCAGAACATGGAGGAATTATAAAAGACGGAGCCAAGTTGGTTAATGCTGTTGCAAACTCTATCGTTCCAAAATTTACAATAATTATTGGAAATTCGTATGGAGCAGGAAATTATGCCATGTGTGGAAAAGCTTATGATCCTAGGTTAATTGTAGCTTGGCCTTCTTCAGAATTAGCGGTTATGAGTGGTGCTTCTGCTGCTAAAGTATTATTACAAATTGAAACAGCTTCTTTAAAAAAACAAGGAAAGAAGATTTCTAAAGAACAAGAAAAAGAGCTTTTTGATAAAATCAAAAACAAATACGATAATCAAATATCACCTTATTATGCAGCAGCTAGGTTATGGACAGATGCTATCATTAATCCTTTAGATACTCGCCTTTGGATAAGCATGGGAATAGAAGCAGCCAACCACTCACCTATTACAAAATCCTTTAGTATGGGGGTTTTACAAGTTTAAAAAAACGAACCCTTTTCAATTAGTTAATAATAACTTATTTATCTATAGTTTTTTCAGGTAATGCTTTTAAAAAATAATTGTAGGTAAACGTCAAAAGCAAAACAAAGAATGCAGCTAGTATCCCTACCAAAACATTGTGATATACTTGTATAGATAGTGAAATACGTATAAAAATCGTAGCCAAGACAAAAGCAGAATATCTAAAAATTCTATAATAGTTTAAAGTGTATCGTAAAGCAATAAAAACAATTACAATATCACTAAATATTAGTACGGTATAAAATTTATCGAAGGAATGCAGGTACTCTCCAGTAGTAAATAAGGCTTTTATATCATAGATACCGATTACAAAAAAAGAGACAAACAAGCCTAATGCCAACAGTTTTTTAGATTGTATAAATGAATCTTGATCATCTTCAGTATTGGTTAATCTACTGTGTATTTGTAATTTATAGTTTAGTCCCATGATTACAAATATAGCTAACGCACCAAAAGCATAGGCAAACATATTGATTACTTCTTTTGGAAAAGTATTCCAATCGAAAGTATGAATATGGCTAAATTCCTTAAAACCAGCACGCATAAAGATTAATGAGAGTAATTCAAACTGCTTTCCAACTGATTTTGCAACCGATTCTGGAAGTACAAATATTAAACTTAGAAGTTCTAATATCAATAGCAAAGTAAAGGAAATTTCAATGGCAAAAAATGGATTTGAAAAGCTTTCATCCCATTTACCTAAGCTTAATAAATTGGCTCTATCTAAATAGCTAATTATAATACTACTTATAAAAACAAAAACCAAAGTATAGCTAATAAGCTTATTGACCTTTTGGCTTTCCCACAATCTTTTAATATACCCAAAGATTATTTCAGAAATATTTAAAATAATGCTATTCATTAGTAACTGTTTAAGCGGCTAATATAGAATCTATTGTGGTAAATTAGGTAACAATTGTTTCATATGTACTACTTGTAAAGCTTATACAAGGGTACTAAACAGGTGATTAGTGGTGTATTACTTGTTAATAATTATCAATAAGTATTGATTTAATGAAATAAATTGTCTTACTTTACTACAAAATATATACGCCAATGTCTTTTTAAAGAAACTGTGCATATATTTGCGGTAGATAAAGCATCTCTTCAATACAGGTAAAGTATGCTTTTTTCTTATCTGTATTAGTTTAAAAAGTATGATACAAAAAAACCTACTCAATTGAAGTAGGTTTTTTAAATAAAAGTTAGTTGTACAATATTACATAGCAGCTAAAACTTCAGCTACTTTTTTTCCAATTTCTGCAGGAGATTCAACAACATAAATTCCGTGTTCTTTAAGTATTCTCATTTTTGCTTGAGCCGTATCATCTTTTCCACCTACAATGGCACCTGCATGTCCCATTGTTCTTCCTTTAGGAGCCGTTTGACCAGCAATAAAACTAATAACAGGTTTTCTATTACCATCTTCTTTAATCCATTTAGCAGCGTCTGCTTCAAGGTTTCCACCAATCTCACCAATCATTACAATGGCATCTGTTTCTGGATCATTCATAAACATTTCAACAGCATCTTTTGTCGTTGTACCTATGATTGGGTCACCTCCGATACCAATGGCAGTTGAAATTCCTAATCCTTGTTTTACAACTTGATCAGCAGCTTCGTAAGTTAATGTTCCAGATTTTGAGACAACTCCTACTCTACCCTTTTTAAATACAAAACCTGGCATAATACCTACTTTGGCTTCTTCGGGTGTAATTACACCTGGGCAATTAGGACCAACTAATCTACACTCTTTAGTACTGATATAATCTTGTACTTTTACCATATCAGCAACAGGAACACCTTCTGTGATACAAATAATAGTTTTAATACCTGCTTCAGCAGCTTCCATCATTGCATCTGCTGCAAATGCTGGAGGAACAAATATAATTGAAGTATCTGCTTGGGCTTTTTTAACGGCTTCATCTACCGAATTAAACACAGGTTTATTAAGATGTTGTTGTCCACCTTTTCCTGGTGTAACGCCACCTACGATATTTGTACCGTATTCAATCATTTGAGTTGCGTGAAAAGTACCTTCACCTCCTGTAAAACCTTGAACAATTATTTTTGAATTTTTATTAACGAGAACACTCATATTATATTATTTTTATTAGGAATCTATAATTAAAGTACAAAAATAAGGCTATCTGTTATAATAAAAAAACAGATAGCCTTATTTTTCTGAAGAATAGATAATTTTTCTGACTTATAAAAAATATTAGAAAGGTGTTCTATTCCTTAACTCTTTCTTTATAGGATCCATCTTCAGTATTAATCTTTATTTTATCACCTTCATTGATGAATAAAGGTACATTGATAGTTGCACCTGTTTCTACTGTTGCTGGTTTTAAGGCATTTGTTGCTGTATTACCTTTTACACCTGGCTCGGTTGCTGTAACTTCTAGCACGACACTTAGTGGCATGTCTACAGATAAAGGTTGTTCGTCCGAGGCTCTAACTATAATAGTAACTACTTCACCTTCTTTTAATAAATCAGGTGCATCTAACACATCTTTTTGCAGTGTTATTTGGTTGTAGTCTTCCGTATTCATGAAATTATACGTTACACCGTCAGCATCGGCATATAGGTATTGGTATTTTCTAGTTTCTACTCTTACTTCTTCTATTTTACTTCCACCTGAAAAAGTATTATCTAAAACCTTACCATTGGTTAAACTTTTTAGTTTTGTTCTAACAAAAGCAGGACCTTTCCCTGGTTTTACATGTAAGAACTCAATAATTTTAAAGATGTCATTATTATAAACGATACACAATCCTTTTTTTATATCTGATGTTGATGCCATTATTATTTCTTAATTATTTAAATGATTATTTATTATATATACTAGTGTATCCCTTCATTATTCCACGTTTTGAATTTTTTATGAAAAGAATAATTTGATCTCTTTCTTTTGTTGCTTGCGTTTCTGCTTCTATGATACTTAATGCTTGTGTTGTGTTGTAATTTTGTTGATAAATAATTCGGTATATATCTTGTATTTCTTTGATTTTCTCCGTAGAGAAACCTCTTCTTCTTAAACCAATTGAATTAATTCCAACAAAAGAAATAGGCTCTTTTGCTGCTTTTGTAAAAGGAGGCACATCTTTTCTAACTAAAGAACCTCCAGAAATCATCGCATGAGCACCAATATGAATAAATTGATGTATGGCAGCTAAGCCACCAATAATTGCACTTTCACCAATAATTACATGACCTGCTAAAGCAACTCCATTGACAATTATTGCATTATCTCCAATCACACAATCGTGTGCTATATGTGCCGTTGCCATGATCAGACAATTATTACCGATTCTTGTTTCTCCAGATGCTTTTGTTCCTCTATTTACAGTAACAAATTCTCGAATGGTCACATTATCTCCAATCACAGCAAGTGTGTCTTCACCTTCAAATTTTAAATCTTGAGGAATCGCTGAAATTACAGCTCCTGGAAAGATTCTACAATTTTCGCCAATACGAGCACCTTCCATTATGGTAACGTTAGAACCTATCCAAGTTCCACTACCAATCTCAACATTATTTTCAATATTCGTAAAAGGTTCTACAACTACATTTTTAGCTAGTTTTGCTCCAGGGTTTACATATGATAAGGGTTGATTCATAACTATTCTGCTTCTTTTCTTCGTGCTATTTGAGCCATTAATTGAGCTTCAACAACTAATTTATTATTAACATAGCCATAGGCTTGCATGTTACAGATACCTCTTCTTATAGGAGACATTAGCTCCGCTTTAAAAATAAAAGTATCACCTGGTAGTACTTTTTGTTTAAACTTAACATTATCCATTTTCATAAATAAAGTTAAGTAATTCTCTGGGTCTGGAACCGTATTCAAAACTAAAACTCCACCAGCTTGTGCCATAGCTTCAATTTGAAGCACACCTGGCATTACCGGTGCACCTGGGAAATGTCCCACAAAAAAGGGTTCATTCATGGTCACATTTTTCATTCCAACTACATGATGATCTGAAAGCTCTAAAATTCTGTCAATTAGTAGAAATGGTGGTCTATGCGGTAAAATATCCATGATTTGATGAATATCCATCAAAGGAGGTTTACTTAGATCAAAACTTGGTACTTTATTTCTTTTTTCTAATTGTATAATTTTTGCTAATTTTTTAGCAAAAGCTGTATTTATTTTATGTCCTGGTTTTGTTGCAAACACCTTTCCTCTTATTCTGCTTCCTACTAATGCTAAATCTCCAATAACATCTAATAGTTTATGACGAGCAGGTTCATTGGGCCAACGTAAATCAAGATTATTAAGTATTCCGTTGGGTTTAACAGCAATATCTTTTTTGTTAAAAGCTTTTTTTAACTTTTCTAAAGTTTTATCAGAAATCTCTTTATCTACATATACAATAGCATTGTTTAAATCACCTCCTTTTATTAAATCATGATCTAAAAGGGTTTCTAATTCATGTAAAAAACTAAATGTTCTAGCTTCACTTATTTCTTCTTTAAAATTTGAAATGCTTGATAATGTAGCATTTTGTGTTCCAATAATATTGCTGCCAAAATCTACAATTGTAGTTATTTGGTATTCATCAGAAGGCATGAGCATAATTTCACTACCTGTTTCTTCATCTTTACAGGTGATAATTTCCTTTACTATGTATTCATCACGTTCAACATCCTGTTCATCAATACCTGCTGATTCTAAGGCTTCAATAAACAATTTTGATGAACCATCCATTATCGGTGGTTCAGACGAGTTTACTTCAATGATTAAATTATCAATCTCTAAGCCTACAGCCGCAGCTAAAACATGCTCTGAAGTATTGATAACTACACCATTTTTTTCTAGATTTGTGCCACGTACAGTACTGGTTACAAACCTTGCATTGGCTTCAATAACTGGAGAACCCTCTAAATCAACTCTTACAAAAGCATAACCATGGTTAACAGGTGCTGGTTTAAACGTCATGGTAACTTCTTTACCCGTGTGTAAACCAATCCCTTTGATGGTTATATCCTTCTTAATTGTATTTTGGTTAGGCATTTTTAGTTGTTGTTAATTTTTTTGGTTAATATATCTAACTGTCTTTTTAGTTCGGGTAATTGTTTAAATACTGCGGATGACCTGAAAAAATTTCTAATATCTATAGCAGGTGAACCTTGTAAGGTTAGTCCTTCTTTTTTAGGGCTACCGGCTATTCCACTTTTAGCTCCTATTTTAGTTCTATTAGGAATTTCTAAATGACCCGCTATGGCAACTTGGCCACCTATCATACAATTCTCACCAATTTTTGTAGAACCTGCAATTCCTGTTTGAGCTGCTATAACAGTATTTTTACCAACTACTACATTGTGAGCTATTTGAATGAGGTTATCTAATTTCACACCATTTTTTATTTGAGTACTTCCAAGTGTTGCTCTGTCAATGGTTGTATCGGCTCCAATTTCTACTTTATTACCTATGATAACATTACCTATTTGAGGTATTTTTGTAAAGTCATCATTTTCGGTTGGTGCAAAACCAAAACCGTCTGAACCAATTACAGCATTTGAATGAAGAACACAGTCGTTACCTATAATTGTTTCTGAATAAACTTTAACTCCAGCATATAATGTTGTGTTATTTCCTATACTAACTTGATCTCCAATATATACGTGCGGATATATTTTTACATTCTCTCCAATTTTTACATTTTCTCCAATATAAGCAAAGGCACCAATGTAATGGTTCTCTCCTATTTTAGCTGATTTACTAATAAAACTGGGACTTTCAACACCTGTTTTATTATTTTTATTTTGATTGTAAAACTCTAGAAGTTGTGTGAAAGCAATATACGCATCATCGACTTTTATTAAAGTAGGTTGAATCTCTTTAGTAGGAAGAAACGATTTGTTTATTATAACGATTGAAGCTTTCGTGGTATAAATATACTTTTCATATTTATCGTTAGATAAAAATGAAATTGATTCTTTTTCTCCTTCTTCGATCTTAGAAAGCTTATTGACTGAGACCAATTTATCTCCAACTATTTCGCCGTTGAGCAGGGTTGCTATTTGAGTTGCTGTAAAATTCATTTAGTTTGCAAAAGTAACAAAAAAAATACTAATGTATTATTTTTAGTACATGACAAAAATTTAATTCATTGAATATCAACAAATTAAGTGTTAAAAAATTAGGTTAAAACATTGGTTTTCAGTATATTAGTTGAA
>DQTL01000149.1 GCA_015662775.1 Lutibacter sp.
ACAAATTTTAAAGAACCATGGTTTTTGGCTTTACGTAAACTAATTTTCTTTTTATTTACTTCTTCTCGCATAGAAACATGATAGCTTTCTGGGTTGGTGTCAAGTCCATAAAAATACTTTTGTGTTTCTCGTTGTGCTGTTCCTGGATTAGATAATTGTAAAATCTTTTTTGGATGTGCAGGAGAAAAACGTAAAGTACGACCACCACCTACAATAATTTCACCTAAACCTAGTGCAATATTGACAATACCTTCCTCACTTTTTTCGCTACCAATAGGGTACACATTTATGGATCTAGCAACACCCGAAATATTTGGATAATACACATCTTCATATTCTTTGCCAATGACTTCCTGTAAAATTATGGCCATTTTACTCTCTTCAATAGAGTGAGAAGTTGCTTTGATATAGGCCTTACTGTTTTTATAAAAAGCGGAAGCCATTACTGATTTTATAGCATTGCTGACCATTTCTAAGAGTACATCTATTTGTGCATCAGGTACCATATAAGTAGCAAATATACCCGCAAAAGGTTGGTATAATGAATCCTCTAACACACTTGATGAACGTATGGCAATGGGCGTGTTAGAAGTTTCTAAAAAAGCTTTTATTTCGGCTAAGGCATTTGTTGGTAATGATTTTGAAATAAACTTATTTAAAATAGCTTCATCATCTTTTTTTTGAGCCACATAGCTAAAAAGATCGTGTTCCTCCATAAAATCATCAAAAACATCTGTGCTTAAAACCACTGTTCGCGGAATGGAAATACTAACATCCTTAAACTTTTTAGAAAGCCGATGCCTCTTTAAAAACATGTCTATAAAGGCAAGACCACGTCCTTTACCTCCAAGAGCTCCATCACCTATTCTTGAAAAAACTAAATACTCATCATAATGATCTTTGTCAAATTTGGCAATCACGCCTCTTGAACGATCAATTCTAAAGGCACGTACCGATTTGATTAGAAATTCTCGTAGCTCTTCTTGGTTACCGAAATTTTCAAAATCTATTTTTGAAAAAAGTCGGGCAAGTGAAAATAAAGCACGTGATTGTAACCATTTAGAAAAGTCATTACGTTTAGCATGGTAAACTAAAGCATCAATTGAGATGTTTGATAAATGTTTTTGAAAATCTCTTAAATCCTTTGCCTTTCCGACTACTTCTTTTTGTTTAGGATCCCAAAATTCAAAATTTCCAAATGAGAAATATTTTGTAATGTATTTTTTTATATCCCTTCCTAAAGTGTCAGAGTACTTATATAAAAATTGAGCTTTTGCTTTTTTAGCAATTTTTTTATTTTTTATTTCAGAAGATTGAATTAAGACAGGAAAATACTTAAAGTATTTTCTAACATATTCTAATAAAAGAAATCCTGAATTACTGTTTTTGACACCATCTTTATAATAAGATACATCTGAGATAATACCTAATAAATTGTCTTTGTATTTTTCAAAAAGTTCTATTCCTTCTTCGTAATTAGTGGCCAAAAGTATTTTGGGGCGACCTCTTTTAGAAATCATTTTTCGGTGTTGGTTAAGACCTTCATGGATAAATGATTCAGTTTGTTTTAGTACTACTTTGTATATTATAGGTAAGTATTGTGAATAAAATCGTAAGGAATCTTCAACTAATAAGATAGCATTAACACCAATCTCATTGATATCCTTTTCTGCATTCATCCGGTCTTCAACAAGTTTTATGATGGCTAAAAATATGTTAATATTACCACTCCAATGAAAGACAAAATCAATTGTATCTGATTGATCATCAATTAATAACTTGCGAAGTTCTTCTGAATAATGACTTAATGCAGCAATGGGAATAGAAGCAAAAGAATCTTTTATTTCACTAGCTATTTCAAAGGATTTTACACTTGCATCTACCCAGGTGATGACTAAATCAATATTTTCTGATTCTATTAAAAGTAAGGCTTCAGAGGCTGAAGATGCATGTAAAAAACTAGGAGGATACCGTAAATTTAATGCTGTATACTCGTTAAAAATTTGTTCATCAATACGTCCATCTTCTTCTAATAAGTAATAATCATAACTAGAACACACAATTAAAACATTGTGTATCCTATTCTGCATGAGTTGTTTAAAAGATAATTCTTCAAATTCGTAAGTTTGAATTTCGACTAAAGGATTGTGTAGCATATTCTTTGTTTTTCAATTGCAAGATAATAGAAAAATAGCTAGGAATACTTCATTAAAACAATAAAACAGAAAAAATTATAAATCAACTAGCACTCTTTTTAAGTTGCTTGAATTTAAATAACATAGTCAACAAAAAAACTACAAGAGTAATATAACAAACAGGTATATCAATGTAACTAGAAACACAATCGAATCGATGTAATAGATATCCTAAGGAAGCGTAAGTTGATAATGCTAATCCTGCACCTAAAAAGATAAAAAATGAAATATTCTTTTTTAAAACTTGTAATAGAAATAAAAATATAAAATAGAAAGATCCAATAAAACAGATAGGAATATCTAGAAATTTTTCGCATGTTACTTCTTTTGTAAAATGCAAATAAGAGACTTGTGTTGAAATATATATTCCAAAAGCCAAAATAGACAATAGTATTATTTCTAAAACATTGTTTTTCACAAGGTTAAAGATACAAAA
>DQTL01000011.1 GCA_015662775.1 Lutibacter sp.
TACTTAGAAAGTTTATTTAACTTTTCTATTGGCACATAACTATTCGCAATTTTATTACTTCTAATAACACCATTAAGTTCATTCATTAAAGCTCCTTTAAGTTCCTTTTGTAGGTAAACTTTCTCTAATTCTTTACCAGAATTGATAGCTTCAATAATTGCTCTAATTCCAAAAATGTATTCTGTATTTTGCATGCTGCAAATGTAAGATGTTTATCTTAATTATATACAAAAAAAAAACCACCTTTTTTAAGGTGGTTTTTACTATATATAAATATATTATTTAATTATTTTAATAGTTTGACTAGCACCATTAATAGTGATTTTTGCAAAATATGTACCATTATTTAGATTACTCATATCTAGTTTCATTGTAGCTTTATTTGGAGAAGCTTCCAATACTTTTTGACCTAATAAACTGAATAAAGTTACATTTGTAATTATATCAACACCTTCAATAGTTAAAATATCTTTAACTGGGTTTGGGTATATTATAAAATCATACAGATAATCCTTTACTCCTGCTGCGGCTCCGACTTGTATTGAACTAGAATAATCAGAAGTACTATTATCATTTGTGCAAATACTTCTAACTTGAATTTCATATGTTTTACTTGCGTCAAGGCCTGAAATAGCTTTACTTGATGAAGTTGTAGTAAATGTAGTCCAAGTTGTTGTATATAGTTCTCTGTATCGAACTTCATAAGTTGCGTTAAGAACTACATCCCAAGTAACGTTAGAGGTGAAAAACACGATATCAGAAGCGATAATATTTGTTGGAATTATAGCAGTACAGCCGGCACTATATTGTACGCCTGAAACTATTAATGAAAAGTTTTGTTGTCCAGATGATAGTGTACCTTTATGTGTTACAGTTATTGTATAAGTACCTGTTGGATTGTTGACATCTATTCTTTCGTATGGATCTACAATATTATCACCAAGTCCATTTGTATTTACCGATAACAACTTGTATGGTAAATATGTATTTGAACTTTGTGTAATTCTAATATCTAAATCGTTAACCAATACAGGTGTAGGAGAATTTATCGTTCCAGTAACTGCTATTCCTGCTGGATCTGTCCATGAAATCGAAGCGAGTAGGCTATTAACATCATCAGATTGTACATCCACTGTGTAAGTTTCACCTTGGTTAAGTGTTAATTCTTGAATAATAGATCCTACACCATTATTAGAAATTACTTCTGCTGCCATTTTTGCATTTAATAATCCCCATCCATATTCAGAATCTGGCCCTGGACCCAATAAATCATCTGCCGTGTGAAGCGTTAAACCTTTTAAGGTAGCTGCTTTCATATAATTACCATTAAGATTATTATAATACTGTTGTAATAATAAAAGTGTTCCCATAACATTTGGAGAAGCCATAGATGTTCCTGATATACTATTGTAATCAGAGTCAGAACCATCATATGTTGAATATAATTGAGTTCCATTACCTGTTATATCCGGTTTTACTCTTAAATCATCTGTTGGCCCTTGACTACTTGTAGGGTTAATTGAAACGGAAATTAGATGTGCATCAGTTACATCTATTATGGCATCATTTGCATTTGCAACGACTAGACTGTTTTTTGCAGTTGTATGATCACCAGTTAGTTTATCATAACTTGATTGCCCTTCTAAGGGATCCGTATTAGACGTACTATCTTGTCCATCATTACCCGCTGCACAAACTAATAAATAATAGGGGGCGTTATACATAATTTGGTCAAAACTTCTAGCTCCTGAATTATACGCACCCATCTTCCATGAAGGTATTGTAATAGGTAAACCATAGGAATGATTGGATAAAAGCATACCATTAGCTGTTGCTGTAGAAACTTCAGCAATATCGTTATCCCAATAATAGCCAATAGCAGATGCTTGTGGAGCCATACCTTTAGCCGTAGCAGCTACTCCTGATGCTATAATAGTACCTGTAACATGCGCAGCATGAAAGTGTGTTGGCACATTTCCATCTCCAGAAGTGAATCTATTGTCTCCACCTATACCATCATATTCTTGATGTGTAGCTCTTGCTATTCCAGCATCCCACACATAAGCCGTCATATTTTGACCTTCTAAATTTAAACCTAATAAACCTCCGTTATGTAAAGTATGTGCTCGTGTAGACTTCGCTGCTATTGAATTGTGTATTGTATAGTATATAGGATAACCATTTTCTACTCGCATTAATTCTTTATAGCTCGAATCACTTTTAATTATTAATGGCCAATTATTCTTTTCAGCTAATCTTATAGCCTCTTTTTTATCGGCTTTGTATATTTCTGTTAATTCTTTTGATAATTTTTCAATCTTATTAAGATCGTAATTTTCGATTATTTTTTCAATTTCTTTTTCAGTTTGAGAAAAAGAAAATACAGTAATTAATAGTGCTAAAATTATAAATTGATATCTCATTTGTTTAAATTTAAATATTTGTCTAAAATACATTTTTTTTTTAATTTGGTAATATTTTTAACAAAAAAAGACTGCCATGTGGCAGTCTTTTTTATTAAGAATAAAATCTTATTACATTTTAGTAAACATATACTCTGTAGTTACAGCTACTTCTCCACATGCACCAAGTTGATTTTCAGTAAAAATTATATTGAATGTAGTGTCATCATCAAAAGAATATGTTGCATTACCAGTTGTAGAAGGAGCAACACCTAAAGGCGTAACTCCACCATCACAAGATACTGAACTTAAATGTTCGCTCATAATAGTATTACCACATATTAGTGAGAATTTTAAATCAGAAGCAGGAAATGAGCCTAGAGCTGGATAATATGAAGCAGAGAAAGCTCTTTCCGTTTCTGTATCACCAACAGTAATATCTACTTGAGTACCATCTCCCCAGATTGGAGTGAATTCAAAGAAACCATCTAAACCACCAGATACTTTAGAAATTACGTAAGTACCAGTAAAATCGGCTTCAATTGGACAAAACTTCATTAATGTCAACTCAAATTTATTAATAACACCAATATGTACATCATTTGATTCAATGTTAAGAATTAATGATTTACCTTCTAAAGATGCAGCATCGTAATATCCAGTAACTTGTATTGCATCAAAAAGATTTCCTGCACTTATACTAGATGATAAACCAGCAATATCAAAATCTACCCCTTCAACAGCCGTTGATGCAGGGTCAATTGTTACAGCATATGTAGCATCATTATCTTGCATACCTGTAATTCTCACTTTTACATCGTATACATTTTCAATATCTTCTTTAATTAAAAAGTTATCTTCATTCTGTTGAAACTGTATAAATGCAGCTCTATCTGCCATGTAGTAATCATTAGATTCTAATTTGTTGTCACAAGACGCAAATGATGCTAATAAAACTATAACAGTTATTATTTTATATATTATTTTCATTTTTAGTATTATTTAATTATTATTATTGAGGTGTATAGACAGAAACACCATTTTCACCATATCCAGTACAAGTCCAAGAAATTGTTATAACACCTGATGTCACATCTATCTTATTTACACCTCCATTTATCGGTAAGATATCTCCCCATGGATCTGTTTGACCTTCCCATACAATTTTATTACATTCATCGGTAAACGTTAATGTGTTATCTGCACCTCCAGTTCCATATGCCGAAGCATAAAGACCAGTGCTATATAAACCTCCTGAGAAATCAGAGAATGAAAACATATTACCTCCTAAATCAGTAATTTGAACAATAGCCGTGTTTGTTGAATAATCTGGTAAGAAATCATGAAAACCATAAGTAGTTGTTACACTATATGTCGTTCCATCAACTAATGAAGATACAAAAGATGGTCCACAAGCTTTGCTCAGATTAATTGTAATTTGATTTTTAAACGTTGAAACATAATCAGATACTTCAATTAAGTTTAAAACCAAAACAGATTCGTCAGACATAGTGTTAAACAATGAATTGAATTCAAAATAGCCAACATTTTCGCCTGAATTAATAACAACATCACTACTACTAAAAGAATAATCTTGATCCAAAACGGCAGTAGAAGAATCATCTACTGTAATTGAATAAGTTCTGTTAGAACTAGATGTTTCAGTTGATCCAACTTCTACCATAACCAATGAGCTAGAGGTTGCAGAAACTACAACATCTTTGTTTAATGTTGGTCCTGTGAAATACGTTTGTAAATCACCAGTATAATTGTTATCTTCAACATGGTCATCAATGACACATGAAAATAATGTAGTAATTACTACGAATAAATAAATTAATTTTTTCATTTTTTTATATTTTAAATATTAATTAATAACCAGGGTTTTGTTCTAAACCAGGAAAAACATCACGTTCACTTTGAGGTATTGGAAATTGAAATAAGTGACTTCCACTTGCCATATTTGTAAATGCAGCAGGAACAGGAGTACCTGTACCATCAGAAAATTCACCATCAGTTGTAGATCTAGATACTGAATTCCCCCATCTTTTTAAATCAAAAAATCTATGACCTTCAGCAAATAACTCAAGTCTTCTTTCTAATTTTATAGCATCTATTAAAGCAGAACCAGTTTCGTTTCCTGAA
>DQTL01000055.1 GCA_015662775.1 Lutibacter sp.
GAATACATTAGTGAAAAATGTAAACAAAGCACTTGGAAAAGAGGAAAAAGTAGGTTTTAGAATGCCTTTTAGTATAGGGTATAGTATCGGAAAACTGTTTGATTTAGCTGCATTAATCACAGGTAAAAAATTTACAGTGAGTTCCATAAGAGTCAAGAAATTTTGTAGTGACAGTATGTTTGATACAAGCATAGAAAAAAGTGGATTTGTTAGACCTGTTAAACTTGAAGATGGACTTGCTAGTACTATTAAGTATGAGTTTGTTGATAAGACTGAGGGTGAGTTGTTTTATAGTGAGTAAACTGTAGTTCTCTTCTTTCAATTAGATATATGATATATTCTGATACAATTCGTATTATACAAGGAGATTATTATGAAAAAAGTACAGCCAATTGATGTTGCAAATTTCTTTTTATCAGCAATCGATGAAGATGCTGGTGATTTAATTTCAAATTTAAAAATGCAAAAGCTAGTTTACTATGCTCAAGGTATTCACTTAGCTATGTTTGATGAAGAATTATTTAGTGAAGAAATTAGGGCATGGGAACACGGACCAGTTGTTCCAGAACTATATCATAAATTTAAATCATTTGGCAGAGGGGCAATTGAACCAAACTTTGAAAGCTTTGATATTGATATTTTTACACAAAAGCAAAAAGAGATGTTGAAAGAAGTTTATAATACATTTGGACAATTTTCTGCATGGATGTTAAGAAATATGACACATGAAGAAAGACCTTGGGTTGAAACAACAAAAAATGGAACAATAATAGGTTCTGTAATTAATAAAAAATTATTAACAGAATATTTTAAAACACAAATTGAAGATTAATACAATCTTATGGCTATTAAAAAACAAAGTAGAAACTCGAATCAAATTAAAACTACAGAAGTTGCACCTCAAGTAAAAGCATTTGAAAAACCAGTCTTCTCATTTTTCAATATGAGAAATGGGAAATATCACATTGATACTTGTAGCCAAGAACAAAGATCCTCATTAGCTTTAAAGTTATCAAAAATCGGACAATTAAGTTGGCAAGATTTAAAAACAAAAGCAACAAAGAGTGGACTAGGTTATGAGTTTATTGATAAAAAAGCCATTAAAGGTGATAGTGTAGATCATTTATCTGAAGATATTAAACTTATGGCATTTAGATTTTGGACTCAAGCACCAATGGTAGGTTATCGATGTTCAAATGGTGCATTCCATATTTTATGGTTAGACAAAGACTTTACTCTATATAACCACGGCTAGTTGGTTCTTTTAAAGAGTATTAAAATAATCTGCTCTTGGATTATTTTATTTTTAAATTTTAATTTAAAAAAATGCCAACAAAGATTCAAACCCCCTATGTCAGGATAGTTGTCCAAAACTTATGATATAAATTTAATAGGCTAGTCGGTTAACTCCTCCTTGTTCCAATTGTACCCATATGTCACATCTTTTTCTGTAATCGGAGATGTTTCTACAGCTTGCTCTAAAAGTCTCCTAAACACAAGTCCTCTATGTTTGGAGAGTCTACGATTAAATCGAAAAGTAAATTCTTCCAAATATGCCTGCAGATGATATGTTGAAAATGCTCCTTGATGTGTACCAAGAATCCAACGTTTTAATAGTGCAGCAATGTTGTGAACTCCAGGCATAGAAACATGAGCCTGATCTTTAGAGGTAGATACGACAGTTACTTTGTGAGTGTAACCAAGAGATTTTAAATCATTGTATCCTCTCCAACCATCAGTATGAACAATACTACCAAACTCTATTACATCACTAATAAAATTTGTGAGACTCTTACTTGAAGCATCAGGAATAAAACGCATTCTTATTCGCCCAAAACCTTTTGGCTTATGTAATTCTATAGCGATAACTACAATGCTTTTTTGAGAGCCACGACCTCTCTTACCTCCCTTGTCAACACCTCCAACAAGTGTTTCGTCAACTTCTACTATTCCTGAAAGCATTTCTCTTTCTGAGCGCACCATAGCTACTCTAAAACGCTGAAGCATTGTCCATGCAACTCGGTATGAAACTCCTAATGTTCGTTCGATAGTTGTAGCTGACATACCATTTTTTGCAGTTGTTACATGCCAAGCAGCCTCTAGCCATGTTGTTAAAGGTGTTCTTGTTCTATCAAGAATTGTTCCTGCTGTAACAGTAGTTTGATAGCGACAATGAGGACACACAAGTCGTTTATGTGTTTGGTACCATGGGGTAGAAGATGCACCACATTTAGGACAGATAAAATTATCATCCCATCGTAGTTTTTTTAAATAGTTTGTACAACTTTCATTATCTGGAAACATCGTTACAAATTCTCTATATGTTCGTGGATAATCTTTTCCTGCAATCAATACTGTATCTATATTTTCATCTTCTGGCGAATTCATGCATTATTATATCGTAGGAGGAGTTAACCGACTAGCCTATTAATATTTAATGGTTGTACATAGGTTATAGTTAATTCTGAAGCTTTTTGAAGCTTTTTTGGATAATCTAATTTTTGATTATTTGCTTTTATATATTTAGTTTCTTTTA